>VGZJ01000044.1 GCA_016872595.1 Planctomycetota bacterium
ACCCGTCGAGGCCCGGCGGTTCCGGCGCGTCCAGTTCGATGATGCAGTTGTCGATGCGGAGGCCGGCAAGTGCCGCGAGAACGTGTTCGACGAGGGAGACGCCGGCCCCGGTGTGGCCGAGCGTGGTGCGCCGCTGGGTGCCGGTGACGCGCTCGGCGCGCGCCGGGAGGTCCGGCGCGCCGGGGCGGTCGGTGCGGCGGAACAGTAGCCCGGTGTCGGGCGCGGCCGGCAGGAACCGGGCCGTTACCGGCACGCCGGTAAACAACCCGACCCCGGCGACTGTGGCCGGGCACGCGAGCGTTCGCTGCTGTCGGTAGCCGATGACGCGCACGGTGTGAGCCTTCCCTAGCAAGAGCGCGGGCGGTCGAACTCCGTTCGACCGTCGAACCCGCGCCGGGCGCACCGTCGTTATCGGCTGCGCGCCCCGCGCGGGTTCACACCGAACCGCTTACGGCAGCTTGCCGCCGGGACCGGGCGGGGTCGGGTTCGTGCCCGGCACGCCGTTGCCCGTGTTCGGCACGTCCAACTTGCTCACGTCGATGGCCTGCTTCGTGACCGGGTCCACCGGCGGATACCAGCCGTTGAGGGTTTTCACCACAACGGAGGTGATGTCCGCGTGGGAGGCCACGTAGAACGGCTGCGCCGCCGGCGGCTTCAGCTTCAGTTCCTTGATGTACGCGCTGTTGATCTCTTCCGCCGTCACCGCGTCCGGGTACGCGAACACGATGTGGTAGCCGTTCAACTCCGCGGTCTTATCGACCACGGCCTTCATCTTGTCGTAGAGGTCGCTGATGATCTTGCTGGCCTCGTCGTTGAGCACCTTGCTCACGTTGCGGTCCTCGTCCTCGATCATGCGGGCGAGGTCGAGCATGCGCTTCGCCATCGCGTCCTTCTGCGGGTGCGCGGGGTTCGCGCGCAGGTCGTTCTGAATCTTGATGTACTCGCCGCGCCAGACGACGATGTTCTTGGACAGTTCGTCCTTGCGCTTGTTGAGCAGCCACACTTGGTACTTGGCTTGGCCGAAGTCGCGCATGACCGCGGCCATGTTGAACACGGCGATGGTGGGCCGCGTGGCGGGCGGCGGGGTGCCGGCGGCCGGCGCGCCCGGTTGGGCGCTCGCGGTGCCCGCGAACAGCGCGGCCGCGCCGAGTGCGGCCGACAAAATCAGTAGCGTGCGATTCACTCCAAGCCCTCCTCTGGTCCGCTCCGGTCGCCACGCGGGTTCCGGGCCGCGCGGCACCAAACACCGGCCCGCAGTGCGGGCGGCGCGGGCGCTCGGGCCGGCGCGAATCGCTCGCGCGCGGCCGGGTGAACCCGCGGTCCCCTCGGTGCCGTGGGGGGCGGTAATACCCAATCGGGTTGGGGGCGTCAATCCGAAGCCCGCGAACGGGAAACGGGCGCAAAACCGCCGCGCCCGCGGGGTTTCGTCGAACCGGGCGAACCGTGGGGCGCGCGAAAATCGGGGGCGCGGAAATAGGGGGCGCGCGAGTAATATGGGACGTGGACCCTCGCCCGAACCGGAGATCGCCAACTTGGACGGCCAGCCAACCGAGCGCGCCCAACGGCTCTCGCGGGCCGCGGCCCAGCGCCTGAGCCTGTACCTTCGCGCCGTGGCCGCGTGGCCCGCGGACGGGGACAAGATCGTGCCCAGCCGCCGCATCGCCGACGCCGTGGGCGTCAGCGACGCGCAGGTGCGCCGCGACCTCGCCGCCCTCGGGCACTTGGGCCAGCGCGGGATCGGGTACGACGCCAAAGAACTGGCCGCCGCGATCCGCGCCGCTCTCGGCATCGACCGCGGCTGGCGCGCGGTCCTCGTCGGCGTCGGCAACCTCGGCCGCGCGCTCCTCAAGTATCAGGGGTTCCGCGCGCAGGGGTTCGAGATCGTCGCCCTGTTCGACGCCGACCCCACGAAGGTCGGGCAGGTGGTGGAAGGGCTGACGGTCGAACCGGCCGCGACCGCCGCGGCGCGCGTGGCCGAACTCGGCGCGGAACTCGGCGTCCTCACGGTGCCCGGCACCTCGGCCCCCGGCGTGGCCGACGAACTGGCCCGCGGCGGGGTCCGCGGCATCCTCAACTTCGCCCCGGTTGTGCTGAAGTTGCCCAAGCACGTCCGGCTCGTGACCGTCGACGTGGCGATCCAGTTGGAGCAGCTCGCGTTTCAGGTCCAGCACGGCGACGGGGACGACGAGTGACCGGCCGCGCGCGGCGCGTTACGCGAACAGTTCGCCGATCGGCTTCCCGCGGGCGACCGGCAGCGGGCGGTTCAGTTTGTCCTTGATCTCCGCGTCCGGGTCGATGCCCAGCGCCTCGAACATCGTGGCCGCGAGGTCTTCCGGGCGCGCTTGGCCCACGGTCGCGTACGCGCCGATCTTGTCGCTGGCCCCGTACACGAACCCCTTCTTCGTGCCCCCGCCGGCCAGCACCGCGCAGTAGCACTGCGGCCAGTGGTCCCGCCCGCCGTTGGAGCTGATCCGGGGCGTGCGCCCGAACTCGCCCACCCACACCACGAGCGTACTGTCGAGCAGCCCGCGGTCTTCGAGGTCGGTGAGCAGCGCCGGTAGCGTCTGGTCGGCGACCGGCAGCAGCTCGCGCAGGCGCGCCGGTACGTCCTCGCCGCGGAACCCGTGGTAGTCCCACCCCTGCCCCGCGCCGCCGATGGACCGCGCGTAGTACACGTTCACGAACTTCGCCCCGGCCTCGACCGCGCGGCGCGCGAGCAAGCACCCCTGCCCGTAGGTGGTGCGGCCGTAGGCGTCGCGCGTCTTCTTCGGTTCCTTCGACAGGTCGAACGCCTGCTTGAACCGCGGGCTGGTCAGCATCGCCACGGCCTTCTGGTAGCTCTCGTCCAGCCCCTGCGCCACGGCCGACGTTTCGAGCAGGTCGCTCTGGTCGTCGATCAGCTTCAAGATGTCCTTGCGGCTTTCGAGCCGCTCGACGCTGAGGTTGTCGGGCAGGGTCAGTTCCGGCAGCTTGAAGTCGGGCTTGTTGGGGTCTTGGTTCACGAACAGCGGGGCGTGGGCCTTGCCGAGGAAGCTCGCGTGCTGGCCGGGGGTGATGCTGCCGTCGGCGATCACGTGCGGGTACGAAACGAACGTCGCCACCCCCTTCGGGGCGGGCGCGAGCTTGTCCACGATGCTCCCGTAGGCCGGGAACAGGTCGAGCGAGTCGCGCAGGCGCTGGTCGTCGGTGGGCGGGGCGACGCCGGTGAGCGAGTAGTACCCAGCGGAGTTGTGGTTTTTCATCGTGTGCTGCATGCAGCGCACGACGGTGAGCTTGTCGGCCAGTGCCGCGAGCTTCGGAATCTTCTCGCCGAAGATGACGCCGGGCAGTTTGGTTTTCGTCGCGCCGTACCACCCGCGGACGTTGTCGGGCGCGTCGGGCTTGGGGTCAAAGGTCTCGTGCTGCCCGGGCCCGCCCCACTGGTGCAGGAAGATGACGCTCTTCGCGCGGGCCTTGTGCTTGGCGCGCGGCGCGTCGGCCGCGGCGAGCAGTTGCGGGAAGCCGAGCGCGCCGGCCCCGCCGACGCGAAGGAGTGTGCGGCGCGATAGCGACATGGGAAGCCCTCTTGTACACCTCCCCCTTGAGGGGGAGGTCGGCGAGGCTTTGCGAGCCGGGTGGGGGGTGAGCGCCTTCACGGTTCCTCAGCGGCTCCCCACCCGCCGGCGAAGCGCCGGCGCCCTCCCCCTCAAAGGGGAGGTGAAGACCAAGTGGCCCGCGGTCACGCTTTGGGGCCGATTTCCTTCGCCTGAAGCAGCTCGATTTTGTCGCCGCGGCCCACGGCGTACTTGAAGTCGGCCTTCTCGGTACAGGCCGCGCCGACGCCGCCCTTCGGGTCGAGCGCGAGGAACGCCACCCGCGCCGGGTGAACCCCGCGCCGCCCGGCCGCGGCGTTGGACCGCTTGCACGCCAACTCGCAGGCCTCTTGCGCGCTCTTCCCGGCGCGCATCTGCTCCGCGATGAACAGGCTCCCGCCGATGCGGATGATCTCTTCGCCCACGCCGGTCGCGCCGGCCGCGCCCGCGAGGTCGTCCACGTACAACCCGGCCCCGATGATGGGTGAATCGCCCACGCGCCCCGGCAGCTTGTACGCCAGCCCGCTCGTCGTGCAGACCCCGCCGAGGTGCCCCTTCTTGTCCAGCGACAACACCGTAACGGTGTCGTGGTTGAACTCGTTGATATTAATGTCGGACGCGCCGTCGGCGCTGGTCGGCTTCTTGTCGTCCTTCTTCTTGCGCTCCGGGTGCGCGTCGAGCCACTCCTTGATGCTCTCGGCGGTGTACGGCACTTCGAGCGGGAAGCCCTGTTGCAGCGCGAACCACTTGGCCGCTTCGCCCACCAGCAGCACGTGCGGGGTCTTCTCCATGACCCGCCGGGCCAGCGCCGCGGGGTGCTTGATGTGCTCGACGCACGCGACCGCGCCGCAGGAGAGCGTGCGGCCGTCCATCAGGCACGCATCGAGGGTGAGGCGACCGAGGCGGTCCGGCAGGCTGCCGAACCCCACCGAGTTGCGGATCGTGGTGTCGTCCTCGACGGCCTGCGCCCCGGCGAGGGCCGCGTCGAGCGCCGGCTCGCCCTTCGCCAGCGCCTTCATCGCGACTTCAACGGCCAACTTGCCAAACGGCCATGTCGCAATCGTGATCGGTTCGGGCATGGGTGCGCCTGTGTGAGGGACGGGGAACCCAAATGATAAGCACGAAAAGCCGACGGCGACAGAGCGCCATCGGCTTTTCGTGTTGTGTCAGCGTTACGGACGGGGCCGGCGGTCAGGACACCGTGGCCGAACTGGACCCGGAGGCGCTGTCGGTGCGCGCCTGTTGTTGAGCCAGCGGGAGGAGTTCTTGCCGGTAAATGGGTACGTCGCGGGGGGCTTCGATCCCGAGGCGAATCTTTCCGCGGTCGATGTCCACGACCGTAATGCAGATGTTGTCGCCGATGAAAATCTTCTCGCCCAGTTTGCGGCTGAGAACGAGCATGATCGTATCCCTCCGGTGTGCATCACTCGTCCGTAAACGCTCCGCAACTCTACGTCACAATTCGTGTGGTGCCGCAACGGGCGCGGCATTTCGCCCCTTGACGCGCGCCGCACGGGGCGCACGGCCGGAATAATGCGCGCGCCTGACACCTCACGCGGCCCGGCGCGCCGCAACTCGGCCCCCGAAGTGGCTTTACGCTCAGTAATGGGGACGCGCGGGCCTTGAAGTGGCACAATCGAAACAGGTTGCACAACGCGCCCGGCGGCGCGTCGTGAGCCGCGCCGTCATTACACTTCCGCGAACTGCTTGGGATCGACTCGCACAGCAGCGAGTTCACGGAGCAGGTCGTACCATTTGAGCGCCACGCCCCGGTCGTTCCGTCCGGGAGCCGGCCTTCCCCCTATTGGAATCTGGTCTGCCGGCATTGGCATTGGTTGGCCCCGCTTGGCAACCCGCGCCGCGAACGGAAACGAGCTACCGTGACTGGACCAGAAGATGAGTTGGTGCGCCATCTCGTGCCAAGAAATGTGAAGCGGGTAGGAACTGGAAAAAACACGGGCCGCCCGGTGAGGGCGGGCGGCCCGTGGCGGGCGCGGGCGGGCGCTTCCTGTCCGCCCGCGCTCCGGGTTGTCGGCGGGCTGCGGGGCGCTCCGCGGGTGCTGAGGTGGGTCCGGCGCTCGATGGGTCGAGGGCGGCGGTCGAGTTTCGCGCGGCAATCTGTTCAAGCGCTCGCGCGAACCGACCGCGGCCCCGCTGTGGGTTGAGGCGCGGCCTACGGATCAGGACCCGCGGGCGGAACCCGCGGCCCGCCGTGTTTCACGCCACGCACGCCATGTTCGCGATGCCGGCCGACTGGCCCTTGATGAACTCCAGCGGGCGCGGGTCGCCGGCGTACCGCGCGTCGGCCGGGTGGAAGATTGCCTGCTTCAGCTTCGCCCGCTGTTCCAGCACCGCGAGCTTTTCCGGCGTGCCGGGCGCGGCGGTCGTGGGGGCCGCGGGCAGCGGCGCGCTGCCGGTGAAGTTCCCCACCCCGCGGCGGGCGTACTTGCTCGTCGAGGGGTACAGCTCCTTCACCCCCGGCGTGTAGTAGCAGCTCCAGCACAGCCCGCGCGGGCGGTTGATTTTCGACTTCGTGCAGTGGCGGCAGATCGGGGTCATGGCTCTATTCCTGTGTTCGGGTCGTGTGTGTCGGGTCGTGTGTCCGTCGCGGTGTTTCGGGGTGCGGCGTCAGGCCGCGGCGATCTCGTTGGTCGGTACGAACCGCTTGCGGTTCGGGGCGGCGCGCTCGATCTCGATCCGCTCCGCCAGTGCCTTTTCCACCTCGCCCAGCAGCTCGCGGCGCATCTCGTCGCGGGGCGTGTCGTCGAACCAGTTCAGGAACCAGCGGCACGCGGCCGGCTCACCGAGGCGCTGGTCCGCTTCGAAGCAGGCCCGCGCGAAGAACTCCTCGACTTGACCCACCGATTCGAGATCGTCGCCCTGCCAGCCGCAGAAGCCGAGGGCGCACGCGGCCTCGACCGGCCAGTCCTGCACGCACATCAGCGGCGGCGGGGTCGTCGTGCTCCCCTGCGTGAGCCGCGGGTCGTCGCCCCGCAGGGCGTCGCGGAGCGCCTCCAGCCCGGTCGTCGAGAGCACCGGAGCGAACCCGTCCCGCCACACCAAGCGCCAGCTTTCCATGGTCGTCCCTCCCCGATTCCCCACGATGCGTCACCCTGTCGGCTGCGTCACAACTCCTCATTTGCATCCGACACACTTTATATACGTCCGTCCAGTATCGATGTCAACACGCAATCGACACTTTTTTCTATTTTCTTTTTGCCAAGTGGTGTTTCGTAGTTTTGATGGACGTTTCTAGCTGGCTGATGCGCGCGATACTAGACATTGATAGACATGCAATGTGGGTGTGCGCCCGAACCCGTTCCAGCGGAAGTGCAGGCATTTACGGGTGTTCAGTGAAATGCCCCACGCGGAACCGCCTGCGGCGGGCGCGGGTTAGTTTTGGCACCTGATGTTTTCGAGGGCCGAGCCGTGATCCGGTATTTCGTGGCGCTCTGTTTGGGAACCGTTGTCGCGCTGACCGCGCGGGCCGCGGAACCGCTGAAGAAGGTGGAATGGAAGGTCGGGGACGTGACCCGCGAGGCGCTTGTCTGCGCCCCGGCGAAGGGCGCGACCGCGCCGGCTCCGCTCGTGTTCATCTTCCACGGGCACGGCGGCACCGCGAAGCACGCCGCCGCGAGCATCGGCGTTCACACCCACTGGCCCGAGGCCGTGTGCGTTTACCCACAGGGCCTGAACACGCCCGGCAAGCTCACTGACCCGGAGGGCAAGAAGACCGGCTGGCAGTCCAACCCCAAGGACCAAGACGACCGCGACCTCAAGTTCTTCGACGCGATGCTGAAGACGCTCCGCGCGGACTACAAGATCGACGACGCCCGAGTGTACGTGACGGGACACTCCAACGGCGGGCGGTTCACGCAAGTGCTGTGGGCCGAGCGCGGCGACGTGTTCGCAGCGGTCGCGCCGAGCGGCACCACGGCCGGGTTGATGGTGAAATCGCTGAAGCCGAAGCCGTGCCTGCACATCGCCGGTGAGAAGGACGAACTGGTGAAGTTCGCGTGGCAGAAGGCGACGATGGACGCGATCCAGAAGCAGAACGGGTGCGAGGCCGAGGGCAAACCGTGGCAACCGGGCGCGGACCCGACCGGCACGCGCTACGCCTCAAAGGGCGGCACGCCGCTGGTAACGTGCATCTACCCCGGCGGGCACACGTTCCCCGCCGACGGCGCGAAGCGCATCGCGGCCTTCTTCAAGGAGCACGCGAAGAAGTGACGAACCGGTCCAAGAACGCTTTCGCCTTGCGCGCGGTGTTGACCGCGTCGTAGCTGTGGCGGCTCAGTTCGACGTACACGCCGCCGGTGTAGTTCGCGGCACGCAGGCCCGCGAACACGTCGGCGAAGTCCACTTCGCCCTCGCCGAACATCAGGTGGTCGTGGACCCCGGCACGCATGTCTTCGATGTGGACGTTCCACAGGACGTGTTTCCAATCCGCGAGGAACTTGCTGACCGGCAGTTCGCGGTTGCAGACCAAGTGACCGATGTCGAGCGTGAGGCCGAACGCCGGGTGGTTCACGCGCGCGTGCAGCTCCGCGAACTTGTCCATCGTGTCGATAAACATGCCCGGCTCCGGCTCGAACGCGAGCCGCACGTTCCGCTCGGCCGCGTAGTCGGCGAGCCGCTTACAGCCGTCCGCGAGGCGGTTCATCAGTTCAGAAGGGCGGGCGGCATCGTCTGGCGCACCGGACCAGAAAGAAACGCAACCCGGTAGTGCGCGCGACGCCAGACCGACACACGATTCCAGGAAGGTCAGTCGGCGATCACGCCCGGATAGAGCAGTAGAGATGAGGGTTGGCTGGTGCTTCAACCGGGGATCGAGAAAGTACCTCGCGCCAGTCTCGACCACGAGCGCCAATATCTTGGAGGCATCCAGAGTTAAGAAGAAGCTGTCCCAGAGATCGTGGGAACCTACTTCCTCAATGAAGCTGAAATGGTGCACATCCGGCGTGAGCGCCACGCCGCGGTAGCCCAGTTCCGCCAGAATCTCGATGGCGTCTTCGAGGCGGTGGTGGGCGAAGCCGTTCGTGTTGTAGCCGAGGAACATGAACGGCCCCGCGCACCGGGTCGGCGCTCCGCCTTTCTGTAGCCGGGGTCTGTGACCCCGGTAGCCGAACGGCGCGTTGAGCTACCGGCCTCGCAGAGGCCGGCTACAGAAGACGGGTCGGCGCTACTTCTTCTTGCAGTACCCAATCGACAGGATCGCGAACGCGGTCGCCAGCGTCGGCATGCCCTCCGCGAACGCCGGGTTGCTGTTCTGCCAGCTCCCGTTGTCCTTCTGCTTCTTCTTCAGCTCGTCGAACAGTTCCTGCCGCCAGTCGTGCTTGACGCCCTTGGCGTCGACGAACGGGTCTTCGCCGAGCGCGTCCATCGCCTTCGCGAAGGTGTGGTAGTAGTAGTACAGGCCCGAATCCTTCTGGCCGGGGTTCTCGGTCACGCTGTAGTGCGCCCGCACCCACGCGACCGCGGCCTTCACGCGCACGTCGTCCTTCGCCACGCCCGCGTACAGGAAGCTCTTGAGGCCGGCGTAGGTCATGCCGCCCTCGCTCCGCAGCCCGCCCTCGGCCGTGATCTTCGGGCTTTTGGGGTTGTCGGCGTCCGACAGGTTGTAGACGAACCCGCCCTTGTCGGCGGCCCCGGCCTTCTTCGCGTACGGGAGCTTGTTGAACTCGCTCTCGAGGTTCTGGCTCCGGCTGATGTACGTCAGCGCCCGCGTGATGGACGGGTCGTCCTTGCTCACGCCCGCGGCCAAGAGCGCCTCGACCATGAAGTGCGTGTTCGACATGTCCGGGCGGCCCTTGGCGTTGGGCTTGTCGTAGCCCGCGCCGCCGAAGGTCGGGTGGTCTTCCTTCAACCCGTCCACGTACTGCAGCGACTTCACGTACTTGGTCGCGGCCTCGATGGTCTTGTCGTACTTGCCGCCGCTGTTGGCCTCCTTGAAGGTCATCAGCGCGAGGCAGGTCATGTAGTTGGAGAGGCCGCGGTCGTAGACGCCGCCGTCCTTTTGCACCTTCGTTTCGAGGAACTTGAGCGCCTTGCTGACGACGGGGTTGTCGCCGGGCACGCCGTTCTTAATGAGGGCCGCGGCGATGAGGGCCGTTAGGCCCGGCTCGCCGGCGCGCGGGTCGGTCTCGAAGTTGCCGCCGTCCTTCTGCGCGGTCTTGAAGAACGCCAGCGCCTTGTCGAGCACCGGCTTGATGTCGTCGGCGCTCGGCGCGGCGCAGGCGAACTGCGGCAAGGCGAGCGCCGCGGGCGTAACGGCCGCGACCTTGAGCCATTCGCGACGGGTCAGCGTGGACATGCGGAACCTCGGTGTTGGAACGCGGGAATAGTCGAAATGCAACCGGCGCGCCGCGGGACTCGCGACCTGTCGCCCGCGAAGCCGGGCTTCACGGTCGCGCCGCGGGACTCGCGACCTGTCGCCCGCGAAGCCGGGCTTCACGGTCGCGCCGCGGGACTCGCGACCTGTCGCCCGCGAAGCCGGGCTTCACGGTCGCTCCAGTGCACCCCTTGTGCAAGCCTACGCGCCGCGGCGCGCGAAGGGAATGGGCAATCCCTAGCCACGCGGGGGCGCGCCGTTTCCATTGTTACGGAGTGATGGGACCGCGAGCGGCGCGGTGTACGCCCGCCGGTGGCTCCATAACTCCGACACGTTGAGCGCATCGCAATCGCACAGCTACCGGCGGGCGTACACCGCGCCGCTCGCTTAACCCCTTGACTCTGTGCGCCGGGCGGTCAGAATCCACAACTGTGGAACTAAGCCCGTGGTCGGAGCGTCAGAAGCGCGAGTCCACGTCGTCCGCGCCCGCCCCCCACGCGCAGCCGGGAGCCGTTATGCCGTCACGCCACCCCTCGTTCGTCGCGCTGGCCGCGCTTGTCGCGCTCGCCGGGCTGTTCGCCGCGCCCACCGCCGCGCAGCCGCCGTCGCCCCTTGAGCTGGTCCGCGGGCTGCGCGAGCACGGGCAGGTCGATCTGGCCCTCGAGTACCTGAAAGACCTCGAGAAGCAACCGCTGTCGCCCGACGACAAGGCCGCGATCACCCTCGAGCGGGCCAAGTGCCTGCTCGAGGCGTCCGAGGACGAGGCCGACGAGGGCACCCGCAAGGGCATGGTGCGCGACGCCAAGACCGAACTGGACCAGTTCGAGACCGAGAACCCGAACCACCCGCGGGCCGCCGAGGGGAAGTTGGCCCTCGCGAAGCTGAAAGCGCTCGACGCCAAGGAAATGCTGAACGAGGCCCGGCGCATCGACGTGCCGCCGCCGGGCGAGACCCGCGAAGAGAACGCCGCCCGCGAGGGCGCGATGAACAAGCAGAAGAAGGTGGCGCAGGAGGCGCTGAAGTACTTCTTGGTGGCGTCGAAGAAGTACGCCGACGCCTCCGAGCTGATCCGCGTCCGGCTCGAAGACAAGGGCTTGGAACCCGTCCTGCGCCGCGCGCTGGAGCGCGAGGCGTTCGAGGCGGAACTGGCGAGCGCCATCAACCTGTTCAACACGGCCGAGGCGTACATGCCCGCGGACGTGCTCAGCGGGGCGGAGAAGGCCAAGCGCAACGAGTACCTCGAACAGGCGAAGGCGGCGTTCGTCAAACTGGGCAGTAAGTCGCGCACGAACCGGACCGTGTGGGTCGCGCTCGCGTGGGCCGCGGAAGTGACCTACGAGATGAACGACTTCAACACGGCCGCGCTCGAGGTCGAGGTCGTCCGCCGGGCCAACGTGCTCGAGGCCGAAGACGGCAAGCGCCTCGCCCGGTACTTCCAACTGCGCCGCAACCTGATCGACGCCCTCAACTCCAAGAACCTCCAGCGCGTGAACCAGAGCGTGACCGAACTGCGGAACTGGCTGAACGCCTTCGGGAACCCGCGGAAGCCCACGCCCGAAGTGTTCGCGGTGCGGTACTTCCTCGCCCGCGCGCTGCAGTCGCTGGCCGATACCGCCGTGGCGACCGCCAAGGGCAAGGACATCCCGGCCCCGGCCCGCGCCCAGTACGCCGAGGCCGAAAAGATCTTCCGCGGGCTGGCCCAGACCGACCACGACTACACCGCGCGCGCGTCCCGGGCCCGCATGGTCGTCGTCCGCAAGATGCTCGGCGAGGCCGACCAGCCGGCGGGCACCTACGACACGTTCGAGCGCGCGCAAATGGCGTCGCTCATTCAGATCAGCAAGTTGGGCACGGCCGAGGGCAAAGAGGCCGCGCTCCTGAGCGACCCGAAGACGAAGGACGACATGACGAAGCTCGACCCGGTGCGGGCCGAGATCAAGGCCCGGCGGCTCGCCACCATCGCGCTGCTGGAGCGCGCCCGCGCGCTCGCCGGGCCGTCCGACACCCCCGCCGACGTGACCGACGTGCTCCTGCGCCTGATCTACTTCTACCACCTCGCCGACCAGCCGCTGCACGCGGCCGTGCTGGGCGAGTACGTGGCCCACACGATCCGCGGCACCGGGGGCAAGGCCGCGCTCGCCGGGATGCTCGGCATCAACGGGTACATCATCGCCAGCGAGCGGGTGAAGGGCGACAACCCCGAACTGGTCGCCGCCGCGCGCCGGGCCGACCGGGCCCGCGCCGCCGACCTCGCCCGGTTCCTCGACCAGAAGTTCCCCAACGACAAGGCCACCGACGACGCCCGGTACCGCCTCGGCTCCCTGCTCGTCGAAGACAAGCAGTACCCGGAAGCGTTCGAGGTGCTCACCCGCGTCAGCGGGAAGTCGCCGCAGGTGGTGAACGTGCGCCTGCTCCAAGGGTTCGTCGCCCAGCAGGTCGTGCTCGCGAAGGAGGAAGAGGGGAAGCCGCCGCCGCCGCCGCCGGAGAAGAAGGCCGAGGTGTTCAAGCGCGCGATCACCGACCTCGCGCGGGTCGATAAGCCCGACGCCGACTCGTCGGAAGAAAAGGTCCGGGCGTACCTCAGCGCCCAGTCGCGCCTCGCCCTGCTCATGTTCCTCCAGAGCCGCGCCGACCCGGCCGCCGAGCGCACCGACCCCGGATACAACCAAGCGTTCAACACCGCCCAGAAGGTCATCGGCCTCGTGCCGACCTTCAACGTGTTGGTGAAGAAACCCGGCGAGAAGGAACTGAACCTCGACGGCATCGAGCTGACAATGGTGGCCCAAGACATCGCCGCCCGCGCGCTGTACCTCCGGGCCCGCGCGATGATCGACGCCGGCAAGTTCGACGAGGCCGCCAAGGCCCTCGAGCCCACGCTCGAAGTCGTGCGCACCACGGGCACCGCGGTCACGGCGGAGATGAAGGACTGGGGCACCGGGACCGGCGACGACGGCGCGCAAAAGGCCAAGATTTTCGACCTCGCCGGCAAGGTGGACAAGACCCGCGTCGAGGTGATCCTCGCCGGGTTCCGCCTCAAGGTGAAGCAGGGCAAGGCCGCGGAGAGCGCCGCCATGCTCGACCTGATGCTCAAGGCCGGCGGCACCATCGAGGACAACCTGCCGGTGCTCGAACAACTCGGCCGCGAACTGGCCGGGCAAATGGCCGTGCTCAAGCGCGAGGGCAAAACCAAAGAGGCCGCGGACCTCGGCGCGGGCCTCGGCGAGTTGCTCAAGAAGATCACCGCGGTCAAGAACCTCACGCCCCGCCTGATCCTGTTCCTCGGCCAAACCCTCCAATCGGTCGGCGAGAACGAGAAGGCCGTCGAGACGCTCAAGAAGATCCCGGTGCCGGAGTTCGCCGGGTGGGACAAGGTGAAGCCGGAGCAGATCCCGCAAGAGATCCGCGGGCGCGTCCAGAACCAGATCCGCGACTACGCCATCGCGCAACTGAACATCGCCCGCGCCCTCCGCGAGAGCAAAAAGTTCGCCGAGGCCGAGGCGCTGCTCACCGGCATTATCGGCACCAACGAGAAGCAGGGCTGGGGCTACGGCCGGCTCTACTTCCGCAAGGAACTGGCCTACGTGTACGAGGAGCGCGGGGCCGCCACCCCCAACGAGAAGGCCGCGTCCGCGGAGTGGATCAAGGCCCGGCAGCAGTGGGAGCAACTGTTCGGCATCTACCGCAACCGCCGCCAGAACCCGCCCAAGGACGCGACCCCCGCCCAGATCAAGCAGTACACCAACGACTTCGCCGAGTCGTTCTACGACCTCCAGCGCTACCAACTGAAGGTGTACCAGCAACTCATCAAAGACCCGGCCAAGACGCAGGCCAACTTCGAGACCGTCGCCAAGCGCATGCTGGAAATCGAGAAGCAGGTGCCGAAGGGCGACTGGGCCCCCGAGGTTCAGCACAAGTACGCGGACCTGTTGAAGGAGTTCCCGCAACTGCTGCCGCTGTACAAGAACGGCGGCGGCAAAGTGTTCCTCGAAAAGATCCCCTTCGACCAGTAACCCGATGCCGCTCGTGGCTTCGCCCGGCGCGCCCTCGTGCGCCGGGCGAAGCCGCGAGCGGCTGTTCCCGAAACTCTCGCATTCACTCCCCTCAGGAACTTCACCGATGATGCGTCAGGCGATTCGCGGGCTGGTGCTGCTCGGCGCGCTCGTGGCCCTCGTCCACAGCGCGCGCGCCCAGAACGTGCTCGACAAAGTGACCGTGCGCGACCGCAAGGACGGCTCCCTCAAGGACCACTCCGGCACGTTCACCCTCAGCCCGGCCGGGTTTCAGGTGATCGGGGCCGACAAGAAGACCGTCGTGGCGACCGTGAACCCGGACGATGTGGTGAAGGTGTCCATCGGCGACCTGCCCGGCATCGACCGGGGCAAGATTCAGTCGGCCAACGCCAAGGAGTCCCCGACCGACCCGAAGCAGGCCCGCGACTACGACGGCGCGCGCCTCATCTACGAAGAGCTTAAGAAGGGCAAGCTCGCCGAGAACTCGCGCCGGTACGTCGAGTTCAAGGTCGCGGCGCTGAACAACAAGATCGTGGACGAGATCGACTTCGACAAGGGTTGGGCGGCGAAGGCCGACGACTGCATCAAACTGTGGATCGGGTTCCTCGCGACCGACGACACCAAGTTCGGCTGGGAGCAGTGGCCGGCGGCGCGGGCCTGCACCCGGCTCCAGATCGAGCGCGGCAAGTTCGACGACGCCGCGATCACGTGGAACCGCGTGGTGAAGAACACCAACGCCCCCGCCGACGCGCGGCTCGAGGCCGGCATCCAAGAGATCGACCTCCGCATCCGCGCCGGCGGGGCCGGGTACGCCTCCGCGTCGCTGGCCTCGGCCGAACTGCTCAAGACCGCGGCCGGCGTCAAGAAGGACCGCCTCGCCATCTACGAGATCGCCGCCAAAGCCGGGGCCGAGGGGAAGCAACTGGAGGGCGTGGACAAGATCAAGGCCGAGATGAACAAGACGAAGGACGCGGCCGTTCACGCGACCGGGTTCAGCATGATGGGCGAGTTGTACCTCGCCGGGGGCAAGCCGCGCGACGCCATGTGGATGTTCCTGTGGGTCGAGACGGTGGTGAACCAAGACAAGGACGAGTCGTTCAAGGCGCTGGCCCGGCTCGCGGACCTGTTCCAGAAGCAGGCCGACGAGGACCAAGAGAAGAAGTACCGCGACAAGCTGAAGCGGTTCCGCGCCAACTTCTGAGTCGCGCCGCGACACCGCACGATGCACAGGGGCGAACGGCCCCTGTGTTCGTTGTGGTCGCGACAATTCAGCGGCGGCGCGACTTTTCTGCGCCCGGCACAAATCGGGGTCGGTTCGCGGTGCGGGGTGGGCGCTTTTCGGGTGTTCGCACTTGCGACTTCGCGAGCGCCGTTAATACTGGAAGGGGACGTTATTCGCCCGTACGCTCGCCAGTTGCGTTCGCCCCGCCCACCGACCACCCGAGCGCGCGAATGGTTCCCCCGTCCCCACCCGACCCGCCGGACTTCCGGGCGCTGTTCGAGGCCGCGCCGGGGCCGTACCTCGTTCTCAGCCCGGACTTGGTGATCGTCGCGGTCAACGACGCCTACCTGCGCGCCACCATGACGGTGCGCGAGCGGATCGTGGGCCGGCCCCTGTTCGACGTGTTCCCCGACAACCCGGCGGACCCCGGCGCGGACGGGGTGCGGAACCTGCGGGCGTCGCTCGACCGCGTGCGCGCGCACCTCGTGCCCGACGCGATGGCGATTCAGAAGTACGACATCCGCCGCCCCGAGGCCGCCGGCGGCGGGTTCGAGGAGCGCCACTGGAGCCCGCTCAACACCCCGGTCCTGCGCGCCGACGGCACCCTCGCGTGCGTCATCCACCACGTCGAGGACGTGACCGAACTGGTGCGCGCCCGCGCGCGCGAGACCGAGCAGTCCGCCCGCGGCGCGCGGCTCGAGAGCGAACTGTTCCTCCGCGCGCGGCAGTTGGAAGTGGCGAACGAGCAGCTGCGCGCCGCCAACGCGGAGCTCACGCGCCTGCACGCGGACCTCGAGGCCCGCGTCGCGGCGCGCACCGCAGAACTGCGGGCCGAGGTGGACGAGCACGAGCGCACCGAAACCGAACTGAGCGCGCAGCGCGAGAAGCTCCGCGTCACGTTGGAGAGCATCGGCGACGCGGTGATCGTGACCGACACCGCCGGGCGCGTGGTGCTGGTGAACCGCGTGGCCGAGACCCTGACCGGGTGGGGCGCGGCCGACGCCGCCGGCGCGCCGCTGGCCGACGTGTTCCGCATCGTGAACCAGCGCACCCGCGCGCCGGTGGAAAGCCCGGTGCGGCGCGTGCTGGCCGAGGGCGTCGTGGTCGGGCTGGCGAACCACACGGTGCTGATCGCGCGCGACGGCCCGGAGCGCCCCATCGACGACAGCGCGGCCCCGATCCGCGGGCCGGACGGCACCCTGCACGGCGTCGTGCTGATCTTCCGCGACGTGACCGAGCGGTACGCGGCCGAGGAGGCCGTGCGCCGCGAGCGCGCCCTGCTCCGCACCATCATCGACTCGATCCCGGACCTGATCTTCTCGAAGGACGTCGACCGCCGGTTCGACCTGTGCAACCGCGGGCTGATCGAGTTCGTCGGGGGCGACCCGTGCGGGAAGACCGCGTTCGACCTGTTCCCCGCGGACCAAGCCGCGGGGTACGACGCCGACGACCGGCGCGTGCTCGCCGGCGCGACGCTGGCGAACCGCGAGGAACTGGCCCGCGACGCCGCCGGGCGCGACTCGTGGCGGCTGGTGACGAAGGCCCCGCTCCGCGACGGCGACGGGCGCGTGGTCGGCCTCGTCGGGATCAGCCGCGACATTCAGGAGCGCAAGGCGACCGAGGACGCGCTGCGGGCCAAGTGAGAGCCGGTTCCGCGCGTTCCTCGACGCCACCCCCGCGGGCGTGTGCGAGATCACCCCGGAGGGGCGCTACATCTACGGCAACGCCGCGTTCTACCGCATGTTCGGGTACGGGCCGGACGAGGTGCCGAACCTGACCGTGACGGACATCCTGTTCGCGCGCGAGCGCGCCGACGTGCTCAACGTCTTCGGGCGCGTCGCGCGGGGCGAGCTGAGCGGGTACGAGGGGGACCGCCGGTACCGGCGCAAGGACGGGTCCGAGCTGTTCGCGCGGGTCAGCGTGGTGGGCATCCGCGCCCGCTCCGGGGCCACGGTCGCGCTGGCCGCCGTCGTGGTGGACCTGACCGCGTGGCGCAAACTGGAGGGCCAGTTCCGCGAGGCCCAGAAGTTGGAGGCCGTGGGCCGGCTCGCCGGGGGCATCGCCCACGACTTCAACAACCTGCTCACCGCCATCAACGGGTACGGCGACCTGCTTCTGGGCGCGCTGGGGCCGGGGTCGCCGCACCGCGACGCGGTGGCCGCGATCCGCGACGCCGGGACCCGGGCCGCCGGGCTGACCGGCCAACTCCTCGCGTTCAGCCGCAAGGCCATCGTCGAGCCGAAGGTGCTCGACCTGAACGCGGTGATCGAACACACCGCCCGGCTGTTGCGCCGGCTCGTGGGCGAGGACGTGGTGCTCACCACCGTGCTGGCCCCGAACCTGCGCCGGGTGCGCGCGGACCCGACGCAGCTCGACCAGATCGTACTGAACCTCGCGGTCAACGCCCGCGACGCAATGTCCACCGGCGGGCGGCTGACCATCGGGACCCGCAACCGGGTGCTGACCGCGGCCGACGCCGGCGCGTACCCGGACCTCGCCCCCGGCCCGTACGTCGAGTTCGTCGTGTCCGACAGCGGCACCGGCATGACCGACGAGGTCAAAGCCCGCCTGTTCGAGCCGTTCTTCACCACGAAGGAACAGGGCAAGGGGACCGGGCTGGGGCTGGCGATGGTGTACGGCGCGGTGAAGACGCACGGCGGGCACATCGGGGTGGAGAGCGCGCCGGGGGCCGGTTCGGTGTTCACGATCCTGCTCCCGGCCACGACCGACCCGGAGTACACACCGCGCTCCAACACGATCCTGCTCGACCCGCGCGGGACCGAGACCGTACTCGTGGTCGAAGACGACGACACCGTCCGCGGGCTGACGCGGCTCGCGCTCGAGGGGCGGGGGTACGCGGTGCTCGAGGCCGCGCACCCGGCCGCGGCGCTGGAGCGCGCGGAGCGGCACCCCGGCCCGATTCACCTGTTGGTCACCGACGTGGTGATGCCCGGCACCGGCGGGCGCGAACTGGCCCGCGCGCTGTGCGCCGCGCGCCCGGGGCTGAAGGTGCTGTACGTGAGCGGGTACACCGACGACGCCGTGGTGCGGCACGGGATCGTGACCGCGACCGACGCCTTCCTGCAAAAGCCGTTCTCCCCGCTCGCACTGGTGCGCAAGGTCCGCGCCGTCCTCGACGGCGCGCCCTGACCGCGCCGCGCCCGCGGGTCGTGCGGGCCTCTGGCCGACCCCGAGTGCCGCCGGTCGGAGGCACATCGGGCCACCGAACGCAACGCGCCGGCCCAACGGGGCCGGCGCGCGATCGGTTCGGCCCGACTCTCCGGAACTACTCGTCCTCGCCTTCCTTCTCCGGCTTGGGCTTGTCGCCACTCGGCTTCTCGCCGCCGCCCGCGGTGATCGACAGCACGCTCGTCCCGTCCGCGGACAGCACCGCGACCACTTTGTCTCCGGCCTTCAGGTCCGCGGCCTTGCCGTCCTTGCCGTTGATCGTCACCTTCTGAATCGCGGACAGCTTCAGCACGCGGTCGGTGCCGGGGTTCTTCTCGCTCTTCGGCGTGGTCAGGGTGATGGTCGCGGCGTCCTGTTGCTTGACGGTCGCCATTAGGGTTTCGCCGCTCACGCGCACCTCGGTCGCCTCTTTACTACCTTCCTTCTGACCGCCGAACACGACGAACGCGCCCTTCGGGATGTCGGCGAGTTTGGCGTCCTTCCCGTCGATGGTGACCTTCGCCCCGGCCGCGACCTTGACCGCGTTCTCGCGGCCCTTGATCGTCACACTCACCGTGTTGGCCTGCGCGTCCACGCCGGCCACCAGTTGGCCGACGTTGCGCGGCAGGTCGGGCTTCACCGGTGGCTTCTCGCCGGGCTTGGTGCCGGGTTTCTCGCCGTCGCCGGGCCGCGCGCCGCTGACGATCGTGAGCGCGACCGACTCGTCGGCCTTCATCGTCACCTGCACCTTGTCGCCGGCCTTGAGGTCCGCGAGCTTCGCGTCCTTGCCGTTGATCGTGACCTTCGTGTCCGCGCCGGCCTTCGCCACGCGCATCTGCTTCTCGCCCTCGAAGGTGACGCTCGACGCGTCCACCTTCGCGATCACCGCGACGAAGCTCTGCCCGGTCACGCGCACTTCGGTCGCGGTGGGGAGCGCGCCCTCCTTACCGATGGCGATGATCATCGCGGCGGTAGAGTTCTTGGGAACGTCGGCCAGCTTCGATTCCTTGCCGTCCACGAACACCTTCGCATCCGCAGCGACCTTGTAGACCTTCTCGACCACACCGTTGTCGCCCTTCGTGGCGACCATCAGCGTGCTCTCCTTGGCGTCGACGCTCGCGACCTTGCCCGTGTGCTTGATGACCTTGATCGGCTTCTTCTCGCCGTCCGGGGCCGGCTTGGGCTTGTTGCCCTCGCCGTTCTGGTTGTTGTTCCCGTTCTTCTCGTTGGGGTTCTTGACCGGAACCGGCTGCGGCTTGGTGCCCTCGGCGGGCACGGGTTGGGGCTTCTTCTCGTCGGCGCTCAGGGCGTACGCCCCGAACCCGCCGCCGACCAGCGCCACGGACACGACCGCGGCGCACAGCGTTTTCAGCTTGAGCATCATCATGGAACGCAGCACCTCGTTAGAGAGAGCGAGAACGGTTGTGGGAACGGCGACCGACCCGAGGGCGACCTCCGCGCCGGCCGCGGCCAGCGCCGGCGGCACGGCCGCGTGCAGCGAATTGGCGGTGAGCAGCACGCCCAGCGCCGCGGCCGGAACGACCACGCCGCGGCGCGTGAGCCGGTCGCGGAGCATCTCGCGGGCGCGGGCCAGCCGGCTGGACACCGTGCCTTCGGGCAGCCCCAAGCGCTCCGCGGCCTCTGCCTTGTTCAGCCCGTGGAGCGCGCAAAGCACGAGCGGGTCGCGGTACTTCATCGGCAGGGCGTTAAGTTGCTCGTCGATTACCGGCAACAGGTCGGTGCCGTCGTGTGCGGCCGGGGCGCGGTTGCTCGCTTCGGTTGCGTAAGCCTGTTCGACCTGCGTGCGGCGGAACGCCCGCCCGCGGGCCTTGAGCGCGGTGCGGTAGGCGACCCCGTACAGCCACGGCGCGAGCCGGTCCGGGGGGCGCACGGCGTCGGCCTTCTTCGCCAGCACGAGGAACGTGGCCTGAAACGCGTCGTCCGCGGCGTGGTGGTCGCGCAGCACGCGCCGGCACACGCCCAGCACCATCGGCCCGTGCCGCCGCACGAGGGAGCCGAAGGCGTCTTGGTCGCGCTCGTGCCGGTAGCGCGCGAGCAGTGACCCGTCGCCGTCGTTCGCCCCGTCGCGAACCCGGTCGAAGACCTTGCGCACTACGTCCAGTTGTGCCAGTGCCATCGCGTTCTCCGTCGGCCGTCAGTGGGTAATGCCGCGAGCGGGCGGGGCGGGTCCGAGAAAAAGCAGATCGGCCACAAATACGCACAGGGGACAGAGGACAGAGGACAGAGAAAGGCACCGTTAGCCGCGAGCCGCGGGCGCGCGCGGCGAACTCGACCTTCTGTCCTCTGCCTTCGTTGTTGTGGCGCACCGAGATGATAGCCGAAGTCGCCTATCAAGTGGTAGAATCTGCTCCATGAAGTACGTCATCGTGATCCCGGACGGGTGCGCCGACGAACCGGTCGCGGAGCTGGGCGGGGTGACGCCGCTACAGGCCGCGAAGCTGCCGAACATGGACCGCGTCGCCAAGGCCGGTGTCGTGGGGCTGTCGAACAACGTGCCGCCGTCCCTCACGCCCGCGTCGGACGTCGCCACGCTCTCGCTGTTCGGGTACGACCCGCTCCAGTACTACACCGGGCGCGCGCCGCTCGAAACCGCCGCGATGGGCATCGACCTCGGCCCGAACGACTGGGCCGTGCGCTGCAACCTCGTGTACGTCCCCGACGGCCACATGCGGGACTTCACCGCGGGCCACATTTCCAGCGAGGACGGCGCGCCGCTCATCAACGCGCTCCAGCACGAACTCGGCGGGAAGGAACTGGGCGGCGGCACCATCGAGTTTCACCCCGGCGTGCAGTACCGCAACATCCTCGTGTGGCGCGGCCGCGGCGCGCCGTGCCCGCTCGAAGGCACGTCGGCCCAAGCCCCGCACGACATCCCCGATAAGCCGGTCGCGGACTACCTGCCGCAAGGCCCGGGCGCGCGGCTGCTCATCGACCTGATGGAGGCGAGCAAGCCGATCTTCGCGGCGCACCCGGCCACGCAGAAACGCATCGCAGAGGGCAAGAAACCGGCCACGCAGACTTGGCTCTGGGGCCACGGCAAGGCCCCGCGCATCCGGCCGTTCGCGGAGCTGTACGGCGGGCGCGGGGCCATCATCTCCGCGGTCGATCTCGTGCGCGGCGTCGGCGTGCTGCTCGGCTGGCACCGCATCGACGTACCCGGCGCGACCGGCTACCTCGACACCAATTACGCAAACAAAGGCAAATACGCCATCGACGCGCTCGCCGACTTCGACCTCGTGTGCGTTCACGTCGAAGCGCCCGACGAGGCCTCTCACGAGGGCAAGGCCACGGAGAAGGTGAGGGCGCTGGAACAGATCGACGAGCACATCGTCGGCCCGCTGCTGGACGCGCTCCCGCGGCACGGCGACTACCGGCTGCTGGTGGAACCGGACCACCGCACGACGCTGCGGACCCGCGCCCACGCGCACGGCGCGGTGGCGTTCGCGGCGTGTGGCACCGGCATCGCCCCGGACGCCGCCGAGCGGTACGACGAACCCACCGCCGCCGCCACCGGCCGCGCCTTCGACCCCGGTTGGCAGTTGATGAAGTGGTGGCTGGGGCGCGGCGCGTGAGGGGTGAGGAGTGAGGTGTGAGGAAACGGGCGCGCGGCTCGTCCATAAACTACTTCCAACCGCGGAGACACACATGAAATCGCTGTTCACCCTGATCGGCAGTTGCGCCTTCTTCTTCTCCTTACTCCCGACTCCTCACCCCTCACTCGTTGAGGCCCAAGAGCCGAAGGCGAAGAACGTCACGATCCGCTGGTTCGGGCAGTCGTTCTTTCAAGTCACGGACTCCACCGGGCGCGTGTTCGCCTTCGACCCGCACGGCATCCCGGCGTTCGGACGCCGCGCGGTCCGCGCCGACTTCGTCATCGTCTCGCACATCCACGACGACCACTCGCTCATCGAGATGATCGACACCGGCAAGGTGAACGAGAAGACCAAAGACCCCGTGCGCATCCCCGAAACGGACGTGTTCCGCGGCGTGATCCTGAAGAACAACAAGCAGGAGTGGAAGACCATCGACGAGAAGCGCGGCCAAGCGATTCGCGTCCGCAACGTCGCCACCTACCACGACACCCAGAACGGCCTCACGCGCGGCAAGAACAGCGTGTTCGTCGTCGAAGTGGACGGGATCAACATCGTCCACCTCGGCGACCTCGGCCACGAGCTGACCGCGGAGCAGGTCAAGGCCATCGGCAAGGTGGACGTGCTGATGATCCCGGTCGGCGGCATCTACACCATCAACGGCGAGCAGGCCCAAGCCGTGATGAAACAACTGAACCCGACCAAGTACGTGTTCCCGATGCACTACGGGATGAAGGACTTCGACGAACTGGCCGGGCCGGAAGAGTTCCTCGACGGGCTGAAGAACATCAAGAAGCTCCCCGCGACCAACGAGTTCGTCTTCGACGCGAGCGCCAAAACCGAAGCGCCCACGGTCGTAATGCTGGGCTGGAAGAAGGACGAACCGCCCCCGCCGAAGGACCCGAAGAAGCCGTAGGCCTCGCTTTCGACGCGCGCGAACGGCGCGGCGATAGTTCGCCGGTAGCGATACAACCGAGATACGCTTTGCGTGTGGGCGTTGTGGAGCTACCGGCGAACTATCGCCGCGCCGCTCGCTGTTGACGCTTCGCTTGCAATCATCACTTCTGCACGCACAATTCCGCAGGCTCGGTTGCGGCGCAATTGTCTTTTCATTAAAAACTTACAATTTAACGAGTTATATCAAGGTAGTCTGAAAGTTCACTTTTCGCACTTGATTAGTGATTATTTCGCCGATACAGTGCCTAAGCACGACAATGATGCTCATCGAAGTCGTGATTAGGAGGCCGAGCGATGACTGAGGGGCTGTTCGAACGCTACTTCCGCTTGCTCGCCGAGCAGTTACCGGCCGCGGAGTACGGCGTGATCGCGGAACCCACCGACGACGGCGCGAGCGGCGCGGAGCCGCCCGCCCCGGAGTGCCTTTGTTGACCCCAACCCGCCTGCCGAGCCTATCCCACCCGCCCTTTCGCCGAAGAGTGAGTCGCACATGGTTCGTCGTTCGTTCGCCCGGCGCGCGCTGGTCGCGTCCGCGGTGGTGCTGTCGTTGGTCGCGCTCGCCGGGTGCGGGCAGAAGGGGCCGGCGCTGGTCCCGGTCACGGGCAAGGTGACGACTGCGGACGGCAAGCCGCTGGAGCGCGCGACCGTGGTGTTTCACCCGGTCGGCGCGGCCGACGCCAACGGCGTGAAGCCGCGCGGCACCGTGGGCGCGGACGGCACCTTCACCCTCACGAGCCACACCACCGGCGACGGCGCGCCCGCGGGCGAGTACCGCGTCACGGTAGAACTGTGGACCGCGGGCAAGGGCGACGACCCGCCGACGAGCCGCCTGCCCGCGAAGTTCGCCAACCCGGAGAAGTCCGGCCTCACGGCCACGGTCGGCACCGCGCCGACCGAGTTGAAGCCGTTCGTCCTCCCGCGCTAACTCTCACCACCTACTTGTTTCGAGGAACGTCCGTGCCCACGAACTCCCGCGCCCGTCGCGCGTTCACGCTGATCGAACTGCTCGTCGTCATCGCCATCATCGCGGTGCTGATCGGGCTGCTGCTCCCCGCCGTGCAGAAGGTGCGCGAGGCCGCGGCCCGCATGAGCTGCCAGAACAACCTCAAGCAACTCGGCCTCGGCCTTCACAATTACCAGAACGCCAACGACGCGCTGCCGGGGAACATCCGCCCTGACGCGGTCAGCACGGTGCGCGTCCGCTGGGTCACGTACCTGCTGCCGTACATCGAGCAGGACAACCTGTTCCGCCAAGCGAGCCTGAGTGTGAACTGGCACTTGCAACCCAACGTGTTCGGCACGCGGTTGAAGGGTCTGGAGTGCCCGTCCGCGCCGAACGGCCAGATCGTGGACGGCGCGCCGGACACCACCCCGGCGTGGACGAACATCGTCGCCAACGGCGACTACGCGGCCATCTACGGTGTGGACCCGCGGCTCGCGAGCGCGGGGCTGATCGACCCGGCGTCGGCCGGGTTCGAGAACGGGGCCGTGTCGCGGTCGCAGCGCCTGAGCTTCACGAACTCGTTCCCCGACGGCGTCTCGAACACGCTGCACGTGACCGAGTCCGCGGGGCGGCCCGACATTTACCGCAACGGGAAACTCGCGCAGAAGGCCAGCGGGAACAGCCGCGTCAACGGCGGCGGGTGGTGCCGGCCGGCCAGCGACATCCCGTTCCTGACGGGTTCGTCGGCCGACGGCCTCACGTTCCCCGGCCCGGCCGCGATCAACGCGACCAACGGCGAGACGTTCGCGGCAGGGTACCCGCACCCCTACTACGGCACGCTCGGCAGCAGCCAGATTTACGGGTTCCACAGCGGCGGGGTGAACGCCCTGTTCGCCGACGGGAGCGTGCGGTTCCTGCGCCAGTCGGTGAGCATCCGCACGCTGGCCGCGCTGGTGTCGCGCAACGGCGGCGAGACGCTGGCGAACGACTTCTGATTCCGCCCGCGGCGCGGGTCGGCTATGATGGGGCGGGCCTTCGCCCGCTCCTCACGGCCGAGCCGCCAATGCCACGTAAGGTGCTCCTCATCGCGGACCCGGGGATCGACACCGCGTTCGCCGTCGCCCTCGCCCTCAACGACCCGGCCCTCGACGTGGTCGGGCTGCTGCCCACCGCGGGCAACGTCTCCGCGGAACAGGCCACGGCGAACGTCCACACGCTCATCGACGTGATGGACCCCCCGAAGTGGCCGAAGCTCGCGGCGGCGATCCCGGTGCGGTACGGGTCCGACGGCCTCGCGCTCCACGGCCCCGGCGGGCTGGGCGGGGTCACGTTCCCCAGCGCGCTGCGCCACACCCTTCACCCCGCGGACAAGGTGCTGTGCGAACTGGCGCGCGAGCACCCGCGCGAGGTCACGGTGGTGAACCTCGGGCCGCTCACGACGCTGGCCGCGGCGCTCGACCGCGACCCGGCCCTGCCCGCGGTCCTCGACCAAACCGTAATCGTGGGCGGGGCGTGGCGCGAGCCGGGCAACGCCGGCCCGGTGGCCGAGTTCCACATGCACCTCGACCCGGACGCCGCGCGGCGCGTGTTCGCCGGCGAGTTGAACCCGCTGCTCCTCACGCTCGACACCACGCGCAAGCTCATCTTCTCGCCCTCGGACCTGTTGGAACTGCCGAACCCGGACTCGCGGACGTGCCAGTTCCTGCGCCAGATCGTGCCGTTCGGCATCCGGGCCAGCTCGAACCTGTACGGGATCGAGGGGTTCCACCTGAAGGACGTGCTGGGAACGGCCGCGGTCGCGCTGCCGGGGTGCGTGAGCAGCGAGGCGCGGTACGTGGACGTGGAGACGCGCGGCGACCTGACCCGCGGGATGACGGTGATCGACGCGCGCCCCGGCGCGACGGCCGCGCCGAACGCCCGCGTCGCGACGGGCGCGGCCGCGGGCGACGTGCGCGCGTACATCGCCCGCACCCTGAAAGCCGCGCACTGAGTTTCGTCGGGCGGGCCTCCGGCCGGCCTCACTTCGAGCCGGCCGGAGGCCCGCCCGACGAAACTCAGTGCGCGCTCAACTCGCGGTACTCGGCTTCGAGGCGCGCGGCCACGGCCGCGGCGCGGTGCGGGTCGTGTTCCAGCGCCAGCCCGGTGCGCTCGATCAGGTGCCGGGCGAAGCGGTGCCGGGCGCTCGGCACGGCGGCGTGTCGCGTTTCGAGGATGCAGACCGTGCCGGCGTCGTCGGCGAACACCTCGGCCACCTCGTCGGCCGCCGCGGACAGCGACGTTTCGCCCGCGACCAGCTTCGCGGCGATCAGGTTGGCGGCGGCGCGCCGGGCCGCGGCCCGCTCCGCGCCGGCTTCTACTTCGTCGCGGTGCTCGGCCGCGGCGCGCAGTTGCGTGTCGGCGCTCGAATAGTTCCACACGTCGAGGCCGCGGTCGTGCGCCCACTGCGGGGCCACAAGGTGCGCGCCGATCAGCCCCGCGCCGAGAGCGAACAGGCAGGCAACGGACGCGGCCCCGGGGCGGCGGATGGCGGTCATGGGAAGCCCTCTCGGTACGAACGTGTGGCGGTACGGGGCCGGGCCGCCCGGCGCGCGCCGGGCGGGCGGCGGAGAGGGAACGGGCGCGGCGCTAGTGGGTGCCGGCGGCGGCGAGGTGCCGCAGTTCGGTGTCGAGCCGGGCCGCGAGCGCGGCGCGGTCGGCGTCGGTCGCGCGGGGGAGGGAGTATTCGATGACGTTGCGGGCCATCTTTTCGTGGTCCGTCGCGCCGGCGAACCGGGCGCGAACGGCCTCGATGTTGGCCGGGCGGGGCCCGTCCAGTTCGAGGAACCGCTCGGTCACGTCGGCGAGGGCCGCGCGCCCGGCAATCAGGTCCGCGACGAGCGTTTCTTTGATCTCGATGCGCCGGCGCACGGTGGCGTCGTCCGCGTCCAGCCGGGCGCTTTCTTCGGTGGCCGAGCGCTGGTCGGCTTCGAGCGCGGGCGCGTTCCACACGTCCACGCCCAGCGCGCGGGCCAGTGTGGGGTGAACCGCGAGTGCGGTGCCGGCGAGCAAGACGCACGCGGCGAACGGCGCGCGGCGGCGAACGTAAGACGAACCGATCACGGGTTGCCTCCGAGACCTCAGGGCGCGACGGGGCCGGGGCCGCGCGTGGCGCACGGTCGGGGGTCGCGAAACGGCCACCGCTACGGTCGCGGCGGGCCGCGTGGGACGAACGGCCCGCGTGTGAATTGGGCGGGAAGACCGCCGATCACGGCGCGGGCCAACCGTGCCGCGCGCGGGGCGCGCGGCACATCGGTGAGGACCGCTAACGGGCGCGCCGGTGTTCCAAGCCGGGGCGCGGCCAGCGGTAGGGGCGGGAGTTCTGCGCTCCGTCGCGCGCGATGGTTCCGGCCACCGCGCACGACCTAACACGTTCCAGTAATGCAACACCGGGGCCGGGCCGGAGGTTCCGTTGGCATATTTCCCTAACCCGCTGATTTTCAAGGCATTGGCGCGCTCACGGGTTTCTCACAGACCCACGCGCCGCGCGCCACCTGCCCGCTCCGCGGGCGATTTTTGCCCCCGGACACGACACGCGCGGGGGCATCGGGTATGCTTCCCCGAACCGCTCACGTCCTCGTCGGGCCGCGCCACATGGTTCCCCCCCAACCGACCGACGCCGCCGCGCCGCGCGGGCCGCGCTGGCGCGACCACGATACCGTGCGCACGGTCGCGCTCGTGGTGGTCGCGGTCGCCGCCGGCTGGTTCATGCTCCAGCAACTCGCCCCGGTGCTGCGCCCGCTCATGGTGGCCGTGTTCCTCGCCTACGTGCTGATGCCGCACCACGCGCGGCTGCGGCAGCACGTAGGCACGCCCGCCTCGCTCGCCGCCCTCGCCGGCCTCACGGTCGGCGCGCTCCTGCTACTGGCGTTCGTCACCTACGCCAGCGTCCTCGCGCTCCGCGACGACCTGCCGCGCCTTCAGGCCCGCGCCGCCGATACGGTGGTGCGGGCCGAGCGCGCCGTGGCCGAGAACGCGCCGTGGGCCGCGCGCGCCGGCGACGGGCCGAGCGAGTCGCGCGTGTCCGGGCAGGTGGCGGAACTGGCCGGCCCGCTGCTGAGCGCCGCGGCCGGGGCCGCGCTCGAGGCGTGCGTGGTCGCGCTGTACCTGCTGTTCCTGTTGGTGGAAGGGTCGCGGTTCCCGGCGCGCGTGCGCCGGGCGTACCCGCCGGAGCGGGCCGAGGTCATCTTGAACGTGGCCGGGCAGATCAACGCCGCGGTCATCAGCTACCTGCGCGCGAAGGTGCGGTCGAGCCTCGTGCTCGCGGTGCCCGTGGGCCTCGTGCTGTGGGTAGTGGGGGTGAAGTTCGCGCTGCTATGGGCGCTGCTCACGTTCCTGTGCAACTTCGTGCCGTACATCGGGACCGTTGTGGCGTACGCCTTGCCGGTGGGGTTCGGGTTCCTGTGGTTCGGGTTCGCGACGTGGGAGCCGTTCGCCGCGGCCGGCGCGCTACTGGCGTGCCATCTGGTGTCGTCGTCGGTGGCCGAGCCGATGATCATCGGGAACGCGGTCGGCGTCAGCCCGCTGGTGATACTGGGGTCGCTGGCGTTCTGGGGGCTGCTGTGGGGCATCCCCGGCATGTTCCTCGCGGTGCCGCTCACCGTGGTGTCCATTCTGGTGATGGACCACTTCGCGGAAACGCGCCCCCTCGCGCGGCTCCTCAAAGGCGGGTGACGGCGCGCCGCGCGCCTGCTACTCGTAGCACCAGACCTCGACCCGTTCGCCGGCGGGCAGTTCGGTGCGGTCGGCGGGCACCAGTACGAAGCCGTCGGCGGCGACCGCGGAACTGAGGTTCGACGCACCCCCGGTCGCGAGCGGGACCGCCGCGCCGTCGGACACTTTCACGCGCACGTAATCGACGCGCCCCGTGGCCGACGGCACCGGCGCGGCCAGCGGCATCGCTTCGCGGCGGTGCGGCAGGTCCCACGCGCGCCCGCCGAGGCGACGCACCGCGCGGCCGACGAACAGGTCGTACGCGCACAGGCACGACACCGGGTTGCCGGGCACGAGGAACACCGGCCCCGGCGCGAACGCCACGCCCAGCGGCCCGGCCGGGCGCAGCGCGACGCCGTGGACCGCGAGTTCGCCCAACTCGGCCGCGGCGCGCGGGGCGTGGTCGTCCGGGCCGACCGACGTTCCGCCCGACACCAGTACGATGTCGGCGGCGCGCGCCGCGGCGCGGATCGCGTCGCGCACCGCGCCGAAGTCGTCCGGCACGTTCTGAACC
>VGZJ01000045.1 GCA_016872595.1 Planctomycetota bacterium
CGCCGGTGGGCACCTCGTCGCCGCCGCGCAGCCCGGCCGCGGCCCGCGCCAGCCCGCCACCGATCAGGACGTAGTCGTTCGGGGAAACGAGGTGCGGGCGCACGGCCTCGAACGCGCGCGCCGCGTCCGCGTACCGCTTGTCGGCGAGGAGCACGTCTCCGAGCGAGTACCCGATGGCGTTCCGCATCGAGCGGTACGCCTGCAGGTTCGGGTTCACCGCACACGCTTGTTCGAGCGCGGCGAACGCGGTGTCGTACAGGTCGGCCGCGGCCACGAGTCGACCCGCGCGGCGCTCGTGCGTGCCGAGGTTGCTGAGCGCCGAGGCGAGATCGGCCTTGTAGGTGATGACCGCCGGGTTCTCGCGCACCAGGTTCGTGCGAATCTCGACGGCGGTTTTGAGCAGGGCCAGCGCCTCCGCCGGGCGCGCGGACTCGGTCTCCACCAAGTGGGCCAAGTTGAAGGCATTCCCGAGCATCTGTCGCACGCGCGGGCGCGCGGCCACGTCGGGCGGGGCTTCGGAGAGGACGCGCCGCGCGGTCGCGAGGCTGTCGCGCGCCAGCGCGAGGTTCTTGAACGCCCGCGCCAGTAGCCCCGCCTCGACCAGTCCCTGCCCCAAAAACAGCGCGTAGTCGGCGCTGGTGCGCTCCGCGAGGTACGCGGCCTCAAGGTTTTCGACCGAAGCGCTGATCGCGCGGAACGTGGCCCGCTCGTCGCGCGTGTTCTCGGCCTGCCAGCGCGCGATCTGCATGAGTGTGCGGCCCAGTTGGGCCTGACACGCCGCCTTCAGCGCGGGGTCGGCCTTCACGCCGGTATCCGCGAGGAGCGCCTGTTGGATGTCGAGGGCCGCGTTCAACTCGGTGCCGGCGGCGTCCTTGTTGCCGGCGCGGGCGCGGCGCACGCCCAACAGGAGGTGCGTGACCGAGTGGTCGAGCCGCGCGCGCGGGTCCGCGGTCGCGGCCCGGCGCTTCTGGAACGCGAGCGATTGCGTCAGCACCTCGATGGCGTACTGCTCGCCCTCCAATTCCGCCGCGACTTCGGCCAAGTGCAGCCGCACCCGGCCCAACTCGGCGAGCACGGCCGCGTCGTCCGGGGCGATCTTCAGGAGCGCGTCGCACCCGGCGCTGGCGCGCTCCAGCAGTTCCTTGTTGATCGGCTGAAGGCCCGGCAGCCCCCGGAACCGGTCCTCGGCCAGCTTCACGAGCGCCTCGTCGATGGCCCGCAGGCTGCTGCGCAGCGCGTCCTGCGCCTCTTGCGCCTTGCTCGCGGCGAGTTGCCCCGCGGCCTTCGCGTCCGCTGCGTTCTTGTTGGCCCGCGTGCTCTCGGTTTTCGCGTCCGCTGCGCTCGTGTTGGCGCGAACGGTTGCGGCCCGCGCCTCGTCCGCGCGCTGCCGTGCGAGGTCCGCGGACTGGACCGCCTGCTTGCGCTCGCCGTCGAGTTTGATCCCGTTGAAGTATTCGAGGACTGCGACGGCCGCGACCGCGACCAGCGCCAGCGCGCCGCCGACGAACGCCGACCGCACCAGCAGTCGGTTGCGCCGGGTCCAGCGGGCGAACCGCTCCGCGACCGGCGCGCGGCGCACCGTTACCGCTTCGTCGTCGAGGTAGCGCTGCACGTCGTCGGCGAGCGCGTCGGCGGTGGCGTACCGGGCGGCCGGGTCGCGTGCGAGCGCCTTCAGGCAAACGGCTTCGAGAGCCGACGGCACCCACGGGGCCGCGGCCCGCGGGCGGCCGACCTGTCCGGCGATCACGTTGGCGATGGTTCCGGCCGCGTTCGCGCCGCGCGCGACCGCGTGCGCGCCGCACAGCACCTCGAACAGCACCGCGCCGAGGCTGTAGATGTCGCTCGCGGGTCCGACGCGCGCGAGGTCGCCCGCGGCCTGCTCGGGGGCCATGTAGAGAGGCGTGCCGCGGGCCTGCCCCATTTGCGTCGCGGTGCCGTTGTCGCTATCGCCCGGGCCAACGTCGAGCGCCGGCACGTCGTCGGCCTCGCCCATCAACTTCGCGATGCCCCAGTCGAGTACGACGACCGCGCCGAACTCGTCCACCTGCACGTTCGCGCCCTTGAGGTCGCGGTGAACGACGCCGTGCCGGTGCGCGAACCCGATGGTGCGGCACAGGTCGACGAACGCGCGCAGCAGCGCGCGGAACTCGCGCGCCTCGGCCGCGCGCGTCGGTGGGTGCTTGTGGAACGCGCTCACCCAGTCCGCGAGGGTGCGCCCGCGGAGCGGCTTCATGGTGTAGAACGTGCGGCCGTCCGGCAGGCGGATGAGATCGTACACGGGCACGACGCCGGGGTGCTGCAACCGCCCGGTGACGCGGGCCTCGCGGCGGAACCGTTCGGCCCAGCCGCCCGTGGCGAGGTCGGCGCGCAGCTCCTTGAGCGCGACCGGGCGACCGAGTTCGGTATCGGTGACGAGGAACACGCGCCCCATGCCGCCGCTGCCGAGTACACCGAGCGGGACGTAGCGCGGTTCAAGTCCGGGCGGGAACGTGCCGGGCGCGAGCGGTTCCGCGCCGGGCGCGGCGTTGTGCGGCGCGGTCTCGTCGCCCGCCCCGGTAGACGGCTCGTGCGGCATCGTGACGGCGACATCAAGAACAGGCGGGTTGCGCTCGGCCATGACGGAGTTCCCCAACGGCGCGGCGGTGATCGGAACTGCTCACGGTGCCGCGCGTCAACCCGCGACGACGGGCAGCTTGCGCCGGCCCAAGCCCTCGGCATCGGTGGCCTTCGGGATGCGGTGCGCGTTCTCGGCTTCCCAGCGCACCAGCTCTTCCATCAGCGCGTTCACGATCTCGGCCTCCGCGACCTTGCGCACCATCTCGCCGTTGCGGAAGATCATGCCCTGTCCGTTGCCGGCCGCGATGCCGATGTCCGCTTCGCGGGCCTCGCCGGGGCCGTTCACGATGCACCCCAGCACGCTGATCTTCACCGGCAACCGCTTGCCGTTCAACCGCCCTTCCAGTTCCGCGATGATCTTCTCAAGGTCAATGGCGAGCCGGCCGCAGGTCGGGCACGCGATCAGTTCCGGGCGGCGCACTCGGCGCTGCGTCGCTTGCAAGATGTCGAACGCCGCCGCGATCTCCGGCACCGGGTCGCCCAGCAGCGAGATGCGGATCGTGTCGCCGATCCCGTCGAGCAGGATCGGCGCGAGGCCGGCGGCGCTCTTCGTGACCGCGTAGGGCGGCTTGCCCGCTTCCGTGATGCCGATGTGTGTGGGGTAGTCGCACATCTGCGCGAACAGCCGGTACGCTTCCACCGCGACCAGCACGTCGCTCGACTTCAGCGACACGATAATGTCGCGATAGCCCTCGCTCTCGGCCACTTCGATGTACCGCAGCGCGCTCTCGACCATCGCGGGCGGGCACGGGAACCCGTATTTCAGATTCACCTCGGTTTCGAGGCTCCCGGCGTTCACCCCGATGCGCATCGGCAGCCCCTTGGCCTTCGCCTTGCGCACCACTTGGCGGAACCGGTCGTTGGTTGTGTCGCCCGCCTTGTTGATGTTGCCGGGGTTGATGCGGATCTTGTCCACCGGGTGGTCGAGGGCCGCGAGCGCCATCTTGTAGTCGAAGTGGATGTCACAGATAAGCGGGATGCCGATCTGAGCGCGGATCGCGCTGAGCGCGCCAGCGTCTTCGGGCTTGGGCACGGTTACGCGCACCAGTTCGCACCCGGCCTCTTCGAGCGCGTGAATCTGCTTCACGGTCGCGGCCACGTCGAACGTGTCCGTCGTGGTCATGGACTGCACGGCGACCGGGTTGGTGCCGCCGATGACGACGCCCCCGACCTTCACCTCGCGCGTCTTGTGCCGCGGCTTGCCGGGAACCCGCTGGGCCTTTTCGAGCAGCGAAATGTCGAAGCGCGACGCGGTGGTCATCGTCAGTCCTCTGGGTGCGTTGGGATCATGCTAGTTCCGTAACCGCGACCGCGGCAACGCCAACACCGCGCGGCGATTTTTCGTAGTGACCCGCTTCAGCGGGTCATAGCACAGGCGCGTACCGCGAAGGCCCCTGAGCTATGACCCGCTGAAGCGGGTCACTACGAACACCGTGAGTGAACCCCTATACCAGTCCGTGTGTCCCTGCGCCCACCACCAACGAGCGGGCATTCGCCCACCACCATGACGCCTCTCAGCTCCTACACCGCGGACCACCGGGCGCTGGTCGATGCCGCGGCGAAGGCCGCGGACCTCGCGGACCCGGTCGCGTTCGTCGGCGGCGGGTACTCGTACGCGCTCCTCGGCAGCGCCGTCCGCGGGCCGCTCGTGCCCCTCGACGGCGCGCTCGTGCGCCAGTGGCTCACGCGCTCGAAGTTCTACCCCGGCACCACGTTCGGCATCCGCCTCTACACCCTCGAAGGGGTCCGCTTCGCGCGGGCCGTCGCCTTCGTCGATCAGAACTACGACCAGAACGCCTACGACGTGTTCGTCGTCGCCCGCGCCGACTACGTGAAATTGTTCAGGCGCGTCCTCAAGCTGAGCCGCACGAAGGTCGAGAACAGCCCGCCGCCGGTGCTCCCGGACGAGCAGCTCGAAGTGCTGAAACAGAACACGCTCGGCTACCTCGACCGCAACAACCTGAAGCGGATCAAGGAACTGGGCGGGCGACCGAGGCGCGGCCTCTTGCTGACCGGGCCGCCGGGCAACGGCAAGACGAGCGCGTGCCGCTGGCTGTGGGAGGAGTGCCGCCGCACCGGGCACGAGTACCAGATCGTTTCGCCCGACGCCTACCAAGCCGCGCGGCGGTCGTGCAACCCGGTGCAGGCCGTGCGTGACCTGTTCACGGTCCACCGCAGCGGGGTCATCTTCTTCGACGACATGGACATCGCCCTGCGCGACCGCAGTACGGTGCGCGAGACCGACGATCAGGCCGTGTTCCTCAGCGCCCTCGACGGCATTCAGGTGAACGAGGGCGTCGTGTACGTGTTCACGACGAACTGCGGGCTGGAGTTGATCGACCCGGCGTTCAAGCGCCCGGGCCGCATCGACCTCGTGCTGTACTTCACGCTGCCGGACGCGACCCTGCGCCGCCGGCTCATGGACCGCTGGCACGCGGACGTGCGCGCCGGCATCGACCTCGACGCGGCCGTGCGCCAGACCGAGGCCTACAGCTTCGCGGAGGTGGAGGAGTTGAAGAACCTGCTGATCCTGCGCTACATCGACACCGCGCGCTGGGAGTGGGACTGGGCGATGGACCAGTTCCGCGAGAACCGCAGCGACTTGGCCGAACAGCGCCGGCAAGTCGGGTTCGCCCCCCTCGCCGCCGGCGCGAGCGCCAACGGCAACGGCGACGGGCACAACTGAGGGCGCGCCGATGCAGTTCCTAACGATCCTCAAACCGAAGCGCGAACGTATCTCACGTAGGGTGAGCAGTGGCGGCCCGCGGCTCTACTTCGACTTCGAGTACGAAATAACCGACGACCCGGCTGCCGAAGGGATTGCCGTGTGCTTCGGAGCAGAACTCAGCCGCTACTTACCGCGATCCCTCTGGCCCGACGTAGAAATTGGCGCGCGGCAGGGGGTGGCTGATGCTCAGCGGCGCAACGCACGGCTGTGTTGCGTTCGATTCACATTGCTCTGGGCGTCGGTCCACGACGTCGACACCACCTCGCGCGCTGTGCAAGTACGTGTTGCGGATTGTGTTGATGCGCACATCGCGTTGCGACACGCCGATCTCTGGTCCCCATTGCGCGCCGAGTGGCTCACGTCGGATGTGGTCGCGCTGGCGCGGGGCATTCACGCGAGCGCGGCGCTCGACGGGTTGCCGGCGCTGTGCGACGCGCTGCTCGAAGCCGGGTGCGACGACCCGCTCGTGGTCGAGCACCTTCAGACGTGCCGCGACCACGCGCCGAGTTGCTGGGTGGTCGAGATGATCCTCGATCAACTCACGGCGCGCGAGTGACACGCGCCGCGGCTCGCGGCGCGCGCGTCACTCCACTTCGAAGATGCACTCGATCTCGACGGCGATGTTGCCGGGCAGCGAGTTGTGGCCCACGGCGCTGCGCGCGCCCACGCCGTTGTCCTCGCCGAACACGTCGCGCATCAGTTCCGAGAACCCGTTGATCACCTTCGGCTGGTCGAGGAAGTCGTCCGTGCAGTTCACCATGCCGTAGGTCTTGATGAGGCGCTTCACCTTGTCGAGCGAGCCGAGCGTGTCGCGCACGGTGGCGAGGATCGCGAGGCCGGTCTGCTTTGCGGCCTCCTTCCCCTGATCGAGCGTGAAGTCCTTGGTGCCGAGCCGCCCGGTGATCATCGTCTTGTCGGCCTTCAGCGGGCCGTGCCCGGACACGTACAGCAGGTTCCCGATCTTCACCGCGGTCTTGTACACCGCGACCGGCTTCGGCGCGGGCGGGAGCGTGAGGTGCAGTTCCTGAACGCGCTTCTCGGGGGTGCTCGGCATGGCGGAACTCCGGTTAGGGGGAAACGGGGTGACGTAGTGATACGCCGAACGCGCCCGCGTTGCAACGGGGCGGCGCGAACTGCCCGTTGGCACCGGGACGCTCTTCGGGTACGCTGGTCGTGTCGCCTTTTTGGAGAGCGCGCGCATGTTGAGCCGTCGCGAGTGGCTGTCGCAAACCGGGTGCGGGTTCGGGGCGCTCGCCCTCGCGGGCTTAGCGGCGCACGACGGCCGGGCTGAACCCGGCCGCTCGCCGAACCCGTTGGCCGCCAAGAAGGAGCACCACCCCGCCAAGGCCAAGCGCGTCATTTTCCTGTTCATGCAGGGCGGTGTGAGCCACGTCGATTCCTACGACTACAAGCCCGCGCTCGACAAGGAAGACGGCAAGCAGCTCAAGTTCGACGACGCCCGCGTCATCGCCAACACCGGGATGCGCGGCAGCTCGCAGCGCGTGATGAAGCCGCTGTGGAAGTTCGCCAAGCGCGGCCAGAGCGGGAAGTGGGCCAGCGACCTGTTCCCCGAAGTGAACGGCGTCATCGACGACCTGTGCTTCGTCCACTCGATGCGCACCGAGGGCGTCGCGCACGGCCCGGCCACGCTGTTCCTGCACTGCGGCTCGACCAACTTCGTGCGCCCCAGCTTCGGCAGTTGGGCGCTGTACGGCCTCGGCAGCGAGAACGCCAATCTGCCGGGGTTCATCAGCATCGCGCCCAGCGCCGGCAACGGCGGCGCGCGCAACTACGGCAACGCCTTCCTCCCGGCGATCTATCAGGGCACACCGGTCGGCCGCGCCGGTGGCCCGGCCAGCGACGCCACGATCCGCAACCTCGCGCCAGGCCTTTCCACCAGCGCGACGCAAGAACACTTCGAGTTGCTGCGCGAGTTGAACGCCGAGCAACTAAAGGCCAAGCCGGGCGACGCGGAGTTGGAAGCCGTGGCCGCGAGTTACGAACTGGCGTGGCGGATGCAGAAGAACGCCCCCGACGTGATGGACATCGCCAAGGAGGCGAAGGAAACGCAGAAGCTCTACGGCATCGGCACGAAGGAGACGGACAACTTCGGCAGGCAGTGCCTGATGGCGCGCCGCCTGAGCGAAGCCGGAGTGCGGTTCGTGCAAGTGACCTACGGCGACAACAGCGCCAACCCCGCGTGGGACCAGCACTCGAACCTGCCCAAGCACGGCGAGCACGCGCGCGCCGTCGATAAGCCCATCGCGGGCTTGATCGCGGACCTGAAACGGCGCGGGCTGCTCGAAGACACGATTGTGTGGTGGGGCGGCGAGTTCGGGCGCACGCCGTACGCGGAGAAGAACGGCACCGGGCGCGACCACAACCCCGGCGGGTTCACGGTCTGGCTGGCCGGCGGCGGGTTCAAGCCGGGCCTGTCGTTCGGCGCGACCGACGAGTTCGGTTCCGCCGCGACCGACAATAAGGTCCACATGCACGACCTGCACGCGACCATCTTGCACCAACTCGGCCTGAACCACGAGAAGCTGACGTTCAAGTACGCCGGCCGCGACTTCCGCCTCACCGACGTTCACGGGCGCGTGGTGAAGGAAGTGCTGGGGTAAGGTGTTACCGTAGTCCTCACGCTCCGCGTGAGGACTACGATCTTACGCCGGGAGCGTGTGGCTGAAGGCGTGAACTTCGAGGAGCGTGTCGAGGCGGGTGACGCGGAACACGTCGCGGACGATGGTGTTCGGGTTGAACAGCGTGAGCCGGCCACCGGCGGCGCGGAGCCGCCCGTTCAGCCCGATGAACTTCGCCAGCATGATGCTGTTCAGCAAGGTGACGCCGCCCAAGTCGATCAGCAGGTGCGGGCGCTCTTTCCCTTCCAACAGCGCGGTCAGGTGGCGGGAGAGGGCTTCGGCGTTGGCCTCGGAAAGCGCTGTTCCGGCGGGAAAGCGGACCGTGGTGCGCCCGGCCTCCTCCGAAACGGAGAAGGGGAACGCGGGTTCGGGCGTCGGCATGACATGTCCTTTACGAACTCAACACGCGGCGCGGGCAGGGCGCGACCGGCCGGGGCAGGCGGGCGGATCAGCAAATACGACGAATCAGAGGGGTAGTATAACAGATCGACCGCGCGCGCACAACGGCGCGCGACTCTATTTCACAGTCACTTGCACCTCGACCGCGCGACCCACGGCAGGGGTCAGCGTGATCGTGAACGTGCCGGTCTTGGTGCCAACCTTGATATCGTACTCGAACTTGAGCTGGTGCTTGTCGAAGTCGAGCAGCAGTTCCTTCGGCACGACCAACGACGGGTCGGAAGACGTGACGCGCACGCGGATGGTGTCGCCGTCGTACTGGTTCCAAGCGATGTTGTGCTTTCCGACCGCGGAGCGGCCCTTCGCGATTACGACTTCGGGCGCGCGAGAGAGCTGCGGGAATCTGTGCGGGTTCAGGGGCTGGTGGTGCCAAATGAGATCGTGAATGCCGCACTGAATGACGTTCTGGTTGGTTTAAATGCGCGCGAGGAGGGTGCGTAGTTCTTGCAGGTCGCGTTCGGTTTGGGTGGGGGCGCGGGGCGGGTCGGCGGCGGGGGCGAACCCGCCGACGAGCGCCACACACACGAGCGCGAGTAACGTACGGGCCACGCGCGGCCCTCCTTCGCGGCTCACTCCACCTTGACCTGCACCACGACGGGCGGGCCGGCGGCGGGCGTGAGCGTGACCTTGTACGTGCCCGGCTTGTTCCCGGCCTTCACCGCGTAGTCGAACTTGAACGGGTGCTTCTCGAAGTCGAGCACCAGTTCCTTCGTCACGGTGATGGCGTCGCCGGCGTCTTTGCCGTCGGCGTCGGTCGCCGTCAGCGCCACCTTAATCGTGTCGCTGTCGTACTGGTTCCACTGGATGTTGTGCGCGATGATCGCCGTCTGGCCCTTGCTGATCGAGGTCACGCCGGCGACCGTGATCGTCGGGAACTTCTGGGTTTGAATGACCGCAACGTACTCTTGCCACGCCCGAATCTCTTGGTAGATGCGCGTCTGCTTGGCCTGAATCGTCAGCAGGTCGTTCTTGAGCTTTTCCTTCGTGGTCGCCTCGCCGAGTTTGTCGCGGATGTACTTGAGGCGCGCTTCCAGTTGGACGACGGAACTTTCGGCCTCCTGCACCGCGGCGAGAGGTGCCCAGCGGCCGAGATTCAGTTCGTTCTGTACCTTCGTGAGTAGGTCTTGGGTCTTGGGGAAGGTCGCCGTTTCCACGGCCGCCTCCGTGAGGATGCTGTTCACGTCATCCACGTAGCCGTCGTGCTGTTTCTGGGCGGCGGTGTTGAGGCGGTTCACGCGACACTCGCCGGCGATGCGCACGAACTCGCGGCCCACCGACTGCACGATGTCGCGGGCCTTTTCCACGTCCTGCGCCGCGTCCTGCCCGCGCACCTTCACGGCGTCCACCTGTAGCGGGGTCTGTTCCGTCTTGCCGTTGGTTTTCCTGACGAACTCGTACTTCACCTTCGCCGCGGCGAGCTTGTTGAGCGCCTCGTCGAGGCGCAACGATAGGGTCTCTTGTTCCTTGCCGATTTCGACAAGCAGTTCGGCCTCGGAGACGATGCGCAGGCGGATCGGTTCGGCGTTCCGCATCGTCTTCGGCCCGGTCGGGCTGTCCACGTTGTTATCGACCGCCTGAATGTTCAGGTCCATGCGGTACACGGTCTGCACGTCGCCGGACTTGGCCTCGATTCTCAGCACACCTTGGTCGTGAAGCATCTTCAGGTCGAAGAAGTCGCGGTCGCGGTTGTTCAGGACGATGTTGCGCACGGTCAGGGGCGGGGCGTCCTCGCTCTTGGGCGCGCGCAACAGTTGGTCGAAGGTCTCGCGCGGGTTGCGCAGGATCGCGTCGCGCTGGTTCACGTACTCGCTGACGAAGACCGAACTTTCGAGCCGGTCGTCGGCCTTGTCGAGCAGTTGGAAGTTGTAGGCGTGAACGCGCGGGAGCAGGCGCTCCGGCCCGCCGCCGGGGAGCGGCGGCCCGAACAGCGACCGCAGGGCGAGCTGCGCCCGGTACCCGCGGGTCACGTCGGTGTCCTCGGCCCAGTACGCGAACGTGTACTTCACCTCGCTGAGGCCGTGGTCGTCCTTGATGAAGCTGTCCGGGTTGAACGGGATGCGGGCCTTCGGGGTCACGAGGTACACGTTGCCGAGCTTGCGGATCACGTCCACGGCCACTTCCACCGTGGGCGGCTGGTCGACGACGGCCTGAATCTGAACCACGCGCGTCGAGGTCACGTTGAACTTGTTCGTCCACGTGATCTTGAACTCGACGGTCTCGTTGATGCGATAGTCGCCGGTGAAGGCGATGCGGAACGCGGTGCCGTCGCCGGTCACGATCAGCGCGACGGGCCTCTGCGTGGGCTTGCCCAGCGCGTCGAAGTGGGTGCCGGGGAACCGGCCCGAGACCGGGGTGGCGAACGCCGAGACGATGCGGTCGGTGTCGTCCACCTTGCCGGAGTCGCCGACGTAGGCCTCGGCGGTCAGGGTGATCTCTGTGCCGGCGGGCACGGCGACGACGGAGCGGTCGCCGGTGAGCGGCAGGTCTTTGGCCGCGACCTTCTGGAACCGGCCCTTGAGCGCGCCGTAGCCCTCGTCGCGGGGCGGCTCGTGGTGCAGGTACGCCGGCTCCGCCTGCTCGCGCCCGAGCCGCGCGAGCGTGGGCGGCGGGATCAGGCGGATCTTGCGCGGCGCGGTTGTGTAGTCGGCGGCGCTGGCGACGAAGACGACGTCCTCCTTCATGCCGGTGATCTCGGCCCCGAACGCGCCGAACCCCAACTGCGTGAGCGGGCCGTCCTGCCCGGTGCGCCCGCTGACGCCGTCGTAGCGGTACTTGACCGCGTCCACGTCGTCGAGCCGGCGGAGCGTGCGGCCCATGCTCGGCTGGTCGGCCTTCGCCTCCAGCGCCTTGAACACCTCTTGCAGGGCTTCGAAGTCCTGCGTCTCGCTGGTGGCCTTCGTCTGCGGGTCGACGCGCATGTTCATCATCAACTTAATGAGCGCGCGGGCCTTGACCGCGTCGGCGTCCTTGGAGCCGCCGGACTCACTGGCGAGCAGTTCGAGGGTGTCCACGGTGAGCGGGCTTTCCTGCGCCACGCTGAGGCGCAGCGCCTCCGGCAGGGTGGGCACCGCGCGGCCGACCAGATTCTCGGTCAGGTCGTCCACGGTCAGGGGCCGCCAGCCGTCGGCGTGGTGCCGGTCGGCGATCACCCAGCGGTACGCGCGGACCACGACGCGCGGGGGCGGCTCGTCGCGGCCCACGGTGACTTCGCCGGTGGCGGGGAACGGGGCGTCCTTGAAGCGGTACAGTTCGAGGTGGGCGCGGCGCGGCCACGGGGTGTCCATGAGCGCGACGTTGCGCTCGACGAAGATGCCGGACACGTGGGCGAACTTCCACGCGAACCGCTTCGGGGCCACGCCCTTCGTGGCGACCGAGTGAGTCGCGAACGCCACCACCACGGTGCCCAGCACCAGCCCGACCGCGAGGAACCCCATGACCCACAGCCGCCGCCAGTTGAACACTTGGTTCACCGCGACCTTGCCCACGCGCTCGCGGGCCTCGGCGATGGTGGTGCGGATCATTTCCTTGGAGTACCCGAACTTCGCCATCGCCTCCACGTCGGCCATTTCGACCGCGGTGATGAGCCGGTCGCCCAGCACCTGCGGGAACTTGCGCTCCAGCACCAGCGCCAGCGCCGGGTACGAGAACTCGGTGGTGAGCCGGCGGGCGATGCGGAACACGAGCAGCGCGGCGAACAGGCCCAGCGCCGCGACCAGCGCCGCGGCCCGCACCCACTTACCGCCGTCGCGGACCCAGTCCCAGCCGGAAATCTTGAACAGCCCGAAGTCGAGGATCATGCCGAGGGTGAACCACAGGGCCACGAACAGCACCGCGGACAGCACGCCCTCGATGACGACGTACTTGCGGATGATGCCGCGGAGCCGGTCCAGCGGGTGGTACACCTGCGGGTCGCGCTCGGCGTGGCGGCTGGCCTTCGTCCGGGGTTCTTGCACGGTCGCCATATCGTCACTCAGGTTGGTGAGCGGTGTCTTCTCTTCTAGCGGCCCAGACGCTACGCGGGCCGGTGCCGGGCGCAGCGCGGTGTTCGTAGCGACCCGCTTCAGCGGGTCTCGGCCCAACGACCTTCGTGGTACGCCCCGGCGCTACGACCCGCTGAAGCGGGTCACTACGAACAAGACGCTTCTGCGCCGCCGGCCTCACGGGGTCTCTTCTCATTGCGGCGCTTACGCGAGGCGGAGCAGCTTCCGCGCGAGCCACTCCACAGCCAACAGCGACACGACGATCAGCAGTACGGCCGAGAGGTGCAGCCCGGACCACCACGAGACGAGGTACTTTCGCACGGTCTCGTTCTCGGCGGTCACGGTCGGCATGTCGAACCCGCGGTCCCATAGGTCGTTGACCGGGCCGCGGTTCTGGTTCGTGACCGTTTCCGTCTTCATGCACTCCGGGATCAGCCCCACCAGCGCCTTGTCGGTCAGCTTGAAGGCGAGCTTCACGGCGGTGCCCTCCTTCGGGAGCTTGGCGTCGAACTCGTCCTTGGCGCGCTGCGAGGCGCGCTCACGGACCGGGCCGCTGAACTCGCTCGCCATGCGCCGCAGGGCGTCGAAGTCCGGCCTCGTGTTGTCCATTTCGGGGTCCGACTTACGGACCCGGAACTCGCCCTTCAGCGGCTCGTCGGAGTCGGGCACGTCCACGAACACGCGGTACAGGAAGTCGCCGGGCGGGAACGTCTGCGGGTCGAGCAACTGCTGCCCGGCGTAGTACCCGTCGAACGCGCCGGCGGCGTTCTGCTTCGGGGCGAGGTCGTACGGGCCGAACGTGCGCTTGTCGCCGTTGGGCGACTCCTGCACGATCTTGAACTTCGGAGACAGGGCGTTCGGGGCATACGGCTCCGCGCCCGGGGTGAGGATGCGGGCCTGCACGCGAAGCGGCGCGCCGGACACCGCCTCCTTGCCCACCAGCACGCGCCCGCGGGCCGCGGCCCCGCGGAGCCGCTTCGCCGCGTTGTACTTGATCATCTTCACCCAGAACCGCTCGAAGAACTCCTGCCCGGTCTTGTCCTCCGGGTCGAAGGCGCGGAGCCGGTACAGTTCCGCCGACGCGAGGTACGTCGAGCGGTAGGCGTCCAGCGGGTTGTTGATCACGATCCACGGCTGCGGGTCCGGCTGGCCGTTGTCGGCCACGTCCACGAACTCCGCGAGGACCGGCGAGGTCTTCTTCACTTCCTTCACCGGGTAGCACGAGAAGAACCCGCGCTCCGGGTACAGTTCGACCTTCAGGTCCTTGTTCTCGACGTACTTGTCGCGGTCGGTGAAAAACCGCTCCCACCCGGCGATGGGGTCGTTGGGCACCTTGTCGTCGAGCTTGAGCAACTCGGAGCCGGTGATGCGCTCCGGGTACAGCTTGAGCCGGCGCGGGGTCTTCGCCGTGCCCTTGATGTTCCGGGCGATGATGTCGGCCGGGATCACCGGGAGCCGCGACAGGAACGGCGCGAGCCGCTCGCTCTGCTCCTTACCGGGGGCCAGCTTCCCCGTGTGGATGGAGCCGGCGACGTAGATCAGCCCGCCGCCGCCCTTGCTCATCCACTTGTCAACCTCTTTGGCCTGTAGCTCGGTCAGTTCGGTCCAGTCCGGGTCGAACGCGATGATCACGTCGTACTCGTCGAGGTTGTACGGCTTCTCCTCGGGCAGCCCGCCCTTCTTCTTGTCCACCTCGTAGCGGTTCGGGAACCGTAGGATCACGGTCTCGTCCTGCTCCGGGGTCAGTTTGCCGGTAGTGCCGGCGTCGTTCTGGACGAACGTGGTCAGGGTGGCGCGCTTGTCCTGCACCTCGCGCACCAGCAGGGTGCGGAGGAACGTGAAGTCGCGGTTCGGCGCGCCGGCGATGAGCAGGACGCGGAGCTTCTGTTGCAGCACGGTGATGTCCGGGCGCTCGCGGACGTGGAACTCGTCGGCGAACGCCTCCATCGCGTCCTTGGCGATGCGCGCCCGCACGTTCCACTTGCCCTCGAGCAGCACGCGCTTCTTGATGGCCGCGTCCTTGGAGTCCGTGGTCAGCGTGTCCGGGAGCTTGGCGGCGTCGATGTTGAACTCGGCCTGCCCGTGGGGCGGGTCGCCGGGGGCGAACACCATCTTCTCCTTGAGGGTGTGGCCGGGGGCCGCGGTCTTCGGGTCGCGGCCGGGCGGGAACAGGTCGAGCAGAACCTCGACCTCCCTGCCGCCCATGTTCACCCCGTCGGCCTCGACGACCACCTTCCACGGCTCGTCGATGGGGGCGCTGTCCGGGGCCTGCACCTCGCTGATGGTGATGGCCGCGGTCTGCCGGTCCTCGCCCACGGCGACGGTGAAGATGGGGATGCGCTCGCGGGTCGCGCGCTCGCGCAGTTCGGCGAACCCGGACTCGGAGCCGAGGTTGCTGCGCCCGTCCGAGAACACCACGACGCCCTGCACCATGTTCGGGGCCTCGCGGTTCACCGCGGCCGTGACCGAGTCCACGACGTTCGTACCCAGCGCGATGGTGCGCGCGACATCGATGCGCTTGTCGAGCTTCTCGAGGTTCTTCAGGATCACCTCGTTGTCGGCGGGGTCGCTGAGGCCGAACTTCTTGGCGGCGTCCGGGTTCTCGCGGCCGGCGGCGTGGGTCGAGGCCCAACTCGCGGTGCCGGCGTTGGACTCGGACCACCCGGCCCACTTCTTCAGTTGCTCCTTGCCCGCGTCGGAGAGGCCGCGGATCAGGTGCGGGCGGAAGTCGTACCGGGCGAACGCCTGCCAGTCCTCTCTCGTGAACGCGGCCCCGCCCTTGGGGACCACGGTGGGCGACTCGTCGAGGCGCGTGCCGAAGGCGTAGATCGCGACCGGGTTCTTCTCCAACAGGTTCTTGAGGAACTTCACGTTGTCGTCGGAGAGGAAGTCGATGAGCACGTCCATGCGGGTCTTCGGCTTCTTGCCCGGCCCGGTGCCGATCTCGTCGGTCTTCTCGGTCAGGCTGGGGGTGATGTCGATCAGGATCACGACGCGCGACCCCTTGTTCGTGTCCTCCCACGTCTGCATGGACGGGAGCAGGAACACGACGGCGAGGACCGCGTACACGGTCATGCGGAGCAGGGCCAGCGGCGCGGCGAAGTACCAGCGCACCGTGCGCGTGTCCTTGACGTACATGAGGGCGACGAAGATCGCCCCGAGCGCGAGCACGATCCCGGTGAAGGCGTACCACTTCACGTCGTTGTTGGTGCCGACCGAGGCCGCGACCTCGGACGTGCTCTTCGCGGCGTCCGCCTCACGGGTGTAGAAGTTGATGAGCCACCACGCCACGAGGGTCGCGAACGCGAGGCCAGAGCCCCACGCCAGCGCGAGGCCGGTGGCCTGCCCCGCCGGCCGCTCCGGCTTGGTGGCGTACTTGTACGCGCCCAGACCGCTGAGGACGACCGCGGCGACCACGACGGCGAAGCAAAACACGGTGGCGAGCACGAGGCCGCCGGCCGCGGCGTACCGGGCGAAGCCCTCGTAGGCTCGGTTCGCGTACACCGGCTGGATGCTCTGGGCCGCGAGCACCCCGAACACGCCCAACCCCCAGAGTATCAGGCCCCACGCCACGCCGAACGCGGTTGCGTCGCGCGCCCCGGCCGCGCGCCCGGCCGGGTTCGCGTACCGGTACACGACCCGCGCGACGGCGAACACCACAAACACCGCCAGCAGCAGTTTGGGCACCGACGCCCACGCGTCGGCGGTGAACTGTTCGAACGAGTCGGCGATGCGCCGGAACACGAACTCGCTCTTCTTCGTCGTAGATGTCTCGTTCATCGGAGTTCAGCGCTTCGTGTGTTGGAGTGTGTCGCTTGTGTGATCCCGTTCGCCGCGAGGGCGGCGCGAACCGCGCGGCGCTAGCCCGTGGTCTCGGTCGCGGCCGGTTCGCCCGCGGAGGCCGGGGCCAGCGTCGCGTGGTGCGCGAACGCCGCCGCCGCGCTCGGGGCCAGCGCCTCGAGGTCCTCGGGGCGCGTGTGGTAGCTGATGCGCACGGCCCACGCCTGCTCCGCGATCAGCAGCAACAGGATCACGAGGTAGATCCACCGGCGGCTCGACAGGTCGCTCGGCTTCTGTTTGAAGTCTTCGATCCACGACAGGTCTTCGGTGTTGTGGAGCGGGGCCTTGTTGGTGTACTGGGCGAGGTCGTCGGTGTTGGCCCGGCGCAGGTCGCCCTCGGCGAGCGCGTCCACGTTGAACGGCACGCTGATGATGTCGAGGTCGGCGAACGGGTCCGGGGCGGCCTCCTTCCCGTCGCCCTTCGGGACCGGGCCGGCGGCCTTGATGCGCTTGAGCACCAACAGGTACGCGCCGGACTCCTTCGCGCCGTCGAACGTGAGCTTGTACGGGCGCGGGGCGGCGTCGGCCGGCGCGCCCTCGACCGGCTTCTGCTCGGCCATCACGAACTTCCCGCCCTTCTCCGGGTCGAGGTCGCGGGCCACGAGGGTCAGTTTCCGGTCCTGCGTGGGCTTGGACGGGTCGCTGGTGGTGAGCAGGTGGGCGGTGAAGTTCGGCTCGTACCGGCCCAAGTCGAACTCGCCGGTGAACGCGGTGCCGACCGTGCGGTTGGCGTCGTCGCCGCCGCCGGTCAGGTACTTCTGCATTTCGCCGACGATGACGACCCAGCCCGCGGCCCCGCCGAGCGAGGGCCAGTCGTTCCACACCTTCTTGCCGGCGTAGGTGCCGCCGGCGTCGGTGGTCATCACCGCGACGCGGCCGAACCCGAACTCCTTGACCACGTACAGCGGGTCGCCGAACTTGGCCTCGTCGCGCAGGAGCATCGCGGTGCGCTTCGCCTCGGCCAGTTCCGGGGCCGTCCAGAACTCGCGCAGGATCGGCTCGCTCTCGTCGCCGTCGTTGATCTGGTCGCAGAGCAACTGGTCGAGGTACCGGGCCAGCACCGAGAGCGGGGTCGCCTCCTTCGGGGCCTTGCGAATCTTTTCCAGCAGGTCCTCGGCGTACCGGCGGGCCTTCTCGAACTTCGGCTCGTTGTACTTCTTGCGCACCTCGGTCACGAGGTCGTCGGCGCGCTGCTCGAACTCGGCGATCGGGGTCTCGTTCTGCAGCGCGTACAGTTCGCGGACGCGCGCGTCCTCGCGCCACGACCCGCGGCGGCTCACCGACCAGCGGGCGTCGATGTTGGGGAGGATGAACAGCGGCTCCACCTTGTCCTGCTTGAGCGGCTGCTTGCGCTCGTCGAGGTAGATGCCGGCGAGGGCCGGGTGGAACCTGTTGGTCGGCTCGCGCAGCACGAGGCGCTTGGCGAGCACCTCGAGGCGCAGCTTCTTCTGGAGGTCGGTGGCGACGGTCGACTCGGACGGGAGCGGCACCGGGAAGAACCCTTCGCCGCCCTTGCCGGTGGGCCGGTAGAACTTGGCCGTGTACTCGTCCGGCTTGACGTTCGGGCCGAGGAACACGCCCACGCCGCCGCCCTCGCGGACGAACTTCTCGAGGTTCGCCACGCCCGCGGCGCTCAGCCCCGGCACGTTCATCAGGTATACGACCGAGTACGGGCGCAGGTCCTTCTTGTCGAGCGTGTTGTAGTCGCCGTCCTCGACGATGATGTTCCCCAGCCCCTGATCCTTCGTTTCCAGCAGGGTGCGGAGGAAGTGACTGTCACCCTCGGGCTTGCGGCGCAGGTCCACGCCGTTCTCGATTGTGCGGCCGTCCACGACGAGCACCTTGAGGGCGTCGCGGATCTCGACGACGGCGTGCCGCGAGTTGTCCACGGTCAGACCGGCTGCCTCGTTGGAGAGCGACGCGGTGACGACCCGGAACCGCGACAGGGCGCGCCACTTGCGGTCGTGCTCGCGCTCCTCGTCCGGGGTCAGTTCGGGTTTCCCGGCGGCGCGGCGGTCCTCGGTGAGCTGGCGCTTCAGCGCGGCCAGCCCGGTGCCGTCCTGCTCCGCGGTGAACGTGACCGTCACCGTCTGGATGCGCTCTTGGTTCGCCGGCAGCGTGGGGATCTGAGCCGAGGTGATGACGTTGCCCTGCCCGTTCAGGTAGAACGAGAGGCCCACGTCCTTCAGGTCGGTGCCGCCGTTGTTACGGACCCGCACGTCGATCTCGGTCTGCTGGTTCAGCGAGACAACGCGGTTCCGCGGCTTCACCTCGATGATGGACACGTTGTCGTTGAACGCGGGTGACTTGCGGTCCACCTTGCGCACCGGGCTGCCGACGTCGATCAGGTGAACGGTGACGTTGTTCTCCTTGAACTCGCGGAGCAGGTCGGAGACGGCCGGGCCGTCGGCGGCCCAGTCCGCGGAGCGCAGGTCGGAGAGCACGTGGATCACGCGGGCGTCGCCGGGCGGGGCGTCGTCGAGCAACTTCTTGGCACGCTTGAGGCCGTCCACGAGGCTCTTGCGCACGGTCCCCACCGGGAGTGGTTTGATGGCCTCTTCGAGGTCGACGTTCGTGGAGGTCTTGACGCGCCCGGCCTCGCGCAGTTCCTCCGGGGTGCGGTCGCGCGCCTTGCCGTCCACGGTCTTGGTGCGCTTGGGGAACACGAGGTCGAGGTCGGAGAGCCGGATCACCTGCATGGTCTGGGCGGTGCTGGCCTCGGCCGTGGCCGGCATCAGTTTCTCGTACAAGAGCCGCTTGGCCTCGCTGTAGGCGTCGGTCTTGGTGCCGTCCTCGCGGCGGAACACGTCGGCCATGCTGGGGGTGTCGTCGAGGACGACGACGTGCGTGGTCGGGCGCGTCTCCTTACCGCTGCCGCCGGGGTCGCACCCGACGAACCGCGCGAGCAGCAGGCCCACGAGGAACACGAGGAGGCACCGCAGCAGGAGCAGGATGAGCTGCTCCAGAATCTTGCGGCGGCGCATCCGCTTCTGCGCCTTGAGGAGGAACTCCATCGCCGCCCACTTCACCCGCCGGAACCGGATCCGGTTGATGAGGTGGATGATGATCGGGGTGCTGACGAGCAGCCCGCCGGCGATCAGCGTGAACGGGTTCAGAAACGCGGAAAACATCGGTGCGGGTCTCTAGGCAGTGAGGGGTGCGGAGTGAGGGGCGCGGAGTGGGGCAGAAAGCGAATCGGGATTGCCTTTCTGTCCACACTCCGCGCCCCTCATTCCTCACTGTTGTTCTAGCGCCGCGCGGGGTTGGCCCGCGTGCTCATGCGCTGGTACAGGAACTTGGACAGCACCGCGTCCATGTAGTCGCTGGTGCGGAGCAGCGTGTAGTCGATGCCGATGCGCGTCAGGCCGCGGCGCACTTCCGTCAGGTAGATTTCCAGCTCTTCGAGGTAGCCGTCGCGGAGCGAGCGCGGGTCGCACAGCAGGTGCGGCAGGTCTTCCAGCCCTTCGAACCGGGTCATGCCGGAGAACGGGAACAGCAGCTCGTCGTCGTCGAGGATGTGGAACACCATCACGTCGTGCCGCCGGTGCCGCAACATTTCGAGCCCCTTGAACAGCGGCTCGCGGTCGCACAGCAGGTCCGAGAACACGAGGACGAGGCCGCGGTTGGGCATGTTCTCCGCGACCTGCCGCATGATCTTCAGCATGTCGGTCTTCTCGCGCGGCTCGGACACTTGGAGCGCCTTGGTCACGGCGTCCATGTGCTTCTGCGAGCTGCGCGGGGGGATCGACTCGCGCACGTCCGAGTCGAACGTGATGAGGCCGCACGAGTCCTGCTGCTTGATGGTCATGTACGAGAGGCACGCCGCGGCGGTGGCGACGTAGTCGTACTTGTACAGCCCCCCGGCCTTGCGGTGCTTCTCCTTGCCGTACAGCATGGACTCGCTGGCGTCCACGACGACGTAGGACCGCAGGTTCGTCTCGGCCTCGTACTGCTTGATGACGAACTTGTCCGAGCGCTGCCACACCTTCCAGTCGATGCGGCGCAGGTCGTCGCCGGGCATGTACTCGCGGTGCTGCACGAACTCGACCGACTGCCCGTACACCGGGCTCTTGTGCATACCGGAGAGGAACCCCTCAACCACTTGGCGCGCGCGCAGGTCCAGCTGCGAGATGCGCGCGATCACCTTCGGGTCGAGAAGCCGCCGCGGGTTGTCGAAATCGGTCTTCTTTGCCATCGCAGGAGTTCCAGAAGTTCCGAGTTCCAAAGTTCCAAGTTAACGGCCGACCGAACCAGAGTTCCCAACTTGGAACCGGGCACTCTGGAACTCGGAACTTCCGTTAGCTGGCGAAGATCTTCTGGAACCGCGGGTCGCCGAGGAGCGCGCCTTCCTTCTCCGGCGTCTCCTCGACCAGTTTCTTCACCACCATGTCGGTGTTCACGCCCTCGCTCGCGGCGGTGAAGTTGGTCAGGATGCGGTGCCGCAGCACCGGGTACGCCAGCGCCTTGATGTCCTCGGTGGTGACGTGGGCGCGGCCGTACAGCAGCGCGCGGGCTTTGCCGCCCAGAATCAGGTTCTGCACGGCGCGGGGGCCGGCCCCCCAGCTCAGCCAGTCCTTAACGAACTTCGGCGTGCCCGGTTCGTTCACGCGCGTCTGGCGCACCAGCGCGAGGCAGTAGTGGATCACGTGGTCCGTGACCGGCACCTTGCGCACGAGGTTCTGGATCTCTTGGATCTGCTCGCCGGTCAGCACCGGGGTGATCTCATCGGCCTGCACCCCGGTCGTGCGCCGCGCGATCTCGAACTCCTCGTTGAACTTCGGGTAGTGGACGTACACCTTGAACATGAAGCGGTCCTGCTGCGCTTCCGGCAGCGGGTACGTGCCTTCCTGTTCGATGGGGTTCTGGGTCGCCAGCACGAAGAACGGGTTGGCGAGCTTGTGGCGCACCCGACCGACCGACACTTGGCGCTCTTGCATCGCTTCGAGGAGCGCGGCTTGGGTGCGGGGCGGGGTCCGGTTGATTTCGTCCGCGAGCACCATGTTCGAGAACAGCGGGCCGGGGCGGAACAGCAGCTCGAAGCTGCCCGTGGCCGGGTTCTTCTCGATGAAGTCCGTGCCGGTGATGTCGGCCGGCATCAGGTCCGGGGTGAACTGGATGCGGCTGAAGTCGAGCGACAGGCACCGGGACAGGGTGCTGATCATGAGCGTCTTCGCGAGACCCGGCACGCCTTCCAACATGCAGTGGCCCTTGCTGAACAGCGCGATCAGCAGTTCCTCGATCACTTGGTCCTGACCGACGATCACGCGGGTCAGTTGCTTCTTGATGTTGTCGAAGGCGTTCTTCAGCTTCGAAATGGCGTCGATGTCCGTTTGCGCCATGTTGCCCGTGTTGCTCATCGTGAAAGGCTCTCAGAAGGTGGGTAAGGGGGGTTGAGTGTAAGGATAGAGATATGCGCTGTCGGGTGGGGGTGTCGCATCGAAAGTGCGGTTTTTGCGACTCCGGCAACGCGAACCGGCGGGCGGGGTCGGTACAACCCCGCCCGCCGGCACGTCCGCACCGTTACTTCTGGTAGATGGGCAGGATGCCCTTCTCCAACTGGAGCACGGTCAGGTTCACGCTGGTGGCGAAGACCGGCCCGATGTAGCCGCCGGTCCAGCCGCCACTGGTCTTGTCCTGCCCGTCCAGAATCTGCTGGAACGCGGCGTCCTTGTACTTCGACCACGTCAGCCACCCGTCCTTCGGGTCGTTGGGGAACATCTCACCGTACTTGTCGTCGCCCAGCGCGTACACGGCCTGCGCGAAGTAGTACGTCTGGTACTCGTCGTGGCTCTGGCGGCCCTTGCCGACCGGAATGTTGTCCTTGCAGTACTTGATCCAGCGCTTCGGCAGTTCGCTCTTGTACTGGCCGGCGCTGAACCCGCAGCAGATGGCCGCGGCCGTGATGGGCGGGCGGCCCTGCCCCTTCGCGGCCACGCCGCCGCCGGCGTAGCTGTAGATCACGCCGCCGTCCGGCGTCGTGCAAGCCTCGAGGTAGTTCACGGCCTTGTCGATGTTCTCCTTCGGCACCGGGATGCCGGCGTTCTTCGCGGCCCGCAGCGCTTGCAGCGCGGTGATCGTGACCGACCCTTCGTCGAAGTTCCCGCCGTCGGCCGCACTCACGTAGCCCCAGCCGCCGATCTCGACTTCCTTACCTTCGGGCTTCTTGTGCTTCTTCGAGGTCTGGGCCTTGCAGATGAACTCGACGGCCTTCTTGAGCAACTTTTCGAGCTTGTCGCGCTGGTCCTTGTCGTCCTCTTCGCCGTACGCGCAGGCGAGGAACATGGTGCCGAAGCCCTGCCCGTACATGTACCGGGTGGACTCGGTCGGGTTCCGCACGTCGCCGATCATGCCGTTCGGCTGCTGGCGGTTGGCCGCGAGGAACCAGCCCACGGCCTTCTCGACCTGCTCCTTGTACTTGCCTTCCTTCAGCGTGCTGCCCTCCATCAGGAAGCACATGCCGGCAACCGCGGTCATCGTGGTCGGGTACTGGCCCCCTTGGGCCTCCCAGTGGCCGTCCTGCTTCTGTTCCTTCTTGAGGAACTCGAGACCGTTCTTGATGGCCGTTTCGACGGCCTTCTTACGGTCCTTCTTCTCCTCGGCCGCCGCGACGGGCGCGGTCGAGGGGATCGCGAGGACGCCGGCGACCGCCGCGGTCGCGACCGTGGCGAAAAACCATTTGCGGGGCATAAGAACGCTCCACTGGGTTGCCCCCTTCTCAGGCCTGCGCAGTGCCGGTGAAGGGGGGATAAAGGTAAAGACGACCTACGGGCAAAAGTTTAACACCCGTGGCAACCGGCTGACCACAGAAAAAGGCGAACGCGGGGGCGCAAGGCCCCCGGTTCGGGAGAGGAGGGACCGGCAACGCCGACCGAACTACTTCCCGCCCTTCGGCTCGTCGGGCGTGACGAAGATCCGCACGTCGTAACGGTTTACGCTGATCGTGCCGTTCTTCTGGTCCACGGTCATGTTCTGGAACATGTTACCGCTGTACACTACCGACTTATCGAACACCAGCCGCCCGCGTTCCTTCTCGATCACCACGACCGCGTGGCTGTACTGGTTGTTCTCGCGCATCACCGGGGCCGTGGCGACGATGACCGGCAGGTCGGTGAACTGCTCGACCACCATCCACTGGTTCTCCAACACGTCGGCGTAGTGCCAGAGCCGCTTGTTCGTGCCGCGGTCGAAGGCGTAGATCGGCCCGTTCACCTTCTGCGACCGGAGCATCGGGTTGTTGTAAATCTGCACCGGGCGCGTGCCGTTGGTGGACCCGGCGTTCGGGTCGCGGTCCAAGATCAGGTAGAAGCGGTCGTTGTCGGCGAACACCTGCGCCGCGGCGCACGACTTGAGGTGCGCCTCGACGTTCTTGGGGTCGATCTGGAGTTTGGCGACCGCCTCCCCGGTCTTCACCGAGAACAATTCGGCGGAGCCGTCGGCCTTCACGAACCCGGTCCAGTCGGAGTGCAGCGGGGCGTTAATGGGGATCGCCTTGGCGTCGAACTCCTTCTTCCACACGTCCTTGCCGGTCGCGAGGTCGTAGAACCGCAGCACGCGCTTTTCTTCGCCGGTGCCGCTGGCGAGCAGGGCGTGGCGGCCGAACAGCTTGTACGTCTGGGCGTCGCCCAGCACGCGGCCGGAGTCCGGCGAGTTCTCGACCACGAGGCCGTCCACCGCGCGGATCAGTTTCGTGGCGACCGGCTTGTCTTGGTTGTCGGTCTCGATCAGGACGATGTACCGGCCGTCGCCGTGGATCTCGGTGCGGTCGGCGATGCCCTTGCGGGTCCAGAGGACGCGCCGCGTGAGCGGTTCGACGCACTCCAGTCCGTCTTGCGTCAGCACGGCGATGTACCCCGGCTGCACGACGGTAGACGTGCCCAGCACGAGGCGCGTGCCGTTGGGGAAGTTGACCACGTTCTTGCCGTTGGGTCGTACGACCACTTGGAAGCTCATGCCGGGGTTGTACGTGGCCGGGTCGAGCAGCGGCTTGTTCCACAGTTCCTTCTTCTCGGCGAGGTCGTAGCAGTACACGGTCATGCCCAGTTGCACGAGCATGATGTGGCCGCTGCCCTGCACGAACTTGGTCGGGTACCCGTTGTTCGAATACATGTTCGGGTTCATCATGCCGGCGAAGCGGAGCTTCTCGTTGCCGGTGGCCCGGTCGTACCCGATCAGGGTCCACGTGCCGTTGCCGCTGCGGTACTGGTCGAGCACGAAGCGGTACTGGCGGAACATAGGGAACAGGTCCGGCGGCGACTCGATCTCGTACTGCGCGCCGTAGTTGACGTTCATGGGCCCGGTCTGCTCGGCCTTGACGCGGCCCGGCATCGGGTACCGGCTCGGCTCGAGGAACGGCAGGAGCCGCTTGTCGGTGAGCAGGTTGGTGAGGAAGTCGGCCCCGGTCTTGCCGTCGCGGACGACGACGTTGGGGAACTCCTTGCCCAGTTGCAGGTACAGCGCGACCGCGTCCTCCATCATGCGGCTCTTGATCATGAGCTGCGCGAGGGCCTCGGTGGCGCGGGCCCGCACGGTCGCGTCCTCCGCGGTCACGCGGAGCTGCGACAGGTGCATCTGGGCCTCGCGCGTGTCGGCGTCGTTGTTGGTCGAGAGCAGGGCGTCGGACAGCTTGAACTGGGCCTCGCGGCCGGCGGGGAAGAACGGTCCGAACACCGCGACGAACTCGCGGAGCTTCTTCAGGTCGCCCGCGCCCTTGATCGCGTCCCACTCCTTGTTCACGCGCTCTTCGAGCGACTTGCGGGCTTCGGCGGTGGTGGCCCGGCAGATCATGGAGTCGATACGGCCCCGCGCCCACACGTCGGGCCGCATCTTCACGTTCGGCTCGTCCGGCATCTCGATCAGTTGCTGGCCCTCGCCCAAGTTGGCGAGCGCGAGGTAGTGGTCGAACGCCTCGCTGAGCCGGCCCTGCGCCTCGCGCCCGCGGGCCATCAGGTAGTTGTGGAGCCGCTTGCGGCGGCGGGTCTCGTCCTCGGCCTTCACCTTGTCTTCGGGCGAGGCCGCGCCGTCCACCGGCACCTCGCACAGCGCCTCGTACTCCTTCAGGAACCCTTCGGCGTTGTTGAAGTCGGCGCGGAGCAGTTCGGTGTAGGCGATGTACAGCTTCTCGCGCAGCAGCGGGCGCTTCTCCTGCGGCAGGTTGTTCTTCTCGGCGACCTTGAAGTCGGCGACCGCTTCCTTGAGTTTGCCGTCGTCGAGGTACAGTTCGCCGCGGGCGAGCCTCCCGAGCGCGTTATCGGGGTCCTTGTCGAGGAGCTTCTTCATCTCCGCGATCTTGATTTCCAGTTGCGGGTACGCGGCGACCTCCCACGGCGACTGCGAGAACACCATGCCGTCTTGGAACACGAGGTTGCCGATGCCGAACTTCGACAGTTCGGCGGTGTCGTTGCGCTTGCGGGCCGCGGTCTTGGAGACGATCTTGCCGTCCATCACGTTGACGGCCCAGATTTCCGCGGCCGGGGTGGTGTTCACGCCGGCCAGTTCTTGGCGCACGGGCACGTAGAAGGCGTTGCGGCCGATAGCCCCGTGCCCGGTCGGGGTCGGGATCGTGATCGGCTCCCACGCCACCTTCGGCTTCTGGGTGGCCTTGTCCTCGCCGGTCAGGTGGTAGGCCTTGATCTGGTTCTTGCCGACCACGACGACGCGGTCGTTCACGACGCCGCCGACGTACAGGTCGTTCGGGTCGTGCGGCACCCACCACAGTACCTTGCCGGAGCGCAGGTCCACGCACTCGAGCTTGCGCGAGTCGTAGGCGCTGATGATGACGCGGCCGTTGCTGATGATCGGGCTGCCGGCGCGCCAGCGGTCGGTGTTGAGCTGGTTCGGGTAGATCGGCTGGCCGGTGTTGGGGTCGAACATCGGCTGCCCGGGCCGCCCGGTGGTCGCCTCCAGTACGCGGTAGGCGTGCGCCCACAGCAGGCTGCGCGACATGATGTCCACGGCGACGACGACGCCACAGTTCGTGGGGCACACGATGATGCCGTCGCCGGCGGCGAGAACCGCGCCTTGGTAGCGGCGGACGGAGTCTTGCGGGAGCGTGTTGTTCGGCTTGCCGAGTTTCTGGCTCCACACGAGGGCCGGCTTGCGGGTCTGGCCGGGCACTTGGACGAGGTTCTTCGGGTCGAGGCACAGCAGGCGGACGCACCCGGCCTGTTCGATCAGCACGTAAAGCTTGCCGTTGATGGGCGTGGGCGGCCCGAGGAACACGGCGTCGAGGCACAGGCGGAACACGTCGCTGGTGCGGTCGGCCTCTTCTTCGTTCAGGCGGGCGGGGAGCGGCGGCGCGCCCTCGTAGGGCTTGACGCGGCCGAGTTCCCACTTCACGTTGCCCGTCCGCATGTCCACGGCGACGAGGCGACCGGCGCGGACCATGTCGGCGAGGTCGCCGTGTTGTCGGAACTGCGGCCCTCCCTGAATGCCGAAGTTCGGGTTCGAGAACACCGGCGGCGGGGTGATCGCCACGTCGTCCACGAAGTAGGCGTTCTGGCCGTCGTGCGAAATGGAGCCGATCAGCGGGTTCTCGAACAGGATGCTGGACACGTTGGCCTGCGGGGTCTTGTACCGCGCCCACCACGCTTGCACGTCGCGCTTCATGTCGACGTCTTCGGTGCCCTCCATGCTGACGAGCTGGTGCAACCCGCCGGTGGTCTTGGACCGCCAGAGGAGGTCGCCGGCGCGGACCACGCGGCCGTTCGCGACGCGGTCGCGGGTGGCGAGCGCGGTGATCCCGGCGTAATCGCGGTAGATCAGCACTTCGGAGTTGGTGATGGGGAACGTGCCCGGCAGCGGGGTGCCGGCGCGCGCGGACTTGGCGTCGCGCAGGAACAATTGGTCGAGTTCGCCGCGGATCCAGTTGTTGGCCTCGACGTTCTCCGGCAGGTCCGGCGGGAACAGGCTGGACCGGAAGATCGGGTCGAGGAACGGCGGGCCGCCGTCCACCACGGCGCTGCGGGCCGGGTTACCGCGCTGCATGGCCCACTCGCCCACCAGCGTGGAGAGCGCCAGCATTTCAATCGGGCGCTCGAGTTCGGCGCGAATCTTCTCCGGGGTGTACGTCGTGCGGCCGATGGTGATGCCGTTGCGCGACACCTTCGTGAGGTCGAGGAGCGTCTTCTCGAACAGTTCCGCGTGCCGCGGGTCGCCGCTCCGCCGGAACGCGATGCACGCCTTGAACAGGGTGCGCGGGGTGATGACCGCTTCGATGTCCTTGCGCGGGAGCAGCCGCTCGAAGGCGTAGGCGGCTTCGAGGTAGTTGCCGCGCTCGAGGTAGATGGTGGCGAGGATCACGGTGCCCTCGGCCCCGGCCTTCGTGTGGAAGTACCGTTGCGACAGGTCCGAGAGCATGGCGAGGTCGTAGTTGGCCTTCACCGCGTCGTCGTACAGGTCTTGGGCCGCGGCCCCGCTCAGTTGCTGGTAGAACTGCAACCCTTCCGGCGGGAACGTGGCGATGATCCGGTTCGCCTCCGTCTTCACGCTGATCCGGTTGATCTTCCACTTCTCGCCCGCTTGGTACTTCACGTCGAAGAACGAGTCGCTCTTCGAGTCCAGAATGCTCTGGAGCAGCGGGCAAATTTCCTTCCACTGGATCTGCGTGGTGTCCTTGAGGCCGAGGTAGTCGCGCACCGCCTCGAGCCGGCGCTTGTGGTCGCGCTCGTAGGGCGGCGCGAACGGGAGCATCTCGTCCAGCTCGGAGCGGTCGTCCTTCTTGACGTCCTTGGGGTTCGGCTGGCCGGGCTTGATCGGCTGGAGGCCCGGAACCGGCTGGCCGTGGGCCTTGTGCCCGCCCCACGTCGTGACCCACACCGCGAGCGCGACGAGCACACCGGACGAGACCAGCCGCAGTTTGAACCCACGCATGGCGGTTCCCATTGGTCTGAGCGAAGGCCGACACTCCGCGAAGCGCAGCGCCTCACGAATTGTCCCACCTTCCCGAATCGCTCACAAGAAGAATCTACGCCCCCGCGGTGCGCCGGGGAAGGGCGAACCGCGGGCCCGTTACCGGGCCGGGAGATTGGATCAGGTACGACGAGCGATTCATCACGCTCTAACACTCGCGCGCGCCGCTACACTACCCACAGACGAACCACCCCCGTGGAGCGATTGCCCCCGTGCTTGAACCCCGGCCGACGCTGACCCGCGGCGACGCGCGCCCGGTGCGCCAGCGGACCCGCACCTTCCGCCCCAACTACCTCTCGTTCGCCGGCACCTACCAGTGCAAACAGTCGTTGACTTAGTACACAACTACGGCTACTGTGGTGTTTCCCTGATGTGAGGAACACCATGCCCGCACCCCGTCGCACCGCGGTTTCCTACTCGCGGTTCTCGTGCCTGTTGCAAGCGGACGGCGATTCCCTCGACCGACAAGAGCGCATGTACCGCCAGTTCTGCGAGCGGCACAACCTCACGCCGGGCAAGGAAGTGTTCGCGGACAAGGGGCGTTCGGGCTATCACGGCGAACACCGTACCCGCGGGCGGCTCGGCCAACTGATCGAAGCCGCGAAGGAAGGGCGCTTCGATCCCGGCACGGTGATCGTCACTAGACTCGTTGCGCAATAGGTGTTGGTTCAGTCGCACTTCGGCCAGACGATCCTGTGTGGTCGTTACCCGTACATCCGGTTGTGGAGTCCGGCGACGTTCTTCATCATCACCGTGTGACGACGGGGCG
>VGZJ01000046.1 GCA_016872595.1 Planctomycetota bacterium
TGAAACGACGCAAGATCATGAAGAAGGCACGATCCAAGAAGAAGCGGCCAATACTCATGGCCGACTTGGAGCGAAGGTATCGCGAATCACCTGGGTTTTAGCCCTCTCGCGGATCGTTGAAAGAAAACGGCGTCCGCGTCGGCCTGCTCGGTGCGAAAAGCTCGGATTTGTGACGAAAGGAACACCCATGCCCCGCCCGGAACCGACCGAGTACGCGCCGTTCTTTGCCGGGTACGTCGGGCTGGTGCCGGAAGCGGACGTGATGCCGGCGATGGCCGCGCAGCTCGACGAGGTGCTCGCGTTCCTACGCGGCGTGACTGAGGCGCGGAGCGCGGTCGTTCACCCGCCGTACACGTGGACGCTCAAAGAGGTGATCGGGCACGTCACGGACGGCGAGCGCGTGTTCGGGTACCGCGCGCTGCGGTTCGGGCGCGCCGACACCACGCCGCTCGCGCCGTTCGACGAAACCCTGTTCGCGAAGTCCGCGGACTTCAACCGGCTCGCGCTCGCGGACGTGGTCGGCGAGTGGGAGGCGGCGCGGCGGTCGAACCTGTACCTGTTCCGCAACCTGCCCGCGGAGGCGTGGGCGCGCTCCGGGCCGGTGGGCGCGGACGCGGTCAGCGTGCGGGCGCTGGCGTACATCATTGTGGGCCACGCCCGGCACCACGTCGCGATACTGCGCAAGCGCCTCGGCGCGTGAATCGCCACAAGTTTCGCGGACCCGTGCGCCGCGCTCGCGGCATTACCCGGTGGGCAATTCGCCCCGAAAGAGGAGCTGACTATGTTCGTGCGTACCGTTCTCACGCTGGCTGCTGTGGCGCTGTTGGTCGCGCCGGCGTCCGCTCAGAAGGAGAAGAAGGCGGAACTGACCGACTTCCGGTTCTGGAGCGCGCCGAAAACGCCGCACGCGCGGTCGTTCGTGCCCGGCCTGCAGGCGGCTCTGGAACTGACGCCGGCGCAGGTCGCGAAACTGGTCGCGGCGCGCGAGGCCACCGTGGACGATCCCGAGCTGCGCAAGCTCCCGAACAAGAACGACCCCAACGCGACCGCCGACGACATCGCGAAGGCCAACGCCAAGCGCGCCGCGGCCATCGAGAAGCTGTTCAAAGAGGTCGATCTGATCCTCACGAAGGATCAGAAGGCGCTGATCGAGAAGATCAACGACGGGTACGCGAAGGTGGTGTCGGAGGTGGGCGCGGACTATCAGCCGAAGATCGCGGCGGCGAAGGGCAACGCCGACGACACCGCCGCGCTGCGGAAGGAACAGGCCGAGGCGATCCGCACCGCGTTCACCAAGAAGCTCGACGCACTGTTGACCAACGACCAGATGGCCGCGGTGAAGAAGGCCGCGGAGGAAGAGGCCAAGCGCGCGAAGGCCAACCCCGACAAGCCGAAGCCGAAGAAGTGATTGGCGGCATTCCGCGCACTTTCTGTTGGCGCGCCCGAACGCGCCGGTATCCTGCCCCCGACACATTCCAACAGGGGGCACAGCGATGCGCGCGTTCGGGGCGGTTGTGATGGTATTGGTCGCCGCGTTCACGACGGCGCGGGCCGACGACGACGCGGCGAAGAAGGAACTGAAGGCGCTACAGGGCAAGTGGGTCGTGGTCGCGGCCGAGCACGACGGCGACGCGCTCGACCGCATCGTCGGCGGCGTCATGGTCATCAAGGACAACCACTTCGACATCAAGACGAAGGGCGGCACGGAACTGAAGGGCGACGTGACGCTGAACCCGACGAAGGCCCCGAAGCACTGGGACTACTTCCACTAAGAGGGGCCGCTGAAGGACAAGAAGTGGGAAGCGATTTACGAGCTGAAGGGCGACACGCTGAAGATCTGCTACGCGGAAGCGGACGGCGAGAAGGACCGCCCGACCGAGTTCAAGACGCTGAAGAACTCGAAGCTGCTGTACCTCGAACTGAAGCGCGAGAAGAAGTAGACGCCGCGCGCGGCTTCGCAATGATGTGACCCCGAGCGCTCGCAAAGCCGCGAGCGGCTCAATCGGCCCTCGCAGTTCTGATTGCAATTCTGCGACTCCCCCACAGCCACTTTCCTTTGGACTCGCCACACGCGCGTCGCGCGTCACGGTGACACGTCCATTCTCACCCCTTGCGAGGTACACCCGTGCTCGCGCCCATCACCTTGCGCTACGACTTCCGCCCGCGGCGGCGCTCGCTCGCCACGGCCGCGGTTGCGGACCTGTTCGGCCTGCCGGAACGGGAGCCGCCGCACACCATTTGCGACGGCCTCGCGCTCGACGTGCGGGCCGGCGATCTGGTGCTGTTCGTCGGGCCGAGCGGGAGCGGGAAGTCGTCGCTGCTGCGCGCCACGGCCGAGCAGCTTCGCGCGGTCGATGCGTTCGCGCTGCCGCTGCCCGACGTGCCGCTGATCGACGCGCTGCCGGGCGCGGTCGAGGAGCGCATGGCGGCACTCGCGGCGTGCGGCCTGTCCGAAGCGCGGCTGTTGCTGCGCGCGCCCCCGGAACTGAGCGAGGGCCAGCGGTATCGGTTCCGGCTGGCACACGCGATGGCGAGCGGCGGCGCGCCGTTCCTGTGCGCCGACGAGTTCACCGCGACACTCGACCGTGTGCTGGCGAAGGTGGTGGCGTTCAACGTGCGGAAGCTGGTGACGCGCGCCGGCGTCGGGCTGCTCGCGGCCACCACACACGAGGACATCGTCGACGACCTCGCGCCCGATCTGCTCGTGCGTTGCCACGGCGACGGGCACATCGAAGCGGAACGCCGGGAGCGGCTTCGACGGCCCGTGTCGTTCCATCACGAGTTGTGGCTGTCCGAGGGCTCCGCGGGCGACTGGCCGTACTTCGCGCGGTGGCATTACCGGGCGCACCGGCTCGCGTTCGTGAAGCGCGTCGTGCTGCTCTGGCACGGCGCGGAGCCGATCGGGATTTGCGTGTTCGCGACGCCGGCCGCGAGCCTCGCGCTGCGTTCGCGGTACTTCGGCCTCGCGGACCCGCGAACGGCGGTCGCGCTCTCCGCGCTGAACGCGCGCCTGTGGCTGCTCCAGCGCGTGGTGCTGCACCCGACGTATCGCGGGGCCGGGGTCGCGTCGGCGTTCGTGCGCCGCGCGTGCCAGTTGTGCGACATCGACTGGATCGAGACGCTGACCGCGATGGGCCGGGCCAACCCGTTCTTCGAGCGCGCCGGGTTCGTGCGCGTCGGGACCATCGCACGCACCGGCCGGGCCGGTCAGTTCGGCCCGCGCGCCGGCATCGCCGCCGACACCGCGCGCAAGAGCCGGTTCAGCGACCCGGTGTACTACGTGTTCGACAACCGGGCGCGCGGCCGGGCCGCGCCGGAATCCGTAGCGTAACCGGCGACACGCGAGGGCCACACATGAGCAAGGTCGCGAAGCACGCCGGCATGGTGCTGTTCACCGTCTTCGGCATCCCCATCATCATCGCCACGCCGTTCCTGCTGTACGGCTTCCTAGGAAAGCCGTAGGAGGGGGGAAGGCAGTAAGAGTTTTGACAGGATCACAGGATGAACAGAGATAGAAGACAAGAACGTTTGCCGTGAGGCGATCATGGAACACGACGAACTGACGCGGCCGATCATCGGCTGCGCGTACCGCGTGTACAACGCGCTCGGGAGCGGGTTCTTGGAATCCGTTTACGAGAAGTGCATGTTGATCGAGCTTCGGAAGCTCGGATTGTTCGTTGAGAACCAGTTCCCGATCAGGGTCCACTCCGACGGTGAAGTCGTGGGGAACTTTGAGGCCGACCTGTTCGTCGAGAAGACCGTGATTGTCGAACTGAACGCGGTCAGCGCCCTGTTGCGGGTTCACGAAGTCCAATTGGTCAACTACGTCAAAGCAACGGGCGTTGATGTCGGCCTGTTGCTGAACTTCGGCGACCAGAAAGTCGAAGTGCGCCGGAAGCTCCGCGTGCTCCCCGACACCGACCCCGCCGATTGAGCCGGCACGTTCGCCCGGTGCCTTCTTTCAATCTCTGTTCATCCTGTTATCCTGTCGAAACTTCTTCTCTTGGATTTCAATCCGATGCAACACCGCGAGTTCGCCGGGGCGCGCGTTTCCGAGGTCGGGCTGGGCTGCTGGCAGCTCGGCGGCGATGCGTGGGGCGACGTGACCGAGGCCGACGCGCTCGACGTGCTCCGCGCGTCGGCCGACGCCGGCGTCACGTTCCTCGACACCGCCGACGTGTACGGCGCGGGCCGCAGCGAGGAACTCGTCGGCCGGTTCCTGAAAGAGCGCGGGCGCGAGCGGTTCTTCGTCGCGTCCAAGTTCGGCCGGTTCCCGCGACCCGGCTGGCCGGGCAACTTCGAACCCGCCACCATCCGTCAACACACCGAGAACTCCCTCCAGCGGCTCGGCATCGAGCGCCTCGACCTGACGCAACTCCACTGCTTGCCGATGGAGCAACTCCGGCGCGCGGAAGTGTGGGACACGCTGCGCGCCCTCAAGCAAGAAGGGAAGATCGCGCGGTTCGGGGCCAGTGTCGAATCGGTCGCGGAGGCCGAAGAGTGTCTGAAGCACGCCGACTGCGCCTCGCTGCAAATCATCTTCAACATCTTCCGCCAAACTCCCGCGACCAGCGGCCTGCTCGACCGCTGCCAGAAGGCGGGCGTGGCGATCATCGTGCGCCTTCCGCTGGCGTCGGGCCTGCTCGCGGGGAAGTACACGCCGGCGACCACGTTCGCGCCGGACGACCACCGCACCGTGAACCGCAACGGCGAGAAGTTCAACGTGGGGGAAACCTTCGCGGGCCTCGGCTTCGAGAAGGGGCTGGAACTGGTGCAGAAGATCGCGCACCTGCAACCGCCGGGCTACCCGTCGCGCGCGGCACTGGCCCTGCGCTGGTGCCTCGATCACCCCGCGGTCAGCACGATCATTCCCGGCGCGCGGAACCGCGCGCAGGCCGAAGCGAACGCCGCCGCGAGCGCCCTCGACCCGCTCCCCGCACTGATACACGAACACTTCCGCGAGTTCTTCGAGACGGAAGTGAAGCCCGCGATGCGCGGGCCGGATTGAGCGCGTGCCGTCCCTTCGGGACGACCGCTAAACGAATGGCGCACTTGCCACTCAACGACCTGATTCCGTAGCATAGCGGTGGGCTTGTGAAAAGTTTCACAAAGTCTCACCCCGGCGGAAATCGCGGCCTTTTCCAAGGAGCGAGCGCGTGCCGGCCATCTTCTCGCGAGCACTCGACGGGCACGTGCGGCAGGCCGGGATCGGCCTCGTCGTGGCGGTCGTTCTCGTCGTCGTCGGCTGGTACTACTACGCCCTCCCCAGTTACACGCGCGTCGGCTACACGCCGGAACAGCCGGTGCCGTTCTCGCACGAACTGCACGCCGGCAAACTCGGCATGGACTGCGCTTATTGCCACCAGTCGGTGTTTGAGTCGCCGCACGCCACCGTGCCCACGTCGCGCACGTGCATGAACTGCCACGACCCGAAGAAGGCGAACGTGAAGGGCAACAGCCCGCTGCTGGCCCCGGTGCGGGCCAGCGTCGATACCGGCAAGCCGGTCGAGTGGGTCCGCGTCCACAAGCTGCCGGAGTACTCGTACTTCAACCACGCGGTTCACGTGAACAAGGGCGTGTCGTGCGTGTCGTGCCACGGGCAGGTGAACGAGATGAAGGTGGTGCGGCACGACAAGGAGCTGTCGATGGGCTGGTGTCTGAAGTGCCACAACGACCCGCACGAACACCTGCGCCCGGTGAGCGAGGTCACGAACCTGACGTGGAAGCCGGCCGAGGGCAAGACCGCGCACGAGATCGGCGCGGGCCTCGCGCGGGACCTCAAGGTGAAAGCGCCCATGAACTGCCAAGCGTGCCACAGGTAGTGAGAGAGCGAGCGGCGCGGCGTGCGCCCGCCGGTAGCTACACAACTGACATCCGCAGACGCGAATCGTGGGGCATCGCACCGGCGGGCTTACGCCGCGCCGCTCACTAAACCATGACAGAGCGAACCGAATACTACCGCAGCCTCGAACAACTGGCGGACACGCCGGAGTTCCGCGCGTTCGCGGCGCAGGAGTTCCCCGGCTTCGCCAACGTGTACGACGCGCTCGGCGAAGCCGAACCGCGCGACGACGACCCCGAAGCCGCGGGCCTGAACCGGCGGAAGTTCCTCGCGCTGTCCGCGGCGGCGCTCGGGCTGGCAGGGTTGGCCGGCTGCCGCCGCCCGGAGATTCAGATTCTGCCGTTCGCGACCGTGCCCGACGAGCAGACCGGCCACGTCGTTCACGGCAAGCCCACCTTCTACGCCACGAGCATCCCCCGCGCCGGCGGGGCGCTTCCCGTGCTCGTCGAAAGTCACGACGGCCGCCCCACCAAGATCGAAGGGAACCCGCAGCACCCGTGCAGCCTCGGCCGCACCGACGCGCACGCGCAGGCCAGCGTGCTCGATCTGTACAGCCCCGACCGCGTCATGTCGGAGAAGTACCCCGGCGTGATGGAGGGCCGCGCGGCCCGCAAGTGGGAAGACTTCGACCGCTTCGCCCGCGGCCACGCCACCGAACTGGCGCAGGCGAAGGGCAAAGGCTTCTACATTCTGACCGAGCAATCGCCCGCGCCCGCCGTGCGCGAGCTGCGCAAGGCGATGCAGGAGAAGTACCCGCAAGCGAGCTGGCACACCTACGAGCCGACCGACACCAGCGAAGCGCTCAAGGGCGCGGAGATGGCCTTCGGCAAGAAGCTCGAAGTCCGCTACCGCTTCGACAAGGCCGAGCGCGTCCTCGCTCTGGATTGCGACTTCTTAGGGGCAGACGCGGACAGCGTGTTCCACGCGCGCGAGTTCGCGGCCAAGCGCAAAGACGAAGCGCACATGAACCGGCTGTACGTCGTCGAATCGACGTACACGATAACGGGCACGATGGCCGACCACCGGCTCCGGCTGCCCGCGGGGCAGATCGGTGCGTATTTGGTCGCCCTCGCACGCGAGTTGAAGAAGCCCGAACATTCAGCGAAGTTGAAGAAGTCCGGCGCGCTCCCCGCGACCTTGCCGGCCGCACAGGAGTTCGAGGCGAAGTGGGTGCAAGCCGTCGCGAAAGACTTCGCGAACTGGGCTGGACGAAGCCTCATCGTCGTCGGGCCGCGGCAACCCGCTTGGGTTCACGCCCTCGCGCACGCGATTAACGACGCGCTCGGCAACTACTCCGCAGCGACGGCCGGGTTCATGGAGCCGCCGGCCGAGGCGCTCGACAAGGGCATCAAGGAACTGGTCGCGGACATGGCCGCGGGGAAGGTGGGCACGCTGCTCGTCGTCGGCGGTAACCCGGCAATGAACGCGCCCACTGATCTGAAGTTCGCCGACGAGCTGGTGAAGGTGTCGAAGAAGATTCGGCTCGGCCTCTTCCACGATCACACCTCCGAGAAGTGCGACTGGCACCTGCCGCTGGCGCACGTCCTCGAAGGCTGGGGCGACACCGAGGCCAGCGACGGTTCGTTGTGCTGCGTGCAACCGCTCATCGCGCCGCTCAACAGCGGCAAGACGGGCAGCGACGACATGGCCCCGCCGGCGCGCGGCGGGCGCACCGTGCTTGAAGTACTGGCGCTCCTGACTCAAACCGGCGCGGACGGCAAGCCGGTCGGCGCGTTCAGCGCCGCGCAGAAGGCCGCCTACGGCTTTGTGCGAAAAGCCTTCAGCGAGCGCAGCGGCATCGCCCTCACCGACGCCGCGTTCGACCTCGCGTTCAACCGCTACAAGCAACTCGGCTTCTTCCCAACCGACGCGGCGCAGGCGAAGGCGCTCGGCTTCGCGAAGGCCGACGACAAGGCCCGCAAGCCGGTCGCGGTCACTTCGACCTTGAAAGAGCTTCGCCCGGACGTGTCGCCGGCCCCGACGAAAGACGCGCTCGAAGTGACCTTCCACCCGTCCTACGCCTTGGGCGACGGCCGGTTCGCGATGAACCCGTGGCTGCACGAACTGCCCGACCCGATCACCAAGCTGGTGTGGGACAACGCCGCCATCATCAGCCCCGCGACCGCCGCGGCGCTCGGCCTCGCCACGAACGACCTCGTCGAAATCAGCGTCGTGGGCCAGCGCGTCACGATCCCGGCGTTCGTACTGCCCGGCCAAGCGGATTACTCGGTCGCGCTCAACTACGGGCACCACGGCGAGATGCGGATCGCGCACGTCCCGCAGGGCGGCGGCACGAATGTCTTCCCACTGCGCACGTCGGGCGCGCTGCACACCGCGCGATGCGCACTGAAGAAGGTGAGCGGCAAAGCCGACCTCGTGACGACGCAAGAACACGGTGTCATCCCAGAGGGGCGCGACATCGTGCGCGAGGTCGATGTCACCGCGCTCCACAAGAAGCACGCGCACGACACGCACCACGACGCCCACGGCCCGAAGATCGGCATTCCCCCGAACGGGCACATCACCGAAGAGATGCTGAAGAAGGGCGTGCAGGGCAACCCGCCGCAGCACCCACAAGGGCCGGCGAAGCTCAAGCAAGAACGGTTCTCGCTCGACCTCGCGCGGCCGGAACTGCTCGACAGCCAGTTCCAGTGGGGCATGGTCATCGACCTGAGCGCCTGCACCGGCTGTAGCGCGTGCATGGTCGCGTGTCAGGCCGAGAACAACATCCCGGTCGTCGGCAAGCACGAGGTGAAGCGCAACCGCGAGATGCACTGGATCCGCATCGACCGCTACTTCACCGGCAACATGGACGAGCCGAAGATCGTGACGCAGCCGGTCGCCTGCGTCCACTGCGAGGCCGCGCCGTGCGAGCAGGTGTGCCCCGTGAACGCGACCGTTCACAGCCCCGAAGGACTGAACTTGCAGGTCTACAACCGCTGCATCGGCACGCGGTACTGCTCGAACGCCTGCCCGTACAAGGTGCGCCGGTTCAACTGGTTCGACTTCAACAAGCGCCGGCTGGACGAGCTGCGCGTCGCCACGCCGTTCGCCAGCGGCGGAACCAGCTTCGCCGACAGCGGCGTGCCCGAAGCGCTGAAGATGCAGAAGAACCCCGACGTGACCGTGCGCATGCGCGGCGTGATGGAGAAATGCACCTACTGCGTGCAGCGCCTCGAACGCGGTAAGTACGGGGCGAAGATCGCCGCGGCGGAAGTGGCGCAGGACCGGCGCGCCATCGAGACCGACGCGAACTTCAAGCCCAGCGACGGCAGCACGAGCGCGTACAAGAAGCCGAAGAACCCCCGCGCCGCCGGCTACGACCTCGACGCGCTGGGCCGCGTGATTGTGCCGGACGGCGTCATCGCCACCGCGTGCGAGGCCGCGTGCCCGTCGAAGGCCATCACCTTCGGCAACATGCTCGACCCCAACAGCCGCGTGGCGAAGCTGAAGGCGCAGGAGAGCGAGTATATGCTGCTCGGCGAGCTGAACACCAAGCCGCGCACCAGCTACTTGCCGCGAGTTCGGAACCCGAATCCTGAGATGGCGTAACGCGCCGGCTCACCTTCTCCTGTAGCCGGGGTCTGTGACCCCGGTGCTGAACGAGAGGGACAGCTCCGGCCTCACAGAGGCCGGCTACAGAAGGCAGAAACCGGTGGGACGGCGCAAAGCCTTGTCCCACCCTACAAGAGCCACAAGAGCGAACACGAACGACACCTATGACCCCCACCCCACACGACACGCCGCACGACCCGCTGCCGCGCATCCCGCTCGTGTGGGGGCCGGCGGACTACGAGTCGGTGTCGGCGCAGATCAGCGAGATTACGGAGAAGCCGCAACCGTACTGGTGGTGGCCGGCGTTCCTCATCTCGGCCGCGCTGCTGTGCGGCGGCATCCTCGCCGCGACGTACCTGATTTCGACCGGCATCGGCGTGTGGGGGAGCAACGTCCCGGTCGCGTGGGCGTTCGACATCACCAACTTCGTGTTCTGGATCGGCATCGGGCACGCCGGCACGCTCATTAGCGCCATCCTGTTCCTGTTCCGGCAGAAGTGGCGCACGTCAATCAATCGCTTTAGTGAAGCGATGACGATCTTCGCCGTGATTTGCGCGGGCATCTACCCCGGCATCCACGTCGGGCGGTTCTGGTACGCGTGGTTCATGTTCCCGCTGCCGAACGCCAACCACATCTTCCAGAACTTCCGCAGCGCGCTGTTGTGGGACTTGTTCGCGGTCAGCACGTACTTCACGATCTCGTTGATCTTCTGGTACGTGGGGCTGATCCCGGACCTCGCGACCCTGCGCGACCGCGCCAAGAGCCGCACGCGCCAAGTGATCTTCGGGTTCCTCGCGCTCGGCTGGCGCGGCAGCACGCGCCACTGGCGGCACTACGAAGTGGCCTATTTGATGTTCGCCGGCCTCAGCACGCCCCTCGTGTTGAGTGTCCACTCCGTCGTGAGCTTCGACTTCGCCACGTCGCTGATTCCGGGGTGGCACACGACCATCTTCCCGCCGTACTTCGTGGCCGGGGCCATCTTCGGCGGGTTCGCGATGGTGCTGCAATGTATGATCCCGGCGCGCGCCGTGTACAAGCTCGAAAACGTGGTGACGATCAAACACATCGACGTGATGTGTAAGTTCATCCTCGCGACCGGCACCATCGTCGGTTACGCCTACTGCATGGAGTTGTTCATCGCGTGGTTCAGCGGGAACCCGTACGAGTGGCAGACGTTCAAGAACCGCGCGTTCGACGGCGACTATACATGGGCCTATTGGGTGATGATGACCTGTAACCTGATCATCCCGCAGGTGTTCTGGTTCAAGTGGTGCCGGCAGACGCCGTGGTTCGTGCTCATCGTCGTCACGTTCGTGAACGTCGGCATGTGGTACGAGCGGTTCGTCATCATCGTGCAGTCGCTGCACCACGACTTCCTGCCCGGTTCGTGGGGGCAGTTCCACCCCACGTGGGTGGATTGGCTGCAGATGATCGGCGACTTCGGCCTGTTCTTCACGTTCACGCTGCTGTTCATCCGGCTGTTGCCGATGGTGGCAGTTGCGGAAGTGAAGGGCGTGCTGCCGATGGCGAACCCGCACTACCACTATGTGCCGGACGGCCAGTACCTGAAGGGCGAGAACGGCGAGTACCCGACCGCGGATCACGCGCTCGCGGCGGCGATGGGGCCGCCGTCGCGCCCGCTGACGGAAGTGAGGTCGCACCCGGAGCCGGTGCCGGCGCTCGTGCGCACGCCGGGCAGCGACGGCACGCTCTGGGGCGCGGTCGCCGAGTTCGCCAACGGCGAGCAACTTCTCGACGCGGCGAAGAAGACCGTGGCCGCGGGGTACGGGCGCGTCGATGCGTGGACGCCGTTCTACGTCCACGGCATGAAGGAAGCCATCGGCCGCACGCGCAGCCGACTGCCGCTGTTCACGCTCGCCGGCGGGCTGACCGGCCTCGCGAGCGCGGTCACGCTCGTCTTCTACCTCATGGCGTATTACTACCCGACCATCGTGGGCGGGAAGGAATACCGCTCGTGGGAGGCGTTCGTGCCGGTGATGTTCGAGATGACGATCCTGTTCGCGGGGCTGTTCACGCTGTTCAGCCTGATCGGTCTGTGCGGGCTACCGAAGTTCTTCCACCCGCTCGACAGCCACCCGACGTTCAACCGCAGCACGCAGGCCGGGTTCTTCCTCAGTATCGAGGCGCGCGACCCCAAGTTCTCGGCAGACGAGACGCGCGCGTTCTTGGAGTCGATTGGCGGGAAGCACGTGGCGGTGGTGGAGGCGTAACCTAACCCCCCAACCCCCTTCCCGAAGAGGGAAGGGGGAGAAAGACAAAGCCAGCACTCTGACTCCCCCTTCCCTGAAGGGAAGGGGGCCGCGGGGTTAGATTCTTCGAGGCACCGATGTACTCACTCGACGCAACCCTGTTCATGAACGCCGTTGTGCTCGCCGTCCTCGGCGCGGCGGCGCTGGTGTTGCTGGTCACGCTGTTCGCGGCGTGGCGCGGCAAGCGCGGCCGCGTCATGTCGTACCTGTACATGTTCACGGCGCTGCTCGGCACGTTCGCGGTGGCGGTCGCGGCGCTCGGGTTCCGCGGGCAGAAGAGCGACGCGCGCCCGTGGCACTTCTTCCTCGACATGAAGTATCAGGCCAAGTACACCGCGCAGGGGCAGAGCAAGTACTTCGCGGACGGGCGCAGCAGCCGGCTCCCGCCGGCCGACACGGTCCCGTTCGACGGCACCGACTACACCGCGGACGCCGGCGCCCACTCCGCCCCGAACCCGGACTTCCTGAAGGCCGACAAGCGGTACTACTTCGGCATCGCCGACGCGAGCGCGAAGGAGAACGTCAACGGCGCGGACGTTCCGGCGAAGCCCAAGTGGGAGGGCGGGAAGCTGGTCGGCGAGGGCTACTGGGTGAACCACGTCCCGCCGGCCGCGGTCGAGCGCGCGGGCGGCTGGGAACCGCTGTTCAAGCGCGGGCAGGTGCAGTTCAACCGCCACTGCGCGGTGTGCCACGGCACCAGCGGGCGCGGCGGCACCGGCGAAGTCGCCTACGGCATCGTCGGCGCGTACGGCCTGAGCGCACCGCCGAAGAACGTACTCGACATCACGATCCAGACGCAACCGGACGGCATGCTGTTCGACACCGTGAGCAACGGCCGCGGCACCATGCCCGGCTACGGCCACCAGATCAGGGACGCGCTCGACCGCTGGGCCATCGTCGCCTACGTGCGCGAGCTGCAGTTTGCCTACGGGAGTGGGAAGTGACCGCAAGCGAACCGACCGCGCTGACGTACCCCGCCGGGCTGCCGGACAGCGCCGCGCCGCTGCCGGCGAGCGCGGTCGCGGGCGGCGCGCGCGTGCTGTTCGCGGTGCTGCTCGGCACCGGCGCGATGCTGGTGATCGGCGCGCTGGCGAACCCCAAGCAGTTCTACCACTCGTACCTGTTCGGCTACGTCCTCGCGCTCGACATCGCGCTGGGCGCGCTGTTCTGGACGCTGATCCACCACGTCGCCGACGCCGGCTGGTCGGTCGGCCTGCGCCGCGTGTTCGAGAACATGACGCGCGCCCTGCTGCCGCTGAGCGTGCTGTTCGTGCCGGTGCTGATCGGCACGTTCACCGGGAACCTGCACTCGTGGTACGCCTTCGTTCACGGCCCGGAGCCGACCGAGGGGCACCTGAAACACCTGTGGCACGTCAAGCACGCGTACTTCGCCACGCCGTTCCTACTCGCGCGGCTCGCGCTCTACTTCGCCGTATGGCTCACGTACTCCGCGCTGATGCGGCGCTGGTCCGCGAAGCAGGACGCCGTCGGCGGTATCGCGCTCACGCGCAAGATGCAGTGGTGGGCACCGTCCGGCGTCGCGCTGCTGGCGCTGACCTCGACGTTCTTCGCGTTCGACATCCTGATGAGCCTACAGTACTCGTGGTTCAGCACCATTTACGGTGTGTACTTCTGGGCCGGTGGCATTCGCGGGTCGCTGTCGATGGTCGTGCTGGTCGTGCTGGCCCTCCGCGCCGCGGGGCACCTGCGGAACACGATCACGATGGAGCACCTGCACGACGTGGCGAAGATCATGTTCGGGTTCACGGTGTTCTGGACGTACATCGCGTTCTCGCAGTACTTCCTCATCTGGTACGGCAACATGCCGGAGGAGACGCAGTTCTACCTGCTGCGCCGCAACGGGAGCTGGTACGCACTCAGCATCCTGCTCCCGGTCCTGTACTTCGTGGTGCCGTTCTTCCTGCTGCTGCCGCGGGCGCACAAGCGCAGCCCGTTCTGGCTGGCGGTCGCGAGCGCGTGGATTCTGGTGATGCACGCATATGATCTCTACTGGCAGATCATGCCCGTGCTGCACAACGACACGGTCCACCTGCACTGGCTCGACTTCGCGGCCCCGGTGTTTATGCTCGGCGTACTCATCGGCGCGACCGCGTGGGGCTTCCTGAAAGTACCGCTGATCCCGATCCGCGACGCCCGCCTGAGCGAGACCCTCGGCTACGAGAACGAGACGCCATGACACCCACCGAACCCGCGCCGAAGGGCTTCCCGTTCGTCACCGTGTTCGCGGCGGTGGGCGTGCTGTTCGTGTTCCTCGGCCTGATGTGGCTGGCGACGCAGAAGCAGAACCCGCTGGAGCAACCGAAGCCGGAAACCGCCGACACGAAGGCCGCGGAGCCGAAACCGGACGCCGCCGCGAAGCTCGACGAGGTCAAGGCCCGCAACGCCGCCGCACTCGACGGCGTCGGCGCGCAGATGTCGCTGGCCGAGGCCCACGGCAAGCTGATGGGCACGCTGAAGGGACCGAACGACAAGTTGCCGTTCCCGAAGCCCGAAGCGCCGGTGAAGAAGTGAACAGCTAACAGCTAACAACTAACAGCTAACCACGAGGAGCAGCCGTGAGCGCCGTTGATCTGGCCCTGTTCCTGACCGTGATCGGGTCCATCGTGCTGTTCGGCGGCGCGGCGGCGCTGGCGCTGGGCTGGGCGTTCAAGAGCGGCCAGTTCGAGAACTTCCAACACGGGTCGCAGTCGATCTTCGGCCCCGACGAGCCGCCCGGCGAACCGACCGACGCCTTCCCCGGTGAACCCGCGCCCCGCCCGTAATTCCGCACCCCACTGACGCCGCACCATGCCCGCTCCGCTCACGTCCGAGATGCTCGAAGCCAACCGCGCGCGGTCCGCGGCGGAGCGCGCCGCCATCGACGCGTCGTGCCGCGGGCCGGTGCTGGCGTTCGCGGTGAGCGCCGTGTTCTGGCTCCTCATGGGGTCGGTGCTGGCCCTCATCGCCTCGATCAAGCTGCACAGCCCGTACTTCCTCACCGGCAGCGCGGAACTCACGTTCGGCCGCGTCCGCATGGCGCACCTGCAAGCGGTCGGCATCGGGTGGGCGTCGCTGGCGACCGTGGCCGCGGCGCTGTGGCAGATGTGCCGGCTGTCGCGCGCCGAACTCATCTACCCGAAGATCCTGTACCTCGCGTGCGCGCTGTGGAACGTCGGCACGCTCCTCGCGGTGTTCGGCATCATCTTCGGCGACGGCCAATCGGTCGAGTGGCTCGACGCGCCGCGGTACGCCCCGCCGTTCTTCATCGCGGCGCTCGGCATTGTCGTGGCGTGGGTGGTCGCGGTGTTCCGCCGCCGCCGCGAACCGCACGTGTACGTCACGCAGTGGTACATCCTCGGCGCGGTGTTCTGGTTCCCGTGGATGTACCTCGTCACCGTGTTCATGATCTTCTGGGCCCCCGCGACCGGCGTGGTGCAGCCCATCGTGAACTGGTGGTTCGGGCACAACACGCTGGGCCTGTGGTTCACCCCGGTCGCGGTGGGCACGGCCTACTATCTGATCCCCAAGATCATCGGCCGGCCCATTCACAGCTATTACCTCAGCATCATCGGGTTCTGGGCGCTGGCGCTGTTCTACTCGTGGGCCGGGATGCACCACCTGATCGGCGGGCCGATCCCCGGCTGGCTCGCGAGCGCCAGCACCGTGGGCAGCATGATGATGCTGATCCCCGTGCTCGCGGTGGCGATCAACCACCACATGACGATGCGCGGGCACTTCCACCGCTTGCGGTACAGCCCGGCGCTGCGGTTCACCGTGTTCGGGGCCATCGCCTATACCGCGGTGAGCGTGCAAGGGTCGTTCGAGGCGCTCAAAGACTTCAGCGAGGTGGCGCACTTCACGCACTACACCGTGGCCCACGCGCACCTCGGCGCGTACGGGTTCGTGACGATGATCTACTTCGGCCTCTTCTACTACATGATCCCGCGGCTGACCGGGCGCGAGTGGGCCAGCCCGCTGCTGATCCGCGTCCACTTCTGGTGCGCCGCGGTGGGCATCACGGTGTACTTCGTGGCGCTGTCCATCGGCGGCTGGTGGCAGGGTCGGATGATGAACAACCCGGACGTGCCGTTCGGGAAGATCGTCACGTACCTGCTGCCGTACCTGTTCACGCGCTCGGTCGCGGGCGTGCTGCTCACGGTCGGGCACCTCGCGTTCGCGGTCTCGTTCATCATGAACCTCGCCGGCTGGGGCAAGCGGCGCAGCGGCGGCCCGACGTTCTTCGTGGAGCCGGGGGGTTAGGTTTCTTCGGAGCCTTGTCATGGATCGCGGGATGGTCATCTTCCTCGGCGCGCTGCTCACGTTTTCGTCGAGCTGGCTCGGCCTCGTGCTGTTCCCGTTCTGGCAACTGGGCGGCGAGAAGCCGTACCAAAAGGACGAGACCGACGACCCGTACCCGGTGCCGCTGCAAGGGCTGGCGCTGGCGGGCCAGAAGGTGTACCAGAACAACGGGTGCATGTACTGCCACACGCAACAGGTGCGCAGCGAGCGGTTCGGCAACTGGTGGGACGCCAACGGCGAGCAGCGCACCGGCGCGGACATCCGCCGCAGCTACGGCCAGCGCCGCACCGTGTCGCGCGACTACATCTACGACAACCCCACGATGCTCGGCACCATGCGCACCGGCCCGGACCTCGCCAACATCGGCGTGCGGAACCCGTCGGCCCCGTGGCACCACACGCACCTGCTGAACCCGCGCAGCGCGAACGCGTGGAGCATCATGCCGTCGTTCGCCTTCTTCTACACGCGCGAGAAGGTGGTCGGCTCGCGGAGCGACAAGGCGCTGTCACTGGGCCGCGAGTGGACCGTGAACCCCGGCTACCGCTGGAAGCCGAGCGCGAAAGAATGGGACGCGCTCCTCGCCGCACAAGGCCCGGCGCTGGCCGCGCAAGTCGGCCTCGACCCCGCCTCGGCCGAGGGCAAAAAGCAACTGCTCGACTACTGGCTGACGACGCCCGAAGAAGATTACCAAGTGGTCCCGAACGCGGACGGCGACGCGCTGGTCGCGTATTTGCTTGCCCTTCGGAAAGCCGAAGTGCCGCTGCCGGAGGCGAAGGAATGAGCGACCCCAACGCGGACCCCGAGGCCCGGAACCGCCTGCTCCCCGCGGACGGCGTGGGCGACGACGCGCCCGACGAACCCGGCGCGGGCGACTCCGTTCAGGCGCTCCACGAGGCCGTGATGCGCGAGCAGGCCGAGCCGCGCGACGGGTTCGAGCCGGTGCCGTTCTGGGTCGCCGTCGTGTGCGGCGGGCTGCTCGCGTGGGGCGGGTACTACATCGGCTCGTACACCGCGGACTTTCGGGCCGACGTGTACGACCGCGCCGACCTCAAGGACGTGGCCCCGCCCGCGACCGCCGGCCCCGAGCCGAACCCCAAGACCCGCGACGAACTCAAGAGCGTCGGCGAGCAGAAGTACATCGCGCTGTGCGTCGGCTGTCACGGCACCGACGGCAAGGGGCTGAAGGAGCAGCCGGGCAAGTACCCGCCACTGGCCGCGTCCGAGTGGGTGGTGGGCGACAAGGCCTCGCCCGCGCGCCTGTCGCGCATCCTGCTGTACGGAGTCAAAGGCCCCATCCTCGTGCAGGGCACGACCTACAACGACCTGATGCCGGCGCGCGGCGCGGAGCTGCGCGACTACCAGATCGCCGGCCTCATCACGTACATCCGCAACAGCTTCGGCAACGAGGGCGACAAGGACAACGCCAAGCCCGCCGTGACCGCGGACGAGGTCAAGGCCGCCCGCGCGAAGGAGGGCGCACGCAAGGCCAACGGCACCGCGCCGTACACCGCCGACGAGCTGCTGAAGGTGACCGAACCGGACCTGAAGAAGTAGGTCGCGGTCGAGCGAGGCTTTGCGAGCGAGGCCCGACGGCCAATGTGCGGAACGTATCTGCCGAGTGCGGTCTTCCGCCCTGAAGGGGCGGGCTTCCTTAGCCCCGGCCAACGGCCGGGGAGAAGCGGGTTCCTTCCTCGCGTCCTGTAGGGACGCGCTACGTTAGCGCGTCCCTACAGGACGCAATACCCAAACACCGAGCACCCCGGCCGTTGGCCGGGGCTAAGGAAGCCCGCCCCTTCAGGGCGGAAGACCGCACTCGGCAGATACGTTCCGCACATTGGCCGTCGGGCCTCGCTCGCAAAACCTCGCTCGACCGCGATCCACATCACCCCATGTCCACCTGTTCCTACTGCCGCGGGCCGATCATCGGGAGCGGGTACGCGGGCCGCGGGGCCGCGGCGTACTGCTGCTTCGGGTGCCTCGACCGCGGCGAACAACTGTGCGGCCCTGAGTGTGCCCCGAAGCGCGCCGGTACCGGGCTGCGCCTCGGCCTCGGTGTGCTCGTCGCCGGCCAGTCGATGATCTTCGGCCTCGCGCTGAACCTGCACGACGACGTACCGCCCGCGGCCCGCGCGCTCACGCAATGGCTGATGCTCGCGGGCACGGCGCTCGTCGCGGTCTTGCTCGGCGGGCCACTGGCGCGCGCCGCGTATTCCGAACTGCGCCGCGGCCGGCTCACCATCGAAGCGCTCTTCCTCCTCACCGCGACCGGCGCGCTCGCGGCCTCCCTGCAAGCGCACCACACCGGCCGCGGGAAGCTCTACTACGAAGTCGTTTCGGTCCTGCTCGTCGTCTACACGGTCGGAAAGCTCGTCGGCGCGCGGGCGCGCGACACCGCGCTGGCCCGCGCCCGCGCGTGGGGCGACGGCCTGTGCCTGTGCCGCGTCGTGGACGCCGCCGGGCGCACGCGCACCGCGCCCGTGGCCGAGGTCAACCCCGGCGACGTGGTCGAGGTGTACGCCGGTGAGACCATCGCCGTCGACGGCGTGATCCGCGCGGGCGTCGGGTTCGTGGCGGAAGCGGCCGTGACCGGTGAGCCGTTCGCCGTGGTGCGGCGGCCCGGCGACCGCGTCCTCGCCGGCAGCGCGAGCTGCGACGCCACCTTCCGCGTCACGGCCACCGCGCGCGGCACCGAGCGCCAAGTGGACCGGCTCCTCGCCGCGGTCGCCGCCGCGCGTGCCGCGCCCCTCTCGTTGCAAGCGCGCGCCGACCGCTTAGGTCGGTGGTTCCTCCCACTGGTCGCGGGCGTCGCGCTCGCCACGTTCGCCTATTGGACCCGCGCCGACGGCTGGGAAACCGGCCTGTTGCACGCGATGTCGGTGCTGCTCGTGGCGTGCCCGTGCGCCATCGGCCTCGCCACGCCGGTCGTGATCTGGTCGGCGCTCGCGCGCCTCGCCGAGCGCGGCGTGATCGTCCGCGGCGGCGACGCCATCGAGAAACTGGCGACCGCGGAGCGCGCGTACTTCGACAAAACCGGCACGCTGACCGAGGACCGCTTCGCGCTCGTCGATGTCGAAGTGGTCGCGCCGGCCCTCGACCGCGCGACGCTTCTGGGCTGGCTGTCGCTGGTGCAGGCGCAGAGCGCGCACCCGGTGGCGCGGCCGTTCGCGGAGCTACCGCGGCCGTTCGCGCCCGGCGCGGAACCGCGCGTGCGGTCGGTCGTGGCCGTCCCCGGCTGCGGCGTGGCGGCGGAGTTGGAAGAGACAACTGGGGCGCGACACGAGATCAACATTGGAACGAGTGACTGGCTTTGCCCCGTTAGCTGCGAGCCGCGGGCGAGCGCGAATGCGAGCGCGAAGCTCATCCTCGTCACCCTCAACGGCGCGCTCGTCGCGCGTGCGACCCTGACCGAGCGGGTGCGCGCGTCCGCGCCGGACGCGCTCGCGCACTTCGCGCGCCTCGGAATGCCGGTCGAAGTGCTGAGCGGCGACGCGCCCGCCCGCGCCGCGGCCCTCGGCGTGCCGGCCCGCGGGCACCTCACCCCGGACGACAAGCGCGCCGCTGTCGAAGGCACGCGCGCGCTGTTCGTGGGCGACGGGATCAACGACGCCGGCGCGCTGGCCGCGGCGCACGTCGGCGTCGCGCTCTCCAGCGGCACAGACCTCGCCGTGGGCGCGGCCCCGGTCACGCTGTACACGCCGGATCTGCGCGCGCTCCCGTGGGCCGTGGAGCAGAGCCGGGCCGCCGTGCGCGCCGTGCGCCGCAACCTCGCCCGCGCGGTCGCGTACAACCTCGTCGGCGTCGCGCTCGCCGCGTGCGGCGCGCTTCACCCGGTGGTCGCGGCGCTGCTCATGGTGGTGTCGAGCGCGAGCGTGCTGTTCTCCGCGACGCGCGCGCACGAGGCGAAGAAACCGACCCCCCTCCCTGAAGGGAGGGGGGAGATAGAGCCTTCGCGCGCCGGCGACGTTTCCCTCGCGCCGATGTCTGCCCCCCCACTCCCTGAAGGGAGGGGGGTCGGGGGGGTGGGTTTCTTCGGGATTGGGGGGTTAGGTTCTTCCCTCGCGCACTTCCTTGCCTTCGCGCTACAGGGTGTGTTGCTCGTGCTGCTCGTTCCCGCGCTGCCGGCGGTCGTGCCGCTGGCGTTCGCACTGGTCGGTGCGGCGCTCGCGTATGCGTGGCACCGGGGGCCGGTCCCGCACTGGCCCGACATGGCCTTCGGCATGCTCACACTCGGCAACTTCGGCATGCTGCTCGGCTGGTACGCCGACAGCGGGTTCGCGCCGCCGGCGTGCGGGCACTGCGCGTGCGCGACCTCGATGCAACCGTGGATGTGGGTCGGGATGCTGCTCGGCGCGAACGTCGCGATGCGGTGGATCGGCCGCGCACCGGTGACAACGCGGTGTCACTCGGTCGCGATGTACACGGGCGGCAACGCGGGTATGGTGCTGGGGATGCTCGCGGGCGGGGCGTGGGCCGCGCGGCTCGCGCCCCCGGACGCACGCGCCGCGGTCGCCGTGAGCTTCGCCGCCATGACCGCGGGCATGCTGGCCGGCATGTTCGCCGGGACGTGGCTCGCCGAGCGCGCGCTCAGTTCAGAAGGTACTGCTTGAGGAAGTAGTACGCGGCCAGCCCGAACCCGATGACGATGACCGCGTAGCGGACGTACCGCGCCGGCAGCCGCCGCGCCACCCGCGCCCCGAGGTACCCGCCGGCAATCGCGGCCCCCATCATCGGCAGCGCGTAGTTCCACCGCACCAAGTCGTCCCGTACGAACACCACGACGCTCGCGGCGTTGATCGAGGCCGCGAGGAACGTCTTCACCGCGTTCATGCGGTGGATGTCGCCCACGCCCATGAACCCGAGCGCGCTCAGCATCAGGATGCCGATGCCCGCGCCGAAGTACCCGCCGTACACGGCGACGAGGAACTGGAACGCGATCACCAGCGACTGCGTGAGCGCGCCGGGTTGGTGGTGGTCCGGGTTCGCTCCATCGGCCGCGGCCCGGCGCTTCACCCACGCCGACAGAGGCGCCTGCACCACGAACAGCAGCGCCGCCGTGAGGATGAGCCACGGCACCAACTTCGCGAAGGCGTCTTGGTCCTTGCCCACGAGCCACGCGCCGAGGAACCCGCCGGCGACGCTGGGCAACAGCATGCGCGCGACGAACCGCCGGCACTCCCACAGTTCCTTGCGGTAGCCGAGCGCGCCGGCGAACGACCCCGGTAAGAGCGCGACGGTGCTCGTGCCGTTGGCGAGCGCCGGCGAACCGAGCGCCGCGGCCAGCGCCGGGAACGTGAGGAGCGTGCCGCCGCCCGCGACGGAGTTCAGCACCCCGGCGAAGAACGCGCACGCGCACAGGAACGCAAAAAGCCAGAAGTTTTCAGGCATTCAGAGATGATACGAACCGCGCGCTCACGGGCGCTCGCCGGCCGACAACCTGTCACCGAGCGCGCTCACCAACTGCGGCACGTCGGCAACACTCTCAATCACGGCGTGCGCGCCGGCGGCGCAGTACCGCGCGTGTACTTCCGCGCGGCGCGCGGTCAGGTCGGCCGGCGCGAGCGCGCTCAGTCCCGCCGCGCTCAGGCCCATCTCGTTGCTCGAATCGACGACGCCCGCGCTCCAGCACCCGGCGTTGCGGCCGTCCTCGATGTCGATGACCGTGTCGCCCACCTTCAGCACGGCGGCCGGCGGGTACACGTTCAGCGCTTCCATACAGCGGAAGATCATCCACGGGGCCGGGCGGCCCGCGGGCACGTCGTCGGCGCAGATGTTGAAGTCCGGTTCGTAGCCTTGGCGCTTCGCGGCGGTCAGCACCGCGTCGGCCGCGGCGCGGAAGTAGCCGGTGGTCGCGGCGACCTTCACCCCGCGCCGCCGCAGCTCGCTCACCGTGGCGACGACACCGGGAATCAGCTCGCTGTACGTCGCCGCGGCCTCGATCTGGCGCGGCGTCACGTCGGCGTACAGCGCCGCAACGTCGGCCTCGGTCCAGTCGCGCCCGGTCGCGGCCTTCCACTTCGCCCCGACACTTTCGGCGCGCAGCATCGCGCGGATGTGGTCCTTCTTGTGCAGGCCCATCGGCGCGCGCGCCTCGGGCAGCGTCACCTCGACGCCCCTCGTCGCGAACGCGGCCACGAACGCCCCCGCCGGCGCGCGGCACCCGAAATCAATCGTCGTGCCGGCCCAGTCGAACACGACGAGTTTGATGGCGCTGGCCACTAGCGCGCCGCCCACGTCGGGGCCGTGACGTGGCCGTTCGCGGCCAGCGCCCGCGCGCTCACCTGCAGCACGCGCAGGAACCCCTCGCTGTCGGCATGGTCGAACTTGCCGATGGCCTCCATGCTGGCGTTGGCCTCGCTGTACATCTGGTGCGGCACGTCGTCCGCGGCCTCGAACTCGGCCCGGCCCTTGTACAGCTTCAGCTTGATGGTGCCGGTGGCGACCGCGGTGATCGGGGCGAGCGCGGCGCGGGCCATGTGCGTCGCGAGGTCGAACCCGTAGCCCTGATAGATCTGCTTCGCGACGAACAACGACAGTTGGTCGAACAGCTCGCGGCTGCGGCGGTCGAGGATCAGTTGCAGCAGGTAGGCGTAGGCCGTGCCGAGGAGTTCCATGCCGGGCGCTTCGTACACGCCGCGGCTCTTGATGCCGACGAAGCGGTTCTCGACGAGGTGCGTCGCGATACCCACCGCGTGCTTGCCGCCGAGCGCGTTCGCCTGCTGAATGGCCTGAAACGCGGTCGTCGGCTTGCCGTTGAGCGCGACCGGGCGGCCCTTCTCGAACCGCACGCGGACGCTCTCCGGCGCGTCGGGCGCGTCCTTCGGCAGCACGCCCATGCCCGGGGTCACGAACCACGGCTCCGTGGTCAGGTGTTCGAGCTTGCCGGCCTCGTGCGTCAGGCCGAGCAGGTTCGCGTCGGTGCTGTACGGCGCGTTCTTGCTGGCCTTGATGGGCAACTTGTGGCCGTTGCAGTAGTCGATCATCTCCGAGCGGCCGGGGAACTTCTTGAGGAACTCGCGGTCGCGCCACGGGGCGTACACCGTGAACTCCGGGGCCAGCATGTTCGTGCAGAGCTGGAAGCGGACCTGATCGTTGCCGCGCCCGGTCGCGCCGTGCGAAAGGACCGTCGCGCCGCGCTTCCGCATTTCGGGGATCATCCCGGCGACGATGACGTGCCGCCCGATCCCGGTCGTGTTCCAGTAGTTGCCCTCGTACTTCGCTTGGAACTGGATCACTTCGAGGCCGCTTTCGGCGATCATCTCGTGCAGCGGAATCGCGACGTAGTCGGCCGCGCCGCACGCGCGCATGCGCTGTTCGATCTCGTCGAAGTTGGCCTCGTCCGGTTGGGCGATGTCCGCGGTGAAGCAGACGACTTTCACGCCGTTTTCGGTGAGCCACTTGGTCACGGTGCAGGAGTCGAGGCCGCCGCTCGCGGCGAACGCGACGGTCTGGCCCTTGAGGTCGTTCACGGTCGTCATGGGGTTCCTTTGTGTGTGTGCGTCGTTACGCGATACAGTACGAAAATGGCCCCGTTCACCCATCTGCTGGTACCGGCCGCGGTTCGCGCCGCGCTGGTCGCGCACGCACTCTCCGAAGCGCCGGTCGAGTGCTGCGGGCTGCTCGCGGGTCACATCGCCGACGGCGTCGGCGTCGTAACCGAGCGCTACGCCGTCGCCAACGACGTGGCGAGCGCGACGCGCTACGCCACCAACCCGCGCGACATGCTCGCCGCGTTCCGCGCGATGCGGGCCGGCGGAACGGAGTTGCTGGCGATCTACCACTCGCACCCGACCAGCGCCGCGGTGCCGAGCGCGCGAGACCTCGGAGACAACACCTACGGCGAATCGGTCGTTCACGTGATCGTGGGCCTCGCGGGGGCGGAGCCGGAGGTGCGGGCGTGGTGGCTGGGCGAAACCGGCTTCCGCGAGGCCGCACAAATCTAACGCTCGCGGGCTTCCATTTTCCGGCGCGATTCGGTATGCCCCGCGCCATGAAGTCGCGCTCAGGTGCCGGGTTCCGCCGGGCGGTGTGGGGGTCGGTTGCCCTTCACGCCGCGGTCGCGTGCGCGCTGTTCGCGCTGCTGCGCGCCGGCGACGCGCGCAAACCGGCGCGGGCGGGCATCGACACGCGCGCCGAACCACACGTGCGTATGACGCTGCCGGCGGAGGTTGTGGTTGAGGTCGCGCCGCCACTCGCGAAGCCGCAAGCGGCGGAAGAGAAGAGACAGCCAGAGCCACCAGAAGCGCCGAAGGTCACGCGGCACACTGATGCGCAGGTTCAGCGCGCTGGTGCGAGTGAGCAGCCCGTCGGCCCGCCGCTGGTGGCTCCGCGCGCGGTGCCCAACGCGCTGTCGGCGGAACTGACGGCGCTCATTCGCCGGACGAGCGCGGCACCGGCGAAGCCGCAACCGGCTGTCGGGCCGCGGGCCATTCACGGCGCGCTCGCACCGGCGCAGGTGGTTGTGTACGTTCTCGATTGCTCCGGCAGCATGGGCGCGGGCGGCAAGTTCGACGCGGCCCGCGCCGCGCTCGTCGCCACCCTTGAGCAGCAACCGGCGACCGTGCGGTTTCAGGTGATCGTGTACGCCGGGGGCGCGAAGCCGCTGCTGATGTCGGACGGGGCGGCGCTCCCCGCGACCGTGGCCAACGTGCGCGCCGCGGCCGACGCGCTCGCGGCCCTCGAACCCCGCGGCGCGAGCAACCACCGCGACGCGCTCCGCGCCGCGGTCGGCTTCCGACCCGACGTGATCCTGCTGCTGACCGACGCCGACGACCTGAGCGCCGCGGCGCTGCGGCCGGTGCTCGCGCCGGCGCAAAAGCCGGTGTCGCTGTGCGCGGGGCTGGTCGGGGCGACCGGCGTGGAGCGCGTGCGCGAGTTGAAGTGAGTGCCTACGGCTTCGGGACCGCGACCTTGCGCGCGGTCGGGTCGCCCTCGCGCAGTTCCCAGTACGCGCCCGGTTCGAGGTTCGTCCACGTTTCCGTTTTGCCCCACGACCACTTCACTGTGACGCGGCGGACCTGCGTCGCGTCGCCCAAGCCGAACAGCAGGCGCGGGTCGCTGGCGGACAAGTAGCTCCCGCCGCCTTTGGCGAACCGCGTGAGCGCGCGCGCGCCGGTTTCGAGTACGACCGTGCTGCCGACCACGTCGCGCCCGTTCTTCCCGCTCAACTTCACCCCGCACCAGTTCGCCGGGGAGTGTTCGGCGGCGACGTTCCGCAGCACGACGACCGGGGCGTTGCTGTGGACGACGACGACATCGGGGCGGCCGTCGTTGTCGAGGTCGCCGATCGCCAGCCCGCGGCCGAGGGTCGGAACTTGGAAGAACGGCTCGCCGCGGGTTCCGGCTTCGACGAACTGGCGGCGGCCCTGTCGCTCGACGTTCCGCAGCACGAACGGGCGCTGCAACCGCATCTCGTCGGGGAGCGTGTGGTACACGTGCCCGTTCACGAAGAACAGGTCTTCCCAACCGTCGCCGTCGCCGTCGACGAACGCGGTACCGAACCCGACGAGGTGCTGGCCGAGGACGCCGATGCCCGCGGTTCGGGTGTGGTGCAGGAACGACCCGCCGCCGAGGTTGCGGTACAGGGCGTGCAACTCGTTCTGGAAGTTCGTGACCCACAGCGACGGGCGGCCGGTGCCGTCGAAGTCGGCGGCGTCGGTTCCCATGCTGCCGTTGGGCTTGCCGCCCTCGTCCGCGGCGACCCCGGCCGACAGTGCGACCTCCTCGAAGCGCCCGCCGCGGTTCAGAAACAACAGGTTGTTGTCGGTGTCGTTGGCGACGTATAGGTCGGGGCGCGCGTCGTCGTTCACATCGACCGCGAGGACGCCCAGCCCGTGCCCCTTCGCGCGGGCCTCGATCTCGGCCCAGCGGGTGAACCCGGTGCCCTTGTTGTTCTGGAACACGGCGTGCGGCACGGGCTTGAACACGCTTGGCGGGCAGATGTCGCGGACCCCGCGGTTCGGGGACTGCGGCGGGCACATGGGGTGGTTGTCGAACGACCAGTCGGCGTACCGGCACACGTACAGGTCCGGGAACCCGTCGCCGTTGAGGTCGGCCCAGCCCGCGCTGGTGCTCCACGAATCGGCCCGGAGGCCGAGAGCCTCGGTCACGTCGGTGAACCTGCGGCCCCCCGCGCCGTCCGGTTCGTTGTGGAACAGCGCGATTTGCCCGTAGCCGGTGACGACGAGGTCGGGCCAGCCGTCGCGGTCGTAATCGGCCACGGCCGCGCCGTGCGTGTACCACCAGTCCACCTTGTCGAGGCCGGCCTTCGCGGTCGCGTCCTCGAACCGGAAATCGCCGCGGTTGCGGTACAGTTTGCACGGGTGGCCCTTGATCGTTCGCCCGCCGGGGCCGGTGAAGTACCCGCCGCCGGCGAGGAACACGTCGAGCCGGCCGTCGCCGTCGAAGTCGAGGAACGCGACCCCGCCGCCGAGCGATTCGAGGAGGGTGGCGTGTCCGGACTCCGCGCCGGTGCGGTACGTGAAGGCGAGTCCGCTGTTCGGGGTGACGTTGCGGAACCACGCGGGCGAGTCCGGCCCGGCCGGGGGCGCGGGCGCTTTGGGCGCGGGGCGGAACGCGGGGGGCACCTCCGGCTCGGTGGGCGCGGAGGCGGTCGTCCACCAGCCGAGCGCCGCCGCGCCCCCGATCAGGGCAACGACCAACAGGCGGACGGGCCACCGCGACGGCGTGCGTGTATCGCTCATGAAGGGGGACGCGAGTTCGGGGGGTGGGCCGGTTAGCGCGGCGGCGGTGCGGCGCGGGTCTGGAGCCGCTCGATCAGGCGCTCGAACTTGTCCTGTTGGGCCTTCGCTTCGTCCGCGCGCCCGGCGGCGCGCAGGCACAAGGCGAGCACGACCAGCGGGCGCGGGTACTCCGGGGCGAGCGCGATCGCGCGGGTCAGCAGCCGCTCGGCCTCGGCGTACTGCCCGGTGTCCACGGCGACCTGCGCCGAATCGGTCAGGGCGTCCGCGTCGTTCGCCCGCGCCGCCAGCACCTCGGCGAACAGCGGGCGCGCGTCGGTCGGCCGGCCGAGGTCGAGGTACACCCGCGCCAGCGCGCGGGCTACGACCGGGTCTGTGGGGGCGTGCCGCCGGGCGTGTTCGAGGTGGGCGAGGGCTTCTTGCGGTGCGGACTGGATGATCGCCGACGCGAGTTGGAGTCGCGCGGCGATGTGGTCCGGGTCGAGGGCGATGGCGGCCCGGAAGTCGTCGATCCCGGCGAGGTCGTTCGCGAAGACCAACAGGAGCCCGCGCCAAACCAGCCCCTCGACTTGATCGGCCGTGCCGGTGCGGGTGCCGAGCCACAGCCGCGCGCACCGTAGGAGTCGGGCCAGCAGGTCCGCGCCGGGGCCGTGCAGTTGCGCGCCCGTTGTGGCGAACTGGGACCGGAGCAACTTGGTGCCGCCGATCAGGGCCGCCTCGAGGGCGAGCGGGTCGGCCGCGTCCGCGCTCGCGAGCGCCGCGCTGGTGACGGCGTTCACCGCGCTCGGGTCCCCTTGTTGGGCGCGCAGGAACCAGCGCTCGCGGCCGAGTTCCGGGTCTTGTGGGTACCGGTTCTCGTACTCGCGCAGGTGCGCGTCGGCCCCCGCCTCGTCCCCGGACCGGCGGGCGACGCGGGCCAGTAGCAGGTAGGTCGCCGCGCCCGTGGGGCGGTGGGCGCGATAGGTCTCGGCGTGGGCGGACGCTTCGGCGAACGCGCGGCGGTCGAGCGCCGCGTGGGCCCGCGCGAGGGCCCGGTTGGCGCGCACGGTCTGAACCGCGAAGTACGCGCCCACCGCGGCGCAGACGGCGAGCGCGGCGATCCCGATCAGTACGGGTTTAGTGCGAACCCGTGCCCACTTCCGCGCCGGGGGCGCGGGAGCTCCCGATAGGTCGGGTGGCCCGTCGGTCATGGCGCGGCCCTCGGCGCGCGCCGGGTCGCCCGGCGCGCGCGCCTCGGAAACGTCAGTAGCTGAACGTCACGCTCAGGGTCACGGTCAGTTCCGCGTCGCCCTGCACTTCGCCGCGGCCGGTGTTGGCCGCTTGGCCCTGCACCCCGAACGGGCCGAACTGGTTCTGCGTTTGGTCCGTGATGGTCACGATCTCTTTCGTGGTGATGTTCGCGGCCCCGGTCGCGACCTTGGCGTTCGCCAGCGCGTCGGCCACGGCGAGTTTGATCGCCTCTTGGCGCAAGGCCGTGAGGTTCGCGCGGTAGAACTCGACGCGGTTCGCCTGTTGCGGGCCGAACCCGCCGCCGCCGAACTGCGGCTGCGCGGGCGTGGTGAACAAGGGCGCGTCGGTCGCCCCGGCCGACACCGCGGCGGCGAGCAACTTGTCGGCCACGGTCACGATGTCTTCGCCGATCTTTCCCAGATGAACGCCTCTGGAAACGCAAATCGGCCGTGCGGCCACAAAGTACCCCCGCGAAGGGTGGTCCGCAACGATTTTCGCACCCGGATGAGGTCCCGACCACGGTCGAACGGT
>VGZJ01000047.1 GCA_016872595.1 Planctomycetota bacterium
CCACTGCGCGAGGCGCTCATGAACCACCCGTGGCGGCTCAAGAAAGCCGTCACCTACCTGTTCGATTGGATCGCCACCATGCTCCGCAAGCTCCTGCACCCGCACCCCAAACTCACAACCAACACTGGGTGAACTCTAGGCGAGCGCGCCCGACCCGGAACCTTCCCTCTCGCTTTCGCGCGGACGATTCGCGACAATCTCACCATGCCGCGCTCACTCTCCATCGCCTCGCTGTTGCTGCTCGCGTCGTCGGCCGCGACCGCGCCGCCGGACTTCGACAAGCAGATCGCGCCCTTGCTGGCGTCGTACTGCACCGACTGTCACTCCGGGCCGAAGCCGAAGGGCAAACTCGACCTCACGCGCAAAGCGGGCGCGGCCAGCGCCGTCGCGCCGGGCAAGCCCGCCGAGAGCGAGCTGTATTCGCGCGTCGCGGCCGGCGAGATGCCGCCCAAGAAGCCGCTGCCCGCGGCCGAGCAAAAGCTGCTGAAGGAGTGGATCGAGAGTGGGGCGAAGTGGGGCACCGACCCCATCGACCCGTTCCGCTACACCACCGCCACGCGCGCCGGGTACGACTGGTGGGCGCTGCAACCCGTCAAGCGCCCGCCGGTGCCGCAGGGCGTCAACCCGATTGACCACTTCGTCCTCGCTAGGTTGGGTGACAACGCCTTGTCACTCTCAAAGGAAGCGGATCGGCGCACGCTAATCCGTCGGCTGTACTTCGACCTACTCGGCCTGCCGCCGACACCGGAGGAAGTGACCGCGTTCGTCGCGGACAAGGACGCCGACGCCTACGAAAAGCGGGTCGATAAGCTGCTCGCCAGCCCGCACTACGGCGAGCGCTGGGCGCGGCACTGGCTCGACGTGGTCCGCTATGGGGAGACGGACGGCTTCGAGCGCAACTCCCCGCGGCCGAACGCCTACCACTATCGCGACTGGGTGATTCGCGCGCTCAACGCCGACGTGCCCTACGACCAGTTCGCGCGGTTGCAACTGGCCGGTGACGTGCTGAAGCCCGGCGACCCGGACGCGATCCGCGCCACGGGCTACCTCGTGGCCGGCGTTCACAACACCGTTCTCGGCAACGACCAGATGCGCGCGGTCGCCCGTCAGGACGAACTCGAAGACATCGTCGGCGGCGTCGCGCAAACCTTCCTCGGCCTCACCGCGAACTGCGCCCGGTGCCATGACCACAAGTTCGACCCGATCTCGCAGACCGACTTCTACCGGCTGGCGGCGGCGCTGGGCGGCGTCGGGTTCGGCGAGCGCGCCGTTGCAGAAGCGAAGGCCAGCGCCGAACTGGTGAAACTTGCGCAACGACTCGACGCGCTCGCGAAGGAACTCGCGGCCATCGAGGAGCCGGCGCGCAAGGCGGCGCTGGCCGCGAAGGGCATGGGCAAGCTGGCGGCGGTCGCGCCGGCCCCGGTCGCGGCGTGGGACTTCCGCAAGAGCGGCGACGACCTGATCGGCAAACTGCATGCTCGCGCCGTTGGTGGCGCGAAGCTGACCGCTGCCGGTGCGAGTCTTGATGGGAAAGGGCTTTTCCGCACGGCCCCCCTGCCCTTCGATCTCAAGGCGAAAACACTCGAATCGTGGGTGAAGCTCGATTCGCTCACGCAGCGCGGCGGCGGTGTGATCTCGCTGCAAACGGCCGACGGTCTCGAGTTCGACGCCATCGTGTTCGGCGAGAACGAGCCGGCGAAGTGGATGGCCGGCAGCAACAGCTTCCTGCGGTACAAGTCGTTCGCTGGTACCGAGGAGAAGGACGCGGCGAAGGAGTTCGTCCATATCGCGATCACCTTTGCGGACGACGGCACGATTACCGGCTACCGCAACGGCAAGCCCTACGGCAAAGGCTACGCCACGCGCGGCCCGCTCGCATTCAAGGCCGAGAGAACGGTCGTCGTGTTCGGCTGCCGGCACGAGCCGGCCGGCGGCAACCGGATGCTCGCGGGCACGGTAAGCGTCGCGCGCCTCTACGACCGTGCGCTGACGGCGGAGCAGGTCGAAGCCTCGTTCGCCTCCGGCGGCGGTTTCGTCACCGACGCCGAGCTTGAGGCGAAGCTGACGCCGGAACAGCGTGCGGCCCGCGCGAAACTGCGCACCGAACACGAGGCCGTTGCAAAGGACGTGAGCGCGCTCCGCGCGCGGGCCACCAGCACCAAGGCCTACGCCAACGTGCCGCAAGCGCCGGGCGTTACGCGGTTCCTCGCGCGCGGCGACCTCGCGCTACCGGGCGCGGTCGTCGCGCCCGCGGGCGTTGCGGCCGTTGTTGGCCCGAAGGCGGACTTCGGCCTGAAGCCCGACGCCACCGACGCCGAGCGCCGCACCAAACTCGCGGAGTGGATCACCGCGCCGAACAACCCGCTGTTCGCGCGCGTCATCGTCAACCGCGTCTGGCACTACCACCTCGGTACCGGCATCGTCGAAACGCCGAACGACCTCGGCTTCAACGGCGGGCGACCCTCGCACCCGGAACTGCTCGACTGGCTCGCGAACGAGTTCGCGCGGCAGAAATACAGCCTCAAGGCGCTGCACAAGCTCATCGTCACGAGCGCAACCTATCGCCAATCGTCCGCGCCGCGGAAGGAAGGCAGCGCTAAGGACGCGGACAACCGCTTGCTGTGGCGCTACAAACCACACCGACTCGAGGGCGAAGTCGTGCGCGACGCGATGCTCGCGACCAGCAGCCTGCTGAACCCGGAGGTCGGCGGGAAAGGGTTCAGCGACTACAAGGAGCGAAACTTCAACGGCACCGCGTACTTCGAGCCGTTCGACCCGGTGGGGCCGGAGTTCCACCGTCGAAGCGTGTACCGCTTCACGCCGCGCGGCGCGAATCAGGGGTTGCTCTACACCTTCGACTGCCCCGACCCCGCGGCCGCCGCCCCGCGCCGCGCGATCACCACAACGCCCTTGCAGGCACTCGCGCTCTGGAACAACGGCTTCGCGCTGCGCACGGCCGACGCGCTCGCGGCCCGGGTCGCGAAGGACGCGGAGGGCGTCGAGAAGCAAGTGCTTCGCGCATGGCAGTTGGTGTACCAGCGCGAGCCGCGCGCGGAAGAGGCAGCGATTGCAACTAAGCTGGTGCGCGATCACGGTCTGAAGGCACTGTGCCGGGTGCTGTTCAACAGCAACGAGTTTGTGACGGTGGAGTAATGCAGTCGTACCCTTTACAAGTTCGCAATACTCCAAGCCTCGCGGCGAATGAAAGGTTGTCTGCACCATCCCCGCCAGGGAACCTCACTCATGCGCCTTCGCCTGTTCGTGCCGCTCGCCGTTGTGATGCTGCTCGCCGGCATCACTTACGCGGTTGTGTGGTACACAACCCGCGAAACACTCCCGTCGGAGATTCGCATCGCGGCGGGGAAGAAGGACGGATTGTACTTCACCTTCGCGGAGCAATACGCGAAGCGGTTGCAGGAGCGCACGGGGCGACCCGTGCGCGTCGTTGAGACGGCGGGCAGCGAGGAAAACATCGGATTGTTGCGCGATGGCGGGGTCGAACTCGCTCTGATTCAGACGGACGCGCCGACTCCCAGCGGAATCGCTGGGGTCGCTCCGCTCTTCCCGGAACCGCTTCACTTTCTCGTGCGCAAGAGCAAGAGGAACGACATCAAGTCTCCGGCAGACCTCGTCGGGCGCCAAGTGGCACTCGGGTTGAAGGGTTCCGGCATGCGGCACAACTCGGCCACGGTGCTGTCCCACTACGACATCCCTGCGAATGCGTTCGAGAAATCGGACATCCATTTCGCGTCAATTGCTACCGACAAGAACGTCGACGCCGCACTCGTCACGACGGGTTGGATGAACCCGCAACTCGAACAACTGATTCGGAACGACGAACTGGAGTTGCTCGACATTCCAAATCCGGGGGGTTGGCGATGCGGCACCCGTGGTTCACGCCGACCACCATTCCAAGCGGGCTTTACCACGGCAAGACGCCGCTCCCACTGAAGCCGGTGCGGACCGTCGCGGTTACGGCGCTGCTCGTGACCAAAGCGGACGCGTCCGATGACCTCGTTCGCGAGAGTCTCGTCACGCTCTACGAGACGAACCTACCGGCTTCGTACCCGGGCTTGCTACCCGCGAAGGCCGCAAAGGAGTACAACGCCGCCGTGATGCACCGGGGCGTAGTGAAGTACCACGACCCGGCGGCGGCGTTCAAGCGAGTCTCCCAAGCGCTGGAACTACTCTCGAAATCCAAGGAAGGGCTATTCGGTGTCCTCGCCGCGGGCCTGATGGTGTGGGGTTGGCGTCGCCGCCGCCGCGAACAGATCGCCGCGGAAGCGGACAAGTTGCAGAAACAACAACTTGACGGCTTCATTGGTCGCACCCTTACGGTTGAACTGGAGCAAATGGAGGTGACGGAGCCTGAGGAACTGCGCGCATACTTGCGGCAGGTGACGCACATCAAACAGGAAGCTTTGAAGGAACTGACCAGCGAGAAAGTCCGCGGCGACCAACTGTTCGCGATTTTCCTCTCGCAATGCGCCGCATTGAGTGAAAAGATCCAGATGCGGATGATCTACGCCCGGGTGTCGCAACACGCCGTCTGCGACTACAGCCCCAAGTGAGACGCCATGTTGCCATCCCGCCGTTCGTTTTTCTCGTGGTCGGGCTCTGCTCTCGGGACGCTGGCCGTTCTGCCACAACTCGCCGGCGCGAAGCCGCACCACGCGCCGAAGGCGAAGCGCGCGATCCAGATTTCGCTCGTCGGCGGGATGAGCCACATCGACAGCTTCGACCACAAGCCGGAGCTGACCAAGCGGCACGGCAAGCCGCTCGGCGCGGACAGCAAGCCGGACGTGTTCTTCGGCCAAGTCGGGCTGCTGCGCAAGCCGGACTGGGAGTTCAAGCAGCGCGGCAAGAGCGGGCTGTGGGTGTCGGAACTGTTCCCGCACGTCGCAACGATGGCCGACGACCTCACCGTCATCCGGTCGATGCACGCGGACAGCGCGAACCACACCCCCGCGCTGTTCGTGCTGAACAGCGGGTTTCAGTTCAACGGCTACCCGGCACTCGGCTCGTGGCTCAGCTACGGTCTCGGAAGCGAAGCGGACGACCTGCCCGCGTTTGTCGTGCTGCCCGACGGCCGCGGCGACGCGAACGGGGCCGCGAGCAACTGGTCGAACGGCTTCCTTCCCGCGCAGCATCAGGGCGTCGTCTTCCGCGGCGGCGATGCGCCGGTGCGCGACCTGTTTCCCGAAAAGCCCGTTACGAAGGAGGAGGAGAAGGACTCGCGCGCGGCGCTCGACAAGCTCAACGCGCTGCATCTCGACCGCGCCGGCGGCGAAAGCGACCTCGCGGCGCGGATCAACAGCTACGCGCTGGCGGCGAAAATGCAACTCGCGGTGCCGGCGGTCAGCGATCTGAGCAAGGAGCCGGCGAAGCTGAAAACCGCTTACGGGTTCGACGACCCGAAGACCGCCGATTGCGGGCGGCGGTGCCTGCTCGCGCGGCGGCTGCTCGAGAAGGGCGTGCGGTTCGTGCAGGTCTATAGCGGCGGGCCGATTGCCGGTTCGCCGCGCACGAGCTGGGACGCGCACGAGAACGTGAAGGAAAACCACGGCGCGGAAGCGAAGCGCATCGATCAGCCGGTCGCGGCGCTACTTCGCGACCTCAAAGACCGCGACATGCTGAAGGACACGCTCATCATCTTCACGACGGAGTTCGGCCGCACGCCGTTCGCGCAGAGTGCCGGCAACGTGGTGGGCACGGGCCGCGACCACAACAAGTACGCCTTCTCGTGCTGGCTCGCGGGCGCGGGCCTGAAGCCGGGCACGGCCTTCGGTGCAACTGACGACATCGGCTGGAAGGTCGCGGAGCACCCGGTCGCGTGGTACGACTTCCACGCCACCGTGCTGCACCTGCTCGGCATCGACCACGAGAAGCTGACGTACTACCACAACGGCATCAAGCGCCGCCTCACAAACGTGCACGGCGAGGTCGTGAAGGGCGTACTGGTGTAATCCGTTAGCCGCGAGCCGCAGGCGAGCGCGGTAGCCCCTTCACTCCCCGCGGCGGGCGGGGGGCTTCACCTTCTCGTGGATGAGCTTCACGCACTGTTCGAGGAAGTCGAAGTACTCGGTGCAGGCGATTTCCTTCACGCGGCAGATCAGTAGTCTGCGGCGCTCCAGCATCTCAACGCAGCTCTCGACCCCGACCTTGTCGAGCGGGCCGCCGGGGGCTTGCATGTCGAGCAGTTCCTGAATCTCGTCCGGGCGCAGTTGGGCGGCGCGGTCCTTGTTACGGTCGAGCCACGCGACCAGCGCCGGGAGCGCGGCGCGCTCGTACAGGAGCTTCAGCGATTCGTCGTCGGCCGCGGGCTTGCCGTGCATCCGTGGCAGCAAGCGGTCGAGGGGGAGCGTGCGCAGCTCGCTCACGGTCAGCCCGAGCGCCTTCGCGCACTGGTTGACGGTGGTGTTGCGCAGCCCGCGCTTCGGGCCACCGTGCAGAATCTGGTGGCACGTGTGCCGGTTCAGGTCCGAAATGCGGGCGAAGTCTTCTTGGTTCCAGCCCCGCTCCTCGACCAGCCGGGCGATCTTGTTGGCAAGTTCGCTCCCGGTCGGTCCCGGAGATGCCGCGTTCATCCGTGCTACCCCGTTGGCGTGTGTCCGACCTGAATAATACTAATGCGGGGGCACGGGCGCGGCACGGCGCACCGCGCGGAATCACAAAAAAGACCCCGGCCAGGCCACTCTTTCGAGCCGCCCGGCCGGGGTGCGCTGGTCAAAACCTGTACGCGCTTAGTACGGGCTGGTGCCCGCGCCGGGCAGCGGCGGTACCGCGGGCAGCGGCGGGACGCTGGCCGAGTTGCCCTTCGGCTTCTCGTCCTTCGGCTTCGGCATCTCCTTCGGCGGGTTGGTTCCACCACCGGCCGGGGGCGCGGCGTGGCCCGCGCCGCACGGGTCGCAGGCCGGGGCGCACGACTTCTTGGAACCCCAGCGGGCCTTCAGCTTGTCGAGCAGGTTCGGGCGGTCGGCCGCGCCGCACGGGCAGGCGTTGCACGGGGCCGGGGCGGGGGCCGGCGCAGGCGCGCACCCGCACGAGTGTGACTTGCTGCCCCAGCCGCTAATGCGGCTCTTGATTTTGTCCAGCAGGCCGGGCTTCGACGCGCACGGCGAGCCACAGTTGTTGCAGCCCGAGCCGCTGACCACCATCGGTGCGGCGGGAGCGGGCGCGGCGGGAGCGGGGTCGGCCCCGGCCAGTGCGGCCGATGACATGATCAGGAACGCGGCGTTCACGGGTGCAACCCTCCTTCGGGGGTGTTTCACGGTTTCGTTCTCAAGGCACTTTTGGCATCGACGGGGGCGCGGCGGATTCGTGAAACCCTTGAAAGAAATCGCCGAAACTCCATAGGGCGAAGGTGCGGTCGCGCCGCACGCGCCGCACACAGCGCCGGGGCCGGTTGCGCAGCGCGCGCCGCGCACGACGGCCGCGCGGCGCCCGTTGGGGGGTGAGCGCGGCGCGTCGGCATCGGGTTGGTCTTGCCGTCCGCGTGAACGTCTGTTCTAAAGGAAGGGGTCGAACTTCCCCGCGACGAGGGCCGCCGTGTCTCGCGCTGAAAAACAGTGGCACCTGCGCCCCAACGACCCCGACGCCGCCAACCGGCTCGCCGCCGCCGCGCGCGTGTCGCCCGTCGTCGCGCAGTTGCTCCTCAACCGCGGGGTCAGCGACGCTCCCGCCGCGCGCCGGTTCCTCGACTCGGACTTGCGCGGCCTGCACCCGCCACTAGCCCTCCCCGGCGTCCGCGCCGCCGCCGAGCGCGTCGTCACTGCGGTCGCCGAGAAGCGCCGCATCTGCGTTTACGGCGATTACGATGTGGACGGCGTGACCGGCACCGCGATCCTGCTGCGCGTCCTCAACAAGCTCGGGGCCGACGTGCAGTTCCACGTCCCGCTACGCCTCTCAGAAGGGTACGGCCTCAACGCCGAGCGCGTGCGCGAACTGGCGCGCTCTGGGGTGTCGCTCGTCATCAGCGTCGATTGCGGCATCGCCAGTCTCGCGGAGGCCGAAGTCGCGCGCGAGGTCGGCATCGAACTGATCGTGACCGACCACCACGAAATGAAGGTCGGGCTGGACGGCGCGCCGCTGCTCCCGCCGGCCGCGGTGCTCGTTCACCCGCGGTTGCCCGCGGTCGAGCCGTACCCGTTCGGAGACCTGTCCGGCGCGGGCGTCGCGTTCAAGCTGGCGTGGGCCGTGGCCCAGCGCGCGACGCGCTCCGAGAAGGTGCCCGACGCGCTGCGACAAGTGCTGCTCGATTCGGTCGGGCTGGCGGCGCTCGGCCTCGTGGCCGATGTGGTGCCGCTGCGCGACGAGAACCGCGTCATCGTCCGGCACGGGCTGGAGCGCATCCGCGACAACCCCTCGGTCGGGCTGAAGGCGCTGCTGGAGGCGAGCGGGGTGAAGCCCGATCAAACGATCACCGCGGAGGACGTGGGGTTCAAACTGGCCCCGCGGCTGAACGCGGCCGGTCGCCTCGGGTGCGCGAGCCTCGCGGTTGAGTTACTCACGACCAACTCGCCGTCGAAGGCCGCGGAGATCGCGCGCGTTCTAGAAGGGCACAACGGCGACCGGCAGGCGCGCGAGCGCAAGTACACCGCGCACGCACGCGACCTCGTCGAGAAGGACTTCCCCGACGACCCGGCCGTCGTGGTCGGCTCGGCGGAGTGGCACCCCGGCGTGGTGGGGATCGTCGCGAGCAGGTTGGTCGAACACTTCGGCAAGCCGGCGCTTGTGATCGCGCTCGGGGCCAACGAGTCGGTGGCGACCGGATCCGGGCGGAGCGTGCCGGGGTTCGAACTGCACAAGGCGCTCGTTGCGTGCGACGCCTTGCTCGAAGGGCACGGCGGGCACGCCGCCGCCGCGGGGTTCAAGGTGCGGCCGGAGCGCGTCGCCGCGCTCCGCGACCGCTTCAACGCCTACGTCGCGAGTCAGTTCCCCGGCGGCGCGCCGGCCCCGCGCCTGACCCTCGACGCCGAAGTCCCGCTGTCCGCGCTCACGATGGGGCTGATGAACGACCTCGACAAGCTCGAACCGTACGGCGCGGGCAACGCGAGGCCGAAGTTTCTGGCGTCCGGGTTGAAAGTGGAAGTGCCGCGGCTGATGGGTCAGGGCGAGGTCCAGCGGCACCTGTCGTTCCGCGCGCGGCAGGGCGGAACGACGATCCGGTGCGTCGCGTGGAACATGGCCGACCGCCTCGACGAACTGATGAGCGCCGACGGCGACTGCTGCGTCGCGTTCACGCCCAAGATCAACGACTGGAACGGGAAGCGGAGCATCGAGCTGCAAGTGGTTGACATGAAGCCCGGCAAGACGGTGGAGCTGGTGTGAGGGGGCGCTTGTTCGTCGTGACCCGCTTCAGCGGGTCCGAAGCCCCGCAGGGGCGCGAACCACTGATACGATTCCCCGGCGGTTCGGCGCGCGAGTGCGCTTCGCCGTAGCTTTCCGCGCTAAGACCCGCTTCAGCGGGTCACTCCGAACACACCACCGCGGCCCCTCACTTTTTCAGCGGCATCCCGCGCTTTTTCAGCCCCTCGACCTCGTTGGTCATGGAGCGGAGGAACGCGCGGTACTCGTCCGAATCGACCTTCGCGCCGACGTTCCCCACGTTGTAATCGAGCGGCAGCGGAACCCACGATTCCAGTTTCGCGGCCATCAGGTTCCACAGTGCGGCCTCGCGCAGCGCGACCTCTGGGTCGCCCAACAGCGGGTGCCGGCGGTCGCCGGCCGCGACCAGTTCGTCGAGCCGCGCGGGGTCGGGCTTGAGCGGCGACACGAACCCGCGCAACAACCGCGCGAGCGCGTCGGCGCTGTTCTCCGACAGGCTTTTGCCGACGAACACCGGTAGCAGGCGCTCGGTGTTGCCGACGTCGCGCGCCACCCAGTTCACGAGCGCGGTCACGACCGCCTGCCGCGCGAGCCACGGCAGCTCCGAGCGCAGCACGTCCACCAGCGGGCTGAGCGAAACGGCCCCGTCGGGGCTGCTGTCGGCCATCGCCGCCCGCGCGTAGATCGCCATGCGCGACACCAGCCCGCGGTCGCCGGGCGGTACGTCCGGCAGTTCCGGCCCGATGCGCTCCTTGACGACCGACGTGACGAGTTCGCGCGTCGTCACCTTGTCCGCGGTCGCGGTCAGCAGGCGCTGAACCTGCTTGTACAAGTCGCCCTTGAGCGGGTCGCTGGGGTCGCGGTCCAATAGCAGCTCGCGCTGGCGCTGGTCGGCTTCGATCAGTACCGGATCGCTCATCGTGTCGGTGGACGAGTCCCACGTGACTTGGTGCCAGCGCGAGAGTTTGTCGATCTTCTTGAATCGCGTACCGCGCGTTTCGAGCGCCGCGGTGCCGAGCGCGACCGCGACGCGGGCTTCGAGCCGCGGCTTCGTGCCGTCCTTGCGGGCGTAGGGCGTGCCCGGCGCGTACCACGACACGAGTTCCGCCAGAACGTCGGTGTTCGCATCGGGAATCGTCACGTCCCAGACTTCCGGCCCGACGCGCAGACGCACCTTCGCCCCGGTCGGCTTCTCGCTCTTGAGGTAGACGCGCCCGCCGAGCAACGTGATGTCTGCGTCGAACCCCGTCGGCGGGACGTGGAACTTCACGCGCGACTCGAACACGCGATACGGCAACTGTTCTGGCACGTTACCCCAGAGGCGCACCAGCACCCGCTGATCGACGCTCACGTCGGCCTTGTACCCCGGAAGCGCCATCACCGCGGAGTTTGATTCGACCGCGCGGTCGTCCTTGTCGTTGATGCGCAACCGCACCCAGCCCGCGCCGTCGGTCGGCTGGGTGACGACGAGCGCGCGCGTGGTCTTCACGGTAGCGATGTCGCGAACCACGGCGCTGGCCGGCGGGATCGGGTCGCCGAGGCCGGGGCCGGGATCGACCGGCGTTACGTCCGCGGGGTCGATCTTCCGCGGCGGCGGCATCGGCGGCACCGGGTCCGGTTCCTTGTCCTTTGGCTTCGGCGGAACGACCGGCTCCTTGTCCTTCGGCTTCGACACCGGCGGCACCGGCGCGGGCGGGACAACGACCGGCGCGGGCGCGCTCAGTTGCGACGAGTGCCCGAGCGTGACCTCCGGCGGGTCGACGGGCGTGCGCTGGAGCGACAGTACCGCGGCCCCGGCGAGGAAGACGAGCAACAGCGCCGCGGTGCCGACCAGCGCGAACCGCGCGGCCCACGTGGTCGCGCTCGCGTAGCGCCTCATGCCGAGCAGGTACGCGGCGTCCGGGTCGGCCTCGTCGGGCGACTCCGGCGCGGGCGGGGCGATCCCGCCAATTGGCAGCGCCTTGTTCGGCTGGCGGTTCGGGGCCGCGGCCGGCGCGGGCACGAGCTGGTACATGCGCCGGTGCGCCCGCGGCGGAACCCGCGCCGGCTCCGTCAGCAGCAGGGTCAGAATCTGGTGGCACGCGGCCACTTCCGCGAGGTGAACGTCGGACGTGAGGCACGTCTCCTCAACCTGTTTGATGGTCGCGGGGTCGAGCGCGTTGTCAAGGTACGCGGCCACCGTGTTGGGGTCCGCGGCGTCGTCGTCGGCGTTCAGTACGGGCGTCGTTAACCCGCGGCGGCGCGTCACCTTCTTGATCCGCTCGACCAGTTCCTTGACCTCGTCGCTCTCGGCCACCAGTTTCCCCAGCGCCTGCGCCTGCGAGGGTTCGAGCGTGTCGTCGATGTACGCGAGAAGCGTGCGGAGCGTGAGTTGCAGCACCGGAAGCCCTCCGAGGAGTCTCACTCGGAATAGGGGCGACTCGCGCGCGGTTTCGTGCAACAATCTGGGAAAATCTTTGGCCGCGCGGCCCTGCGAGGTCTCACCCCCATGATCTTCGCCTTGTTGCTCCTCGCCGTGACCGTGACCGCGCCGGCCGTGCCCGTGGTTACGGCGCACAACCTCAAGGTGCCGCCGGGCTTCTCGGCCCGGCTGTACGCGGACAACGACATCGCCCCCGACATCACCACCATGACCATCGACGACGGCGGCCGAGTCCTCGTCGCCGGGCCGGGCTACGTCCGCGCGCTCTTCTACAACGCGATTACACAAGCTCCGACCACCGCATTCGATCTCATCGACGGGTTGAAGCAGGCCCCGATGGGCCTCTTCGCGGAGGGCGACTCGCTGTACGTCGTCGTCGACGGCGGGCTGAAGCGCTACCGCGGATACGACGGCAGCAGCAAGCTGAAGAACCCGGAAACGCTTCTCGCGCTCAAGACCGGCGGCGAACACGACGCGCACGCCGTGCGCCGCGGGCCGGACGGCTGGCTGTACCTGCTGTGCGGCAACATGGCCGGCGTGAAGAAGGACACGATCAAGGGCACGCGCTCCCCGGTCAAGGAGCCGACCGCCGGCGCGCTGCTGCGCCTGTCGCCGGATTTCAAGCAGGTGGAAGTGGTCGCGGACGGGTTCCGCAACCCGTACTCGTTCGACTTCAACCTCGACGGCGAGCCGTTCACCTACGACTCGGACAACGAGCGCTGCGTCGGGCTCCCGTGGTACGAGGGCTGCCGGTTCTACCACGTGCTGCCCGGCGGGAACTACGGCTGGCGCTCGCCGCAACTGTCGCAGACGTGGCGCAAGCCGGCGTACTTCCCCGATGTGGTGCCGCCCATCTGCGACACCGGGCGCGGCTCGCCCACGGGCGTGGCGTGCTACCGGCATACGCACTTCCCGCCGATCTATCGGGGCGACTTCTTGCTCGCGGACTGGACGTTCGGCCGCATCTACTGGGTGATGATGAAGCCCCACGGCGCGTCGTTCGTCGGCAAGCACGAAGTGTTCGCGGAGGCGACCGGCACCAGCGGGTTCGCCCCGACCGCGCTCGCGATCCACCCGCAAACCGGCGAGCTGTTCGTCAGCAGCGGCGGGCGCGGCACCCGCGGCGGCGTGTACGCGATCCGCTACAACAAGGGCGGGGCGAAGCCGAAGCCGGTGCCGATGGCGACCCCGTCACTCGACTTCGACAAGGACCGCCCGGCGCGCTGGCTCGCGGAGTGCAACTCCGACAACCCGCGCACTCGGCGCGTCGCGCTCGAAGCGATCGCGCGCTGGTGGAACGAACCGCCGTGGGGCAAGCGCGTGGGCGACGCGGTGAAGCCGAACCTGACTCACGACGACGAGTACGTCCGCCGCGCCGCGGCCCGCCTCGGCTCGATGTGGCACGTCGAGTTGGGCACCGTTTCCGACCAACGGGCGAAGCTGCACCTCGCGCTGGAGCAAGCGAAGACCGACCCCGAATGGGCGCTCAAGCTCGCGCTCGCGACACTCGAAGACAAGAAGGCCGACGGCCCCGACCTGCTGCTGGGGCTGCGCGTCGTGCAGCTCGCGGCCGGCGACCTGACCGCGCCCGACGCGATGGGCACCGCGTGGGAGGGCTACACCTTCCGCGCCGCGCTGCCGAAGGTGTACACTGCGCGCATCGTAGCCGCGCTGTACCTTCACGTTGACCGTTCCGGTCTCGGGTTCGACCGCGAAATCAGCCTCGAATCGGCGCGCGTCGTTGGCGCGCTCACGGGCGTCGAACACCGCGACGTGTACAAGCTGACGACCGCACTGATCGACCGCAAGACCCGTTACCAAGACGACTTTCACTACTACTTGGCACTCACGCGCGGCGCGCAGAACGCGCGCGACTGGCGCAGCGACGGCCTCGCCAACGGCCTGTTCGCCATGCTCGACAAGGTGAAGCAAGACGCGCCGCTCCTCGACCGCCACTGGCCCCTGCGCCTCGCCGAACTCGTCGGGGGGCTCAGTACTGTCACCGAAAGTTTCGATCTCGCGGTCATCGAACACCGCAGCTTCGGCGCGCCCGAACACGCGCTCTTCACGGGCAAGCTCGAACCGCGCGCGAAGGTCGCGGAGAAGTTCCTGAAGGTCGCCAAGAGTACCAACAACTACGCTTGGAACGCGGCGGCGGTCGAGTTGCTCGCCGCGCTGCCGCGCGATATGACGTTGGCCGCGCTCGAACAGGCGTGGGAGCGGCCGGGCCTCCAAGACGCCGTGATTCGCGCGCTCGCGCACGACCCGCACCCGGACGACCGGCCGAAGTTCCTCGCCGGGTTGAAGGCGCTCGACCCCGACGTGGTGCGGCTCTCGGCCCGCGCGCTCGTGGCGCTGCCCGCCCAGCGCCCGGCCGACGTGTACGCGCCGGCGGTTCACGCGCTGCGGCGCTTCCCCGACGAGAAGCCGTTTGCTCCGGCGCGCGCGGCGCTTGTGGATCTGCTTCAGAAGGCGAGCGGCGAGAAGATCGGTCCCGACGCGAAGGCGTGGACGGCGTGGGCCGTGAAGCAAGACCCGAAGCTCGAAGCGGCGCTGACCGCGACCGCGGGCTACGACGCGAAGGCATGGGAGAAGCGACTCGCCGGCATCGACTGGGCGAAGGGCGACGCGGCCCGCGGCAAGCTGGCGTTCGCAAAGGCGACGTGCGCCGCGTGTCACGACGGCGGGCGCGCCGTCGGCCCGTCGCTGCTGGGCATCACCAAGCGCTTCGGTCGCGACGACCTGCTGACTTCGATCTTGCAACCGAGCAAAGACGTGTCCGCGCGCTACCGGCCGACGCAAGTGCTGACGAAGGCCGACACGATCTTCACCGGCGTCATCGTGTACGAGGCCGCAGACGGCGTGATCCTGCAAACCGGGGCCGACACCACGATCCGCATCGCCGGCGCGGACATCGCGTCGAAGCGCGTCGTCGACACCTCGCTCATGCCCGCCGGGTTGCTCGACAAGCTTACGGACGCCGAGATTGCTGATTTGCTCGCGTATTTGGGCACCCTCAAATAGGCCGCATTCGCCTGCGGCTTGTGGCTAACACAAGGAGACCTCATGCGCCGATTCTTCCCACTGCTGCTCTTGCTCCTCTCGCCTGCCCTCGCACGCGCCGGCGACCTCAAAGCCGGGGCGTACGCGCAGGACATCACGCCGACCAAGTTCCCGATCTCGGTGAACGGCGGGTTCGCCGACCGGAAGGCGACCGCCGCCAACGACCCGCTACACGCGCGGTGCCTCGTCCTCGACGACGGCACGACGAAGCTCGCGCTCGTCGTCGTCGATAGCTGCATGATCCCGCGCGAGCTGATCGACGCGGCGAAGGCACTTGCCGAGAAGAAGACCGGCATCCCCGCTAAGAACATGATGATCTCCGCGACGCACACGCACACCGCGCCCACGGTCGCGGGCGTGTTCGGCAGCGAGCCGGACGCCGAGTACGTCAAGTTCCTTACGCAGAAGATCGCCGAGGGCATCGAGACCGCGCACAAGCGGTGCGGCCCGGCGAAGCTCGCGTGGGGCGTCGCGGAGGAGCCGAATCAGGTGTTCAACCGGCGGTGGAAGATGAAGCCGGGCGTGAAGAACCTCGACCCGTTCGGCGGCGACACCGACAAGGTGCGCATGAACCCGCCGCGCATGAGCGCGGACCTGCTCGAACCCGCCGGGCCGACCGACCCGCGCGTCACGGTGCTGTCGGTGATGACGCCCGACGACAAGCCGCTGGCGCTGTTCGCCAACTACTCGCTGCACTACGTCGGCGATCTGCCGGCCCTGTCGGCCGACTACTTCGGCGCGTTCGCCAACAGCGTCGCCGCGAAGCTGAACGCGGGAAAGGGGTTCGTCGGCATCTTGTCGAACGGCACCAGCGGCGACTGCAACAACATCAACTTCATGGCCGAGGCGACGAAGACCATGCCCGGCGAGCGCTGCCGACTGGTCGCCGACGCGGTGGCAACGGCCGCCGTGAAGGCGCTGGAGAAGGCCGAGTACGTAACGAACGTCGTGCTGCGCTCCGTCGTAACCGAGATCGATCTGGGGGTTCGCAAGCCGACGGCCGACGAGGTGAAGCGGGCCGAGGGCATTCTGGAGAAGGCGAAGGGCCGCGACCTGAAGGGCTACGAGGAAACCTACGCGCGCGAAACGGTGCTGATGGCAAAGTACCCGGACGCGGTAAAGGTGCCGTTACAGGTGATGCGGATCGGCCACCTCGCGGTGGTCGCGATCCCGTGCGAGACGTTCGCCGAGATCGGGCTGGAGATCAAGAAGAACATCAGCGTGCTGAAGACGACGTGTGTGGTGTCGCTGGCGAACGGGTATTACGGCTACCTGCCGACGCCGGCGCATCACGCGCTGGGCGGGTACGAAACGTGGCGCGCGCGGTCGAGCTTCTTGGAGGTGCAAGCCTCTCCCAAGATCGAGAAGGCCGTGGGCGAGCTGATGAAGGCACTGCTCACGAAATAGCACAGCCGGTCGGACGCGCGCCGCGCGGGTGGAGCGGATCCTCCGCAACCTCCCCGCACCGCCCACGTCCGACCGGCTGTTGATCCCGCGCGGTTCCGGCCGCGCGGCATCTGCCTCTTCTGTCCCAGCCCCGGTTCATCGCTGTCGCGGTTCTGGTCGAGAACGTGAGACGGAATGCACGCGCCGTGCCAAACGCGAAAAGTGCCCCGGCGCGGCCGTTCGCGCGCCCCTGCCGGAACCCGCCGCGCGGTCAATAGGAAAATGTGGGGAAAGCGCGTGTAGGAATTACGCGCCGCGCTGCAAAAGATGCACGCTTACGTCACCAACACGACGCGCACATCCATCACGTTGGTTCCGGTCAACCCGCTGCGGATCAGCCCGCTGGCGCGGTCGAAGAAGTTGTAGGCGTCGTGGCGCGCGAGGTGGTCTTCCGCGCCGTCCTGTGGCGTGCTAGCATCCGCGACCGCGCCGGCCGCGTCGGTGGGGCCGTCCTCGCCGTCGGTGCCCGCGCTGAGAACGGTCACGCCGCGCATCCCTTGCGCGCCGAGCTTCGCCAGCAGCGCGAGCACGAACTCCTGATTGCGCCCGCCCTTCCCCGGCGTGTCGCCGAGTGTGACAGTCGTTTCGCCGCCAAAGAGGATGCACGCGGGCGACGGCAGCGGAACGCCGTCGCTCCAGATACTCCGCGCCACTCCCGCGACCGCAGTGGCGACGTGTCGAGTCTCCCCTTCCACATACGAGCCAAGGCTGAGGACGCGATACCCCAACTGTTCCGCTTTGCGCTGCGCGGCATCGAGTGCGACGCGGTTGCTACCGATGATTCGATTCTGGACGTTTGCTGGGAGTTCTTTCGGCGTCTCACGCTGCGCCGCGACAATGTGGCGCGCCACTGCGGGGGGCGCGGCGATCTGATAGCGGCCGAGTACGGCCCACGCCTCAGCGAACGTGGTCGGGTCGGGCGCGGTCGGGCCGGAGGCGATCACGTCGAGCGGGTCGCCCACCACGTCCGACACAATGAACGAAACGAGCCGCTTGCCGCGAAAGGCCTTCGCGAGCCGCCCGCCCTTCACGCGCGACAGGTGCTTGCGCACGCAGTTCATCTCGTCGATGGTCGCGCCGCTCTTGTGCAGCAGTTTCGTGACCGCGAGCTTGTCCGCGAGCGTGACGCCCTCGGCCGGCGCGGGCAGCAGCGCGGAGCCGCCGCCGGACAGCAGGCACACCGCGACATCGTCCGGCCCGGCGCTGGCCAGCAGGCGCAGCATCTCTTCCGCGCCGGCGACGCCCTCCTCGGTCGGCTCGTTCGCGCCCTGCGGTCGCGCCGCGTGAAGGCGCACGCGCTTGAGCTGCGCGGTCATACCCGCGGGCACGTTCAGCAACCCATCGACGCGGTCCAGCCGGTCCGCGAGCGCCGCTTCCAGTCCCGCGGCCATGCCCGGCCCGGCTTTGCCCGCGCCGACGACGATCACCCGCGGCGCTTCGCGCAACCAGCGTTCGGCTTCGACCGCCTTCCGCACGAGCGGTTCCGGGCGAACGGCATCGACGGCCGCTGTCCAGATGGCGAGCGCGTGGTCGCGCGACATGACTCGGCTCCTGTGACGAACACCCTGCTGCTACAATACACTTACCACCGGAAAGGAACCGCGATGAAGTTCGACCTGCATATGCACACCGCCCGCCACTCGCCCGACGCCGATACGGACCCCTTCGAGCTGGTCGAAGCCGCGATTAAGGCCGGGCTGGACGGGATCGTCATCACCGAACACGACTTTATGTGGCCCGAACACGAGTTGAACGAGCTGCGCGCGGCCGCGCCGCAACTGGTGATCCTCGCGGGCGTGGAAGTGACCGGGCGCGGCGGCGACATGCTGTGCTACGGCATCACCGACCCGTTCGCGCTGCCGCGCGGGATCGAGTGGCGCGAGCTGACGCGCGAGGTTCACCGGCAGGGCGGCGCGTGCTGCGCCGCGCACCCGAACCGCTGGGGCCAGCCGTTCGAGAAGCTGCTGAAGGAACAAGACCCCGAACTCGACGGCATCGAGGTGATGTCTAAGAACATGGACCGCGACCTGCGGACGCAGGCCGCGAAGCTGCTGACGAAGTACCCGCACTTCGCGCAGCTCGGCAACAGCGACTCGCACCAGCCGGAAACGGTCGGCTGTTGCTACACGGACTTCGACGCCACGATCCGCACGAGCGCCGACCTCGTGGCCGCGATCCGCGGGAAGAAGGGCGTGGCGAAGGTTAACGCGCATGACCGATTTTGAGAAGATGCGCGCGGGCGAACTGTACGACGCCGGCGACCCGGACTTGGTCGCGCGGCGCGCGCGAGCGCGCGACCTGCTGTGGGAGTACAACGCGACCCGCGAGGCCGACGCCGCCACGCGCCGCCGGCTCCTCTGCGAACTGCTCGGCAGCGGCGGCGACAGCGTGTGGCTGCAACCGCCGTTCTACTGCGACTACGGCACCAACATTCGCCTCGGCGAGCGCGTCTACTTCAACTTCAACTGCGTGGTGCTGGACGTGTGCGAGGTCCGCGTCGGCGACCGCACACTCTTCGGCCCCGCGGTGCAGATTTACGCGGCAACGCACCCACTCGACGCCGAGCTTCGCAAGACGCGCGAACTCGGCAAGCCGGTCACAATCGGCTCGGACGTGTGGGTCGGCGGCGGCGCAATCATCCTACCCGGCGTCACCATCGGCGACCGCGCCGTGATCGGCGCGGGCAGCGTGGTGACGCGCGACGTGCCCGCGGGGGTGGTGGCGGTGGGCAACCCGGCGCGAGTGGTGCGTGGGTAGCCAAACGAACGGAAATCGAACTCAAGCGCATCATGCGTAGTCGGGCGTTATGCCAGCACGTCCTTCACCACCTTGCCGTGAACGTCGGTCAACCTAAAGTCGCGGCCGGCGTAGCGGTAGGTGAACTTCTCGTGGTCGAAGCCGAGCAGGTGGAGCATGGTCGCGTGCAGGTCGTGGACGTGAACCGGCTTCTCCACCGCCTTGAAGCCGAACTCGTCGGTCGCGCCGACGGCTTGGCCGCCCTTCACGCCGCCGCCGGCCAGCCACACCGAGAAGCCCCAGTGGTTGTGGTCGCGGCCGTTGATCTTGCCGGCGTTGCTGCCGGGCGTCGGCAGTTCCACCACCGGCGTGCGGCCGAACTCGCCGCCCCACAGGATCAGCGTGCTGTCGAACAGGCCGAGGCGCTTCAGGTCCGCGATCAACGCGGCGATGGCCTTATCGGTTTGGCCCGCGAGCCGCTTGTGGCTCACTTCGAGGTCGTCGTGGCTGTCCCACGGTTGGACGGGGCCGTGGCTGACCTGCACGAACCGCACGCCGCGCTCGACCAGCCGCCGCGCGAGCAGGATGCTACGGGCCTGCTCGCTGCCGCGGCCCAAGTTGCGGGTGTCGATGCCGTAGGCTTCGAGGACGTGCTTCGGCTCCTTCGTCACGTCGAACGCCTCGCTCGCTTCCGTCTGCATGCGCGCGGCCAACTCGAACGACTGGATGCGCGCTTCCAACTGCGGGTCGTTGGGGCGCGCGCTCTGGTGCGCGCCGTTGAGCTTCGCGAGCAGGTCGAGTTGCTTGCGCTGGTCGTCCTTCGAAGTCGCCTTGTTCTTCACGAACTCGACGAGCTTCTCGACGTCGGTGAACTTGGTGTCAACGTACGTGCCCTGAAAAACGCCGGGCAGGAACCCGGACTGCCAGTTCTGGTTCTCTTGGAGCGGGAACCCGCCGGGGCACATGGCGACGAACCCCGGCAGGTTCTGGTTCTCGGTGCCGAGGCCGTAGGTGATCCAACTGCCCATGCTGGGGCGAATCTGCCGCGGCTCTCCGCAGTTCATCAGCAGGAACGACGGCTCGTGGTTGGGCACGTCGGCGTACATCGAGCGGATCACGCAGATGTCGTCGGCGTGCTTCGCGGTGTTGGCGAATATCTCGCTGACTTCGAGTCCGCTCTGGCCGTACTTCTTGAACTTGAACGGCGAGGGGAACGCGGCCCCGGTGCGGCGCTCGGTGCGCAGGTTCGCGGCCGGCAGCGCCTTCCCCGCATACTTGTCCAGCGCCGGCTTCGGGTCGAACGTATCGACCTGACTCGGCCCGCCGTTGGCGAAGATGTGGATGACGCGCTTGGCCTTCGCCGCGAAGTGCGGCTTCTTGGGCTCGAGCGGGTTGAGGCCGTCCGCGGCGAGTAGCCCCGCGTCGCCCATGAGTTGCGTCAGGCCGAGCATACCCATGCCCACGCCGGCGCGGGTCAGCATCTCGCGGCGGGAAATCGGAGACATCGGGAACCTCTCTACGACTCCAGAAGAGAAGAGTTTCGACTGGATCACAGGATGGTACAGGATCAAGAGAAAACTTCTCTTCACCTTATCCTGCTCGATACTGTGATCCTGTCCAAACTCTTCCTGCATTAATCCACAAAGGCGAACTCGTTGCTGAGCAACAACACCTGCGCCAGTTGCGGCCAGCGGCCGAAAGCGGCTTTGCCGTCGTCGTCGGCCACGAACTGGCTCGCGAGCGCGGCTTCGTCTCTCGTCGGGTCGCGACCTAGCGCGAGGCGGTACAGCGCCTTCACCTTCGGCCCGGTGCCCTTCACCTCCGCGACGCGCCCCGCCAGCGCCTTCGCTTGTTCCTGAACGAACGGGCTGTTCAGCAGGAACAGCGCTTGCGTGGACACCGTGGTTTCGAACCGCTGCGGGCTGTGCGTGTCCGGGCTGGCGACGTCGAACGCGCGGAACGTGCCCGGCAAGTTGGTGCGGTCGATGAGGCCGTACACGGTGCGGCGCGCGGTGAACGGCGTCTTGAACAGATCGACCGCCTTGCCGCCCGCGGTGAGGTCGAGCTTGCCGGACGCCGCGAGAAACGAATCGCGCAGCGCCTCGAAGTCGAGGCGGCGGCGGTTCTGGTGCGATAGCAGCCGGTTTTCGGGATCGGACTTGAACGCCTCCGCGCTGACCGCGCTCGATTGCTGATAGGTGGCGCTCAGCATGATGCGCTTGTGCAGGCGCTTCACGCTCCAGCCGTCCTTTACGAACTGCACCGCGAGCCAGTCGAGTAGTTCCGGGTGCGTGGGCGGGTCGCTGCGGGTGCCGAAGTCGGACGGCGTGCGCACGAGGCCGGTCCCGAAGTGCCCGAGCCAGACGCGGTTGACCATCACGCGCGCCGTCAGCGGGTTGTCCGGGCTGGTGATCGCGCGCGCCAGTTCGAGCCGGCCGCTGCCCTGCGCGAACGGCGTGCGGTTCGGGGCCACGATCTCCGGGGCTTGGCGCGGCACCTGCGGCCCGCGGTTGTTCGGGTTCCCGCGGTTGAACACGACCGGCTGCGTAGGCTGGGCGTTGTCGTTGAGTACGTGCGCCCGCGGCGGCGCGTGCGGGTTCGCGGCGTTGAACGCGTCGATCTTCTTGCGGAGGGCCGCTAACGCGTCGCGGTCGGCGCGGTTCTGGAGCTTGTCGAAGTCCGCGAGCGGGATGTCGAGCGGACCGCCGGCCGCGCGCCACGCGAACAGCGCAGCGAGTTCCTTCGAGTACGCGCCGGGCAGCGGGTTCGCTCCGACCAGTGCCGCGAGCGCCTCCGCCGCGGCCTTGAAGGTCTTGGGCTTGGCGTCCTTGATGGCCTTGGCGACGAGCGGGTGCGCGCCCTTCAGCGCGTCGGCGAGTTTCGCCTCGAACTCGTCCGCGGGCAGCGCCCCGAGCGCGAGCAGCGGCGTATACACCGGCGACTTCGCCCGCCACTCGGCTTCGAGGAACGCGCGCCAGCGGTCGAACACGAAGCGGTTCAGGTCGCGCTGGCGCACCGTGTTGTTGATCTCGTCGTTCGGTTTGTTCCGCATGTCGAGAACGACGCGCAGGTATTCGCTCAGACCGAACGGGTCGCGCAGCTTCTTCAGCGTCGCCGCGTGGCGCTTCTCGATCTCGGCCTTGTAATCCCCCTCGCGCTTGGCGACCTCGGCCTCGAACGCGATCACTTCCGGCGTGCGCGCCACCGCGCCGATGAGCGGCAGTTCCTTCGGCTCGCGGCTGCTGGCGAACACGCCGTACAGCGAGTAGTAGTCCTTCGTCGGGATCGGGTCGTACTTGTGATCGTGGCACCGCGCGCACGTCACGGTCAGGCCCATGAAGCCGCGCGTGACCACGTCGATGCGGTCGTCGATGATGTCGTGAGCGTTACTCAGGAACCGGCGGCCGAGCGTGAGGAACCCCATCGCGGCCAGCGGCGTCTTGTCCTCGCCCAGCGGTAACAGGTCCGCGGCGAGTTGCTCCGTAATGAAGCGGTCGTAGGGCTTGTCGGCGTTGAACGCGCGGATCACGTAGTCGCGGTAGGTGTACGAGAACGCGAAGAACCGCTCCTCTTGGAACACGTAGCCCTTCGTGTCGGCGAATCGCGCCACGTCGAGCCAGTAGCGGCCCCAGCGCTCGCCGTACTGCGGCGAGGCGAGCAACTTGTCGATCAGCTTTTCCCACGCACCGGGCGTGTCGTCCTTCACGAACGCCTCGACCTCGGCCGCGGTCGGCGGCAGGCCGATGAGGTCGTAGTACGCGCGACGGATCAGCGCGCGCTTGTCGGCGCGCTGCGCGAGCGGCAGCCCCAGATTCCTCATCTTGACGAGGACGAACGCATCGACGGGGTTGGCGCTCGTCTTCGGTACGGGCGGCTCCTTGACGGGCTGAAAGGCCCAGTGCTTGCGCGGGTCGGTCGTCGGTCCCTTCACGATGTCGTCGGGCACGGCGGCCCCGGCCTTCACCCACTCGGTCAGCACGGCGACCGCGGCCGGTGCGAGCGCAGCCTTCGGCGGCATCGGGTACTCGCCCTTCCGGTTGATGGAGGCAATGAGGCGGCTCTTGTCCGGCGCGCCGGCAACGAAGACGGGGCCGTTGTCCGCGCCGGCGCGCAGCCCCGCGGCGGTGTCGAGGCGCAGGCCGGCGCTCTGCTTCTTCTCGCCGTGGCACGAGTAGCAGTGTTCGGCCAGTACCGGGCGCACCTTCGTCTCGAAGAACTCGAGTTGCGCGGCGCTCGGTTTGGCGACCGGGTCCGTGGCGAACGCGGGGGCGGCGATCAGCGCGAGACTCAGCACAAGGCACCAGCGCATGAAGCGGCCTCGGGGCGAGCGGTAGGAGTGCGAGCCGGCGGGAGGGTGATACCAGTTTACGCCGCGGTCCCGTACCGGGCGAAACGGAATCCGGCGCTACACGAGGAACCGATAGCCGAGGTAGATGAGAACGCCGAACGAAACGATTGTGAAGAGGAGCGCGGCCGGGCTGACGACCTCGTGCGCGAGGCGCACGTTCGCGCCCGGCGGCGGGGCCGACACGCCCGGTGACTCGGGCTTCCACCCGTCGCTCTCCCACCACGCCTCGTCGCGCGCGGTGACAGGTTCGAGCGTGGCCCGGCTCGTCCACAGCGCGACGCTCCCGAAGATCATCAGCGAAAGCGCCACCAGCGACACGATCAGCGGCACGTCTCGGGCCTGTTCCAGTTGCTTCGCCTGCATCGCGAGCGCGAGCGCAATCGCCACGCCGTTGTTGAGCGCGTGCAGCAAGATCGGTGCCCAGATGCTGCGCGTCGCGAGGTATACGAAGTGCAAATACGCGCCCATGAGCGCGATGCCGAGGAATTGCGACGGGTCGATGTGCATTGCGGCGAACAGCAGGCTCGTTAGGAACACACTGGTGGCGATACCATAGCGCGCGCTCAGCCCGCGGCCGACGAACCCGCGGCACCACAGTTCCTCTACGATCCCCGGTCCGACGGCGACGGCCAGCACGGTCAGTGGCCACGGGAACGGCACGAACACGCCGCGGATGGACTCCAGCGCCATGGGCCGCAGCCCGGTGGCCCACTGGTACACTTCCTGAATCACCCCGGCGAGGATCATAAACCCCGGCACGAGCAGGACGACGATCACGACGTGAAGGGTGAGCGGGCGGCGCACGCCGATTTCCCGCTTCCAGTCCGGGCCGATGCGCCGCGGGAGGACGATCAGGATCAGGCCCAGCGAAACGAACTGCGCCGCGAGCATCCCGTAAGCGAGCGATTCGGCGAACTGCCGCGGGATCGGGGGCCGCTCGCCCTTCGCCTTCGGGTCGAGCGCCTTCGAGAAGCCCTCCAGTTGCTCGTCGGCGAACTGCTTGGGGTTGGGCGAAGCGAGTGTGTGCGCGCCGAACGCGATCACCACCGCGACCAGCGCGCCAAACATTTGCGCGAGGATGAAGACGGCGCACCACGCGCACGCCTCCCAGAACCCCGGACGGGGGCGCGCCGGCGCGCGGGGGGCGTCGGCCCCCTGATCCGCGCGCGTCACCAGCGGCGGGTCGTCGGTCGGTTCGTAGGGTGCGCCGGCGCTCATCAGTACCTCAGCCAGCCCTTGTATTCGAGCAACTGCAGAATCCACGGGTTGCGCCACGGGTTCCACGCGGGGTAGAACGCGCTCAGCGCGCTTGCGCCCAGCAGCACCGCGCCGAGTAACCGCCCGCCGCCGCTGCGCGCCAGTCGGTCCGCGACCGGCGGGACCGCGAGCGCCCACAGGGGGATCAGCCAGAACAGCCACCGCGGGCCACTCGTGTTGCCCCCGTAGTTGTAGCTCTGCGTCCGCGTCAGGTAGAACGCGAACACCACAACCGAGACCACGAGCGTCATCGCGAAGAACAGTTCCAGCGTCCAGCCGGTGCCCTTCCCCTTGCGCAGCGCGCGCACCGCAGGCGCGCTCTTGATGCCCAGCACCGCGAGGCCGACGAGCGCCAAGCACCACACTGGCGTGAGGCTGAACCAGCCGTGGTGCCCCACCAGCAAGTGGAAGGCGTAGACGGCCGTCGGCTCGTCGTTGAAGTCCAGCCCCTTCGCCGCGGGTGTGCCGATCTTCGACCAGTGGCTCCCGGCGTAGCGGTACCACGGCCCGCCGAACTTCTCGTACACCGGCTCGAAGGTGCCCAGCGCGACGTAGTTCGAGCAGTACAGCGCGATGATCGGCAGCGCCGCACACGGCACGAAGAACATCAGCGCGTACCGCGGTCGAGCGATCAGCAGCGGCACCCCCAGCGCGCCGACGAGCGCGAGCGCGGGCAACTCGAAGGTTGCGGCGAACCCGGCGAAGAACCCGCAGCAGGCGTACTCCCAGCGCATCATGTCGCGGTTGTCGAGGACCGCGCGCAACAGCGGGTACACCGCGAACAGCACGCAAAACGCCGCCGGGCAGTGGTTGTTCAGCGTGCCGGCGAACGTGACGAGGAACGTGCCGAGCGCCGCGGTCGCGAACGCCAGCAGCTTCCCGTAGTCGGTCTTGCCGATGCGGTCGATCAACCGGCCGAGCAACACGAGGTAGATCGCGAACGGGATCACGTTCCACATCAGTACGATCGCCGGGATCACGAGCCAGCGGTCGGTCACGATGTCCCAGCCGAACGCTTGTCGCAGCAGCCAGTATTGCCCGGCGGCGATGGTCGCCATCAGCGGCGGCTTGCTCGAATAGAACTCCATCGTCTCCGGGTTCAGCACCACGTCGGTACTCTTGTACGCCGGCTCCGCGACGATTCCGACATCGCTGTTCGGGTTCTTCGGGTCGAGGCGCTTGCCGATCACGTACGTCTTATCGTGAACGAGCGCGCGTACGGTCGCCCACCGCGACTTGTCGTTGGAGCTGAACATCGGAACGGGATCCGGGCGCTTGTCGAGCCAGAGCCGCTCCGGCTCGTAGCCGTACCCGGACTTCTTGCCGTCCTTAACCACGGGCGGCGCGTAGCGGCTCGGCTCGTAGACGTTCTCCGCGCCGACCGTTTTCGCGGCGGCGATTGCGACCGCGCACGCGGTCAGTAACAGGAACGCGGAGCGGCGGATGTCGGAGGGTTCAGCGGCCATCGGTTCGCTCCGCGACGCTGTACACCTCGTTCTCCAACCACCGGCGCGCGGCGATAGTCTCCGCGATCAGCCCCGTGAGCACGCACTGCGCGCCGAGTACACCCAGCCCGGTGGCGAGAATCAGCCCGACCATTTGCGTCATCATCCCCGCGCCGGCGTCGGCCTCGAACTGGCGCACGAGCAGGTTCAGCAGCAGCAGGAAGAACCCGACGACCGCCGCCGAGAGGAAGCCCAAGCCCCACGCACCGAGAAAGTGCTGCGGCCGGCGCGCAAAGCCGGTCAGCAGGCGCACCGTGACCACGTCGAGCGCGCCCTTGATGAACCGCTTCCAGCCGTACTTCGAGTGGCCGAACTTGCGCGCGCGGTGTTGGATCACCAGCTCGCCGACCTTGAACCCACGCGCCGCGGCCAGCACCGGCACGAAGCGGTGCATCTCGCCGTACATATGCACTTCGCGCAGCGCTTCGGCGCGGTACGCCTTCATCCCGCAGTTGTGGTCGTGCAGGTGGACGCCGGTTAGGACGCTGAGGAACTTGTTGAACACGCGGCTCGGCAGCACCTTGTGCCACGGGTCGTGGCGGACCTTCTTCCACCCGCTGACCACGTCGAACCCGTCGCGGAGTTTGGCGAGGAAGTGGGGAATCTCGTGCGGGTCGTCTTGTAGGTCCGCGTCCATCGTGATGACGGTCGCGCCCTTTGCCGCGCCGAACCCGGCGGCGAGCGCCGCGGCCTTCCCGAAGTTGCGGCGGAACTTGATCCCGCGCACGCGCTCGTCCTTCGCCGCGAGGTCGCGCACGATCTGCCACGAATCGTCCTTGCTACCGTCGTCGATGAACACGATCTCGACGCGCTCGGAGAGGGTCGCGGCCACCTCGGAAATTTCCTCGTGCAGCGCGACGAGGCTGTCCCGTTCGTTGTAAACGGGGATCACTAGCGACAGGAGCGTGGCATCGGCGTCAGGCATCGGCCTTCTCGACTGCAGGAACCAATGTCGGGAGCGCGGGTTTTCGCGCGAACAGGATCAGACCAACGGCGACCTCGGCGACGGTCCATGTCAGCCGCAGCGAGAGGGCGATGACGACGGCCAAAGCAGCGGCCTGTGCGCCGAACGCCGGGGTCAACTGCGGGGTGAGGGCCAGTTGCATGGCGATCTCGCGCGCCCCCAGCCCGCCGGGCGCGACCGCGATCACGAACCCCGCGACGTACGACAGTGCCACCGCGGCCATGTCTACCGAGTACGACTCGGGGCTCCACTCGGGCACGTCGGGTATCAGCGCCCGCACCGTAAGGCCGAGGCTGAGCGCCAGCAGACAGTACCCGCACGCGCCGTGCAAGAGGCCTTGTGCCAGAAGGAGGATCGACGGGGCCGGGAGCGGGCGCGCGTCCGGCCCGCGCTTCTTGGCCGCGATCCGCGCCGCGAGCTTGTTCAGCACCCCCAGCCCCAGCGGTAGCGCCGCCACCGCGAACAGGAGCGCGGCGTTCTGCGACACCTCCGGCGGCAGCACGCCGAGCGCCGGCAGGAACAGAACGCCGAGCAGCGCCCCGGCGGCCATGCTCGTTAGCGTCTCGTAGACCGCGGTGACGCCCACCGGCACGGGGTGCGCGCCGTGTTTGCGCAGCATCCCCATTCGCATCAGTGGAACGAGCACCTTGCCCGGTACGTACTTCCCGAACTGACTGATGTAGTACGTCCGCAGTCCGACGGACCACGACACGCGCACGCCTTCGAAGTGAAGGAGCCGGACCCAGAAGGTTGCCCAACACAGGTGCGCGAGCAGGTACAGCAACCCGGCCGGAACGAGCAGCTCGACGCGAAACCGCAGCGGCAACTGCGCCGGGTCGATTCCCTTCAACAAATTGCGGAAGTGCCAGCCGACGGCGAGGACGATGATCACGGCCAGCGCGACCTCGACCGCGAGCACCCATTTCTTGCGCGTGCCTGAAGACATGACCGGGATTCTACGAGGCGCGCCCCTCTTGGCGAGCGGGGCGCAGACCCAAGAGGTTCGGTTGTCGTCGTCGAACCGCACTGATAGGTTCAACGTGAGGAACCGAGGAACCGCGATGAGTACCGAGACCCCCGCTCCCACGCCCGACCAGCCCACACCGCCCCCGGCGGCAACACCCGCCGTACCCGCGAAGCCGGCCCCGGCCGCGCCGCCACGCAAGGACGGACCGCGGCCCGGTGGCCC
>VGZJ01000048.1 GCA_016872595.1 Planctomycetota bacterium
CGCCCCGTCGTCACACGGTGATGATGAAGAACGTCGCCGGACTCCACAACCGGATGTACGGGTAACGACCACACAGGATCGTCTGGCCGAAGTGCGACTGAACCAACACCTATTGCGCAACGAGTCTAATGACGAAAGCCCTCCGGAACCGGGGCGCGCGGCCCTCGGCCCCGGCGGGCGCGTCGCCCGTGCCCCGGAGTCACCGGCTCAGATCGAACTCGAAGTCGCCCTGAAGTTTCCCGTAGACGCTGCCGTCGGGCACCTGCCACGTGCCTTTCATCCGGCTGCCCTCCAACCGCCCGGTGTAGGGCACCCCGATCATCACCAAGGTGTTCTTGACGTTGATCGCGTCGAACGACGTGAACTCGATCCTGAAGCCCGTGTCTCCGGCGTACTGCGGTGCGACCGTTCCGCGGACGAGGTAGGTCAGTTCGACGTCTCCGGTCTTCTCGTAGAGCGCCGCCTCGAAATTCGCGCCGGTGCGCGACGTGACGGTGAACACGCAGTCGTAGACGGTCGCCCCGTTGTGCTGGGTCAGTCTGCCCCGCCACACCGTTCCGGCCGTCACGTTCACAGTCGTTGGCGCGCCTCCGCCCTGCTTGGCTTCGAGTTTGTCCACCCGCTGTTCCAGTTTCGTCAGCCGGTCTTCGATCTTCGTGAGCCGGTCGCTGGTGTCGCTCACGTACCGCTCGTACTCGGCCCGCGTGATCCCGGCGTACACGAGTTCGCGCAACTGCTTCAACTCGGCGCGGTGTTCGGGGCGCACGTCCGACTGGCGCTCCAGTTCCTCGATCCGCCGCTTCAACAGCTCGACGTCCGACTTGCCGGTGGCCGAATCCCAGACGCCCTCGGCCAACATGCCGAGCAGGTAGCTGGCGATCCACTTCGCGGAGCGGAACGCGACCGTGCCCACGTGCCCCGCGACCGGGGCCGCGGCCGGCGGCGCGCACGCGGGGAGTAGTAACACCAGCCCAAGAACGGGCAGAACGAGTCGGGCGCGACGGGACATGGTAACCCTTGTCGAGGTCGAGGGGAGGGAACCGAATCAACGAAGATACGCGGCCGAGCGAGCACGTTTGGCGGAAAATGGTGGGAAAAGGGAACAGATTCTGTTGGGTGGGCCTGTGCCGGCTCGCACGGTTGCGCCGGTTGCGCGGCCCGTTTCGCGTGGTCGGAACCCTCGAAAACACGGACCGGCGCGCCCAATGGCGGGATTCCGCGAGGAGAAACACCGAATTTTTCAGGGGATTTTGGGTTGTTGTGTTGACGCGCCGCGGCCAACCCCTTAGTTTTCACCGCAGTTTCGCGTTTTCCCCCAACCTGTGTACAGGAGATGTGTCATGGCAAAAGCGAAGGCCGCCGGGAAGAAGGCCGCGAAGAAGGCGATGACCAAGTCGCAGTTCGTCGCGCACCTCGCCGACAAGTCCGGGCTGACGAAGAAGCAAGTGGACGGGCTCCTCGCCGAGGTCGTGAGTACGGTCACGGACCAGCTCAAGGCCGCGGGCAAGTTCGTGTTCCCCGGTCTGGCCCGGATTACCCGCACCTACAAGGAAGCCAAGAAGGGCGGCGAGGTCAAGAAGAACCCGCTCAACGGCAAGGAGTACACCACGAAGGACAAGCCGGCGCACTACCGCGTGCGCATCAACCCGATCAAGGCCATCAAGACCGCGCTGGCGTAAGGCGGGAACGTCCAACAACTCGCGTCGTGCGCGCGCGAGCGGCGCGGCGTCGGCCCGCCGGTCGCGACACAACTGAGATGCGCAACGCGTGTCGGGGGTTGTGTCGCGACCGGCGGGCCGACGCCGCGCCGCTCGCGCGCGTTCACGTGTCTACTCTTCGCCTTCGGGCTTGCGCTTCAGCACCTTCGCCAACCCGAACCCGAGGCCGACCGCGGCGAGCACGCCGGTCGCGCCCGCGGCCAACATGATCCAGTCGCGGCGGTCCGGGGGCCACAATCTGCGCGGCGGGGGCGGCGCGACTGCGGCGGGCACGGGCGCGCCGTCGTCGAACGCCAGCGACTGCGGTTGTGGCGCGGGGATCAACTCCGTCACCAACTCGACGTCCACTTCCGGAATCACGGGCTGGGGTTGCGGCACCGGCTGTGGCGCGGGCGGCTTCGGTTGTGGCGCGGCCGGGCGCGGCGCGCCGGGCTTCGCCGGCTGCGGTACCGGGACCGCGGCGCTGCCGGGTTTGAGCGCGGGGGCCGGGGCCGTACCAGGCTTCCCCGGTTGCGCCGCCGGCCTCGGTTCCTGCCCTTGCGCCGGTGGCGGCTTCGGAATCTCCATCGCGCTTTCGGTGTCGAGCCAGTCCTTGTACGCCGGCACCAGCTTCGACGCCACCGCCGGCGCGCCGCCCGTGGCGAACGGCTTGAGCGCTTTCGCGGCCTCGTCGGGCGTCTGGTAGCGCTCGTCGGGGGTCTTGGCGAGGAACGTGTTCATCACCGCTTGGAACCCGGCGGGCAGCCCCGGCACCTGCGCCGCGAGCGAGGCCGCGGCCTCGGTCGCGTGGCGCAACATCTGGGCCATGATGTTCGACTCCGGGAACGGCGTCTTCCCGGTCAGGCAGTGGTACAGCACGCACCCGATGCTGTAGATGTCGGCGCGGATGTCGGCCGAGCGCGCGTCCTTCGCCTGCTCCGGGGCGAGGTAGTCCGGGGTGCCGAGGACCGAGCCCTCCTCCGTCAGTTGCGTTTCGATCTGCCCTTCCGGGGCGTCGTCGTCGAACAGCTCGCGCCCGAGGCCGATGTCGAGAATCTTCAGGGTCGCGTCCCACGTGGTGTCGGGCTTCCCCTTCTCCGGGCCGGGCGTGAGCATCAGGTTCGCCGGCTTCAGGTCGCGGTGGACCGTGCGCCGGTCGTGCAGGTGCTGCAAGCCGTCGAGCGCTTGGCGCACGAGCCGCACGGCCTCGCCCACGGGCAGGCGCGTGCGGCGCTCCAGCGCGTCGCTCAGCGTCTCCCCTTCGAGGTACTCCATCGCGATGTAGTGGACCCCGTTGGTCTCGCCGACCTGATAGGCGCGGACGACGTTGGCGTGCTCGAACTGCGTGAGGAGCCGGGCCTCGCGCTCGAACCGGCCGAGGATGTGGGCGTTCTTGGCCCGCGACGCCGGCAGAATCTTGAGCGCGACGATCAGGCCGAAGTTGTGGACGGCCTTGTACACGTCGCCCATCTGCCCCTTGCCGATCTGGTCCAGAATCTTGTACCCGCCGATGAAGAACCCTTCGGCCCGGCCGCGCTGCACGAGTATCGCCTGATACTCGGTCAGCGCCTTTCGGTTCACCAAGAAGCGGCGGAACGAATCGACGCGCTCGTCGCCGCCGGGCCGCTCCTCCTTCCACTTCTTGTACAGCGCGTCCACTTCGTCGCCGGGCAACAGCTTGCTCTTGGCGAGCAGGGCGCAGTACTCGGTGGCGGTCGCGGCGGGGGTTGCCATAGAGCGGCTCAGAGGGACAGAGGGCAGTCACGAGAAGAGTGTGATCCACAGATTACACAGAAGACACAGATTGAAGGCAGAAAAGTTTCGACCGGATCACAGGACGAAACAGGATGCAAAGAACAGAACCCCACTCTTCATCCTGTTTCCATCGCGGTCATCCTGTCGAAACCGCCTTTTGTCTTCGGCCTTAAAATCTGTGTCTTCCGTGTAATCTGTGGATCAACTCTTCTCGGTGTCTCACTTCGGGGGCAACAGCCGCAGGGCGGTGCGGGCGAGTTCGACCCAGCGGCGCGCGCCGTCGTCGGGGGCGTGCTCGCGGACCAGTTCCTCCCACGCGGCGCGGGCGGCGTCGGTCTCGCCGTCGCGCACCAACCGCAGGCCGCGCAGGTAGGCGCGCTCGGCGGGGGTGCGGGTCTCCGGCTTCGCGCCCTCGGCCAGCGCGCGGCGCAGCTCGCGCCGGTCGCGCACGAACTCGCGCGCCCGCGCGACTTCGCCCTTATACTGGTCCGGGTACTTCCTCGCCAGCGGGTCGAGGTACTTCTCGAACGCGGCGTCCCAGTCGTCCGGGTTCTCGGAGGCCAGCAGCGGCTGGGCCGCGGCGTACAACTCGTCGGCGCTCATTCGCGGCCACGCGAACGCGAGCACCAGCGCCCCGACCGCGAGCAGGAACAGCGGCACCACCACCAGCGGGCGCTTCATCAGCGGGCGCGGCGGCGGGGCCGGGTCGGTGGCCTCGCTCGCGCCGCCCAGCAGCGCGGGCAGCGCCGGTTGCTCCGCGGTGTCGGGCGTCACCTTCGCGGGCCACGCGATGGTTTCGCCCTTGCGCTCCAGCTTCCCGCGCAGGCGCTCCAGCTCCTCGATCACGACCGCCGCGGAGCCGGGCCGCCGCGCCGGGTTCTTGTCCAACAGCGCGCAAACGAACTCGTCCAGTTCCGGCGGCAGGTCCGGCACCAACAGCGCCGGCCGTTCGGGGAGCGTGTAGCACTGCTTGTGCATCAGCTCGACGACCGAGTTGGCCGCGAACGGCGGTCGCCCGGTGACGAGAGTATAGAGGACGCCGCCGAGGGCGTACAAATCGCCGCGCCGGGTGAACGGTTTACCGCTGGCCAGTTCCGGGGGGAGGTACGCGGCCGACCCGATGGCCGGGGCGTGCGTGTGCGGCGGCGCGAACACCTTCGCCAGCCCGAACGCCAGCACCTTGAGCGTTCCGTCCGGGGCGAGGACGAAGTGGGCCGGCTTCAGGTCGCGGTGCAGCACGTTGCGGTTGTGGGCGTGCTTCAGCGCGCGGGCGGCCTGCACCGCGACGCCCAGTACCTCGGCCCACGGCCTGCGCCCGCTTTCGAGCAACTTCGCGCAGTCGGTTCCGTCGGCCAGCTCCCACGCGACGAACGCCAGCCCGCCGTGCGCGCCGCTGTCGAGCGCCTTCACGATGTTGACGTGTTCGAGGCGCTGGAGCGGGAGCAGTTCGGCGCTCAGGCGCTGCACCGCGGCCGGGTCGCGCACCTCGGTGAACACCTTCACGGCCGCGGTGCGGGCGGGGTCGTCGAACGCGCGGGCGCGGTACACCGGGCCGAGCGCCCCGCGCCCGATCTCCGCCTCGACGTACCAGTTCCCCACGCGCGCGCCGATCATGGCGATACTATAGGTGAACGCGCCGCGCTCGCCTGCGGCTTGCGGCTAACGGGGACACATGGTCGCACTCCTACTGATCGCGCATGGCAGCCGGAGGGCCGAGGCGAACGCCGACTTGGAGTTCGTCGCCGCCGCGCTGCGCGCCCGCGGGCGCTACCCCGTCGTGGGCGTTTCGTACTTGGAACTGGCCGAGCCGACCATAGCGGCCGGCGGCGCGCGGTGCGTGGACGCCGGCGCGACGGACGTGGTTCTGGTGCCGTACTTCCTCTCGCCCGGCGTGCACGTGGTCGAAGACCTGACCGCGGCCCGCGACGCGCTAGCCGCGCGCTTTCCTGCGGTGGGCTTCGAGTTGGCCGAACCGCTGGGCCGCCACCCGCTGTTGGTAGACGTGGTCGAACAGCGCGCGGACGAAGTCACGCGAACCACTTCCGCACGTCCGCCGCGCGGGGGTGGGTGAGCCAGTCGAGCGCGGTGCCGGTGGCCTCGCGCAGCTTCAGCCAGTCCACTAGCGGGGCGTATGTGCCGCCGGCCAAGCCGTCGGCCAGCAGCGCCGCGCCTTGAGCCGCGTGCTTCACCCACGCGCCCGGCAGGTCGCCGGCGTAGTGCAACCGGAAGAAGCTCGTCGGCAGTTCGCCCAGCGCTTCCCGCGTGAACTCGGAGTGCGTGCGGAACAGCGTGCCGCCGTAGTAGATGTCTTGCACGCCGTGGACGTTCAGGAGCCCGTACACGGCTTTCGTGAACGACTCGCGGAACGCGGCCTTCGCGACCTCGGCTCCGGCGATGTCGGCGATGCCGCCGCGAAATAGGTCGGCCTTCGCCAGCGGGGAGAGCAGGTACGCGGCCTCGCCGTCCCACGCGCCGCCGCTCATCCCGCCCAGCATCCCGCACGTGCCGCCGATCCCGTCCACGATCTGCTTGTCCTTCAGCACGACGAGCGCCGTGAACGCGGAACCGAACTCCGCCACGAGCGCGGGTTCCTCGCGATTATGCTGCGCCAGTGCGAGCGCCGCGACGCACAGTTTGTCCGCGGTGCCGAGGTCGACGCGGTTCAGTTTGCGGTGCGCGGGCACGGTGGGTAGGTGGATCACGCCCGGCAGGAACACGACCGGCAGGCCGCTGTCGCGCAGCGCGCGGACGGTGGCGGAGAACCCGGCCACGCCCTTCGCGCCGCGCTCGTCGGGTCGGACGAGCGACATGAGATCGAGCTGCGCGTCGGTGCAGTCCGCGGCGCGCACCAGCGGCAGGCCGTAGCCGCTCGGCCCGGCGATCAGGTCGAACGGGCCGTGCTCGCGGAGCCACCGGACGGGCAGCGTCGGGTCGGCGCGCAGTTCGTCCGGCTCGATGCGCACCTGCGCGACCACGCGCCCGCCGTCGAGCGCGAGGATGTCGAGGGAGGAAGTCCCGGGGTCACAGCCGGCAACGCGCATGGGTAGGACAGACAGGTTAGCCGCACGATAGATGCAGAGAAAAACACGATCAGACCAGAAGACAAATTGTACTGAGCGGTCTTCTTGCCTTGATCGTGTCTTGCTCTGTGTTCATCGTGCGGCGAAGTCTTGCTTCGGCTTCAGGGCAGTTGCAGGGCGAGGTTGTAGACCTCTTCGATGTCGAGGGCGGCGCTGTTGGACTCGAAGAGTTTGGCGAGCGCGAGCTTGTGGACCTTCATCTTGGTGCCGCCGACGCCGAGCGCGCCGTAGCGGACGATGCCGTTGCGCTCGGTGCCCTTGTCGTTCAGTTCGACGCCCTCAATGCCCGCCGGGGGTACGCCGTTGAGGTCGATCAGCACGCGCAGGCCGGTCAGGTGCGCGCGGTACTTGCGCGGGAGCAGCACCGCGCCGGCCGCGCCCGCGGCCACCACGAGCGTGCGCCCGTCGAGCGCGTCGGGGGCGTCCGTGCTCGACGCCACGCCCACGGCCTCGATCTTCGCGCCGGGGACGTGCGCGCGGATCGCGGCGCACGCGGCCTCGGCCTTGTCGCGCTGGCGCGACCCCAGCCGCACGTGCCCGCCGGCCTTCGCCAGCAGCCGCGCGACCCGCTGCCCCACCGGGCCGGTGCCGCCCAGCACGAGCGATTTCGCGGCGCTCAGGTCGGTGTGCCGGCCCGCGGCCCGCACCGCCGCGGCGGCTGTCGTGTTCGAGCCGTTCGAGTCCAGCATCAGCGACACGCTGAGGCCGTACTGCGGGATCAGGTGCTTCTTCACCTCGGCCAGAACCGCCTCGCCCGCGGCCACGTCCGAGCCGCCGACGAAGATGGCCGTGCGCGCGAGGTCCTTGCCGCCGCGGGTGAAGATGCACCCGTGAACGAGCGGCATTACGTTCTGCGGGGTGATCCCGCCGTAGCTGAAGATGTGGCCCACGCCGGCATCGACCGCGACCACGCGGTCGAACACGCTCGGCAGCGGGTCGGTGTCGAGTTGAACGAGGATGGTGGGTTTGTCGGACATGGGGAACCTCGACACGTTTAGCGTCAACGCCGAAGGCGTGCGCGCCACCTGTGCAAACGTGGTTCGCACGCCTTCGGCGTTGACGCTAAATGAGGAAACGACTTACTCGAAGGGGTGGGGCGTGTTCTTCTTGGCGATGATCTCGTCGATGCTGGGCGACTTGCCCATGGCGTTCTTGATCGCGAGCTTCACGGCCTCGTAGTTGTTCTTGTAGATCTTCTTGTTGTCGTTGGCGCTGGGCGCGATGAACACGCCGCACACGATCACCCAGTCCTCGGCCTTGTCCTTGGGGAGCACGCCCTCGACGACGCTGTCGACGACGGCGCGGGCGACCGCGGCTTGGGCCGGGCCGAACATCTGCATGACCTGCGCGCCCTTCTTCATCGTGACCTTCGTGATGGTCACGGTGGCGGGCTTGGCCGGGATGTTCGGGGACACGACCGCGAGCAGGTTCGTGTGCCCGGCGGTCTGGCTCGACAGCGCGTTCGCGAACGCCGCGCCGACCGGCCCGTCCTTCGGCCCGATGAGCAGGTCGATGTGCGCGACGTTGTCCAAGTCGCTGCCTTCGATCACCAGACCTTCGCCGACGTAGAAAGCGGACATCTTCGCCTCGGTGGGTTGGGAGGGAACTTCCAGTAGCCAACGGCGTAGATGCTAGCGGGCCGGCGCGCGAAAGCAACCGGCATCGCGAAGAAACGCGCGGTCACTTCTTCGGCAGGAGCGCTTCGGGCACCAGCACCGCGGCCTTCGCCGGGGCCGGCACGCCCAGCGCCCGCGCCAGCGCCGGCGCGACCGCCAGCGACGACACCTTCTCCGCGCGCCGGCCCAGCGCCGGCACCCCGGCCCCGACCATCAGGAACGGGACGTGCGCGTCGTAGGCGTGCGGGCTGCCGTGGCTCGTGCCGCCCTTGTATTGCGTCACCAACACGCCGGCCTTCGGGACCACGATCACGTCGCCGCAGCGGTCGGGGTGGTACGCCAACTGCGCCGCCAGTTTGAAGGGCTTGTCCGGCCCGTTCTTGTCTTCCAGTTCCTTGCGCGTGAACGCGGTCTCGATGTGCCCGCGCCCGGCGAGCCAGTCGCGCGCCACGGTCGCCACGTCTTCCACCTTGAGTTTGCGCGCCTCAATCGCCTTGTGGTTCAGATACAGCCACGGCCACACGTTGTCGTCGAACGCCTCGAACCAGCTCGTCTCGTTCTTCGGGTTCCCGTACATGGCGTCGAGCGCCTCGAACAGTTCCAAGCCGAGGTCGAGCAGGGGCGTGCGCTTCGCGGCCGGGTACTTGTCCTTGCTCGCCTGCAGTTCCGGCAGCGGGCACACGCCGTGGTCCGCGCTCACAACCAGTGTGTAGCGGTCCTTGCCCACTTCCGCGTCGAGGAACTTCAGCAACTCGCCGACGAGCTTGTCGGCGCGCAGGGTCACGTCGAGCATTTCCTGAGAGTCCGGGCCGTACAGGTGGCCGATGAGGTCGTTCGACGAGAAGCTGACGAGCAGCAGGTCGGGGGCCGGGCCGCGCCCGAGCTTCTCCGCGGTCACGCACTTCTTCGCCAGCGCGAACAACAGTTCGTTGCCCATCGGCGACGCCTCCAGCGCCGCGTAGTACGGCGCGGCCGGCGCGTCGAGCTTCCCCTTGTAGAGTTTGGGGAACGTGCGCCCCTGCCCGTTGATGCCGGGGGCTTCGGCGTCCACGTCGTCCGGGCCGCTGAGTTTGGCGTAGTCGAGGTCCGGGCGCGCGCGGTCCCACTTCTCGTTGAACCACGAGTCGGCGAGGCGCGGGCCGCCCTTCGGCCCGGCGTTCAGCTCCGCGACCCAGCCGTGAACGGCGTCGCGGTTGTAGTACGCGCCGGTGTGGAAGTTGCCGTCGCGCACGTCGAAGCAGTACGCCCCGGTCGGCTTCTGCCCGCCCATCAGCACCGCGGTGCGGTCCTTGATGGATAGCGAGAACACGCGCCCCTTGCCCTTGCTGGCCTCAAGCAGCGAGTCGCCCACGGTGGGCGCGAGCAGGCGCTCCGGCGAGAACCCGTTGGCCGCGCCGCGGCCGGGCTTGCCGAGCTTCTCCGGCACCTCGGGGATCAGCGGGTACGCGCGCTTCGGCTCGCAGCAATACATGTGCGCCTTGGTCGCGCGGTCGTACCACGCGTTCTCGACGATGCCGTGGGCGCTGGGCGGCGCGCCGGTGGCGAGCGAGGCGTGCCCCGGCCCGGTGGAGGTGCAGGCGTAGGGGATGTGGCACTCGCTGAACCAGACGCCGTCCTTCTTCATGCGGGCGAACCCGTCCGGGCCGTAGTGGTCGGCCCAGCGGGTCAGGTAGTCGCCGCGCATCTGGTCGAACACGACGAGTACGACGAGCTTGCCGGCGTCGCCGTCGGCCGGGGGTGCGGGCGGCGACGGGCCGTTGGGATTCGTGTTCGGATTGGCGTTCGGGTCGGGGTTGGTGCCGGGCACGCGGTCGTGCGGCGGGTTGCTTGGCTGCGCGGCCGGGCGCATGAGGAGCCACCCGCCGACCCCGGCGAGGGTGAAGAACGCCAACAGCGCGGCAACGAGGTACGGGAGGCGCGGCATGGCGGGCCGGGGGTTGAAGGGAGGGGCGAACCGGCTGTCAGTGTATCAGTTGGCGGCGCGCGGCGACCGCGACGCGGATCGCCTCGGCCAGCGCATACGGCCCGCGCACCCCGATGAGCCGCACGGCCCGCGCGCCGGCGCGGACCTCGACCCAACCGGTGCCGAGCCACCCGCGCCGCGCGACCACGCCCGTGACCTCGTGCAGCCAGACCGGGGGCGTCGGCGCGTGCCAGAACCCGAAATCGACGAACAGCGCGCGGTCCGTGAGGCGGTACGTGTAGGTGACGGTGCGGTACAGGAACACGGTGGCGAGGCCGGGCCACACGCACCACGCGAGCGCGAACATCGCCAGCCCGCCGAGCCGGTCGGCGAGGGTCGAGAGGTCGTCCAAGTACCAGTGCCCGGTCCAGACGACGAGCGAGACGAGTGCGGCCAGCGCCAGCGCCGGCCCCGCGGCCCGCGGGTGGTACCCGGCCCACGCGCGGTCGGCGTGTGCCGGGTCGGTTTGGGGTCGCAGTGGGGTCATGGCGTGAGCCGGGCTGAAAACGGAATCCGCGCCGGGCCGCGACCGGCTCAGGAGAAGATAGTTCTGTGTAGTTGCGGCGCGCCGAAGATTCGCTCGAAAACTCCCTTCCCAGTTGAAAATCTCACTTCGGAGCGATAATTCTTCGACAACATTCCCAGTCCCCACCGGACCCTCCCGTCTCGTGTGGCGCTCGGCCCCTCGCCGCCGGCCGCCACCCGCACCCCCGCACCATTGCCATGAACTACCCGCTCCAGCGCCGCAACATTCTCGCCCAAGCGATCAAGGCGAAGGAACTCGACGGGTTCCTCGTCACGGCCGCGGTCAACGTGACGTACCTGACCGGGTTCACCGGCGATTCGAGCTTCTTCGCGCTGCTGCCGAAGAACGAAACGCTCATCAGCGACACGCGGTTCGCGACCCAGATCGAGGAAGAGTGCCCCGGCATGGACGCGGTCGTCCGCGGGCACGACAAGACGACCATCGAGGCCGCGGCCGAGGTGCTGACCAAGAGCGGGGCGAAGTCGGTCGGGTTCGAGTCGAACCGCACCACGGTGGCCGAGATCGAGGCCCTCAAGCAACTGGCCCCGAAGGTGACGTTCGTGCCGGTCGCGGGGCAGATCGAGGGCCAGCGGGTGGTGAAGGACCCCGGCGAGATCGAGAGCATCCGGGCCGCGGTCCGCGCGGCCGAGCGCGCGTTCCGCATGTTCGTGACGACCGTGCGCGAGGCCGACACCGAGAAGGACATGGCCGACGCGATGGAGAAGTACGTGCGCCGGGCCGGGGCGCGGGGCACGTCGTTCCCGGTCATCGCGGCCGTGGGCGACCGCGGCGCGCTCCCGCACGCCCCGCCCACCGACCGGCAACTGAGCGAGGGGAGCAAGCTGCTGCTCGATTGGGGCGCGGACCTGCTCTACAAGTCGGACCTGACGCGCACCGTGCGCAGCCCGTTCGGGACGCTCCCGACCCGGAAGAACAAGGGCGAGCGCGTGGGCTACGACTTCGAGGAGGTGTACCAGATCGTGCTCGCGGCGCAGAACGCGGCCCTCGCCGCGATCCGCCCCAACGTGCGGGCGAAGGACGTGGACGCCGCGGCCCGCAAGGTGTTCGCCAACGCCAAACTCAAGAACGACAAGCACGTCGGCGAGAACTTCGCGGACTTCTTCACCCACGGCCTCGGCCACGGCATCGGCCTCGAGATTCACGAAGCGCCGCGCGTCCGGGCGAACTCCGAAGACGTGCTGACCGAGGGCATGGTCATCACCATCGAACCGGGCCTGTACGTCCCCGGCTGGGGCGGGGTGCGCATCGAGGACGACGTGCTCGTGACCGCGGACGGGTGCCGGCTCCTCAGCACCCTCCCGCGCGACCCGAACGTGCTCTCGTTCGCCTAGCCCGCGGCGCTTGGCGGCGCGCGCGCTTTCCCTACACTACCCGTTCTCCATTCCCCCGTTTCGCCGGGGGCTTTCGTTTTGGGGGGTTCGCGGTGGCCGACGAGAAACGGGACACGCCCCGGCCGTTCGACGTGCGCACGGTCGAGTACCTCCTGAAGCTCATGTCCGAGCACGAGCTGAGCGAAGTGGAACTTAAGGAAGGGGACCAGCGCATCCGGCTCCGCAAGGGGTCGGCCGGGCCGGTGTTCTACCCCGCGCCCCACGCCGCGCCCGCCGCGTACGCGCCGCCCGCGCCCGTCGCGAGCGCGCCCGCGGCTTCCGGAGCGCCGGCCGCGCCCGCGGCCAAGTTGCCCCCGGCCGCCCCCGCCAAGAACTACATCGAGATCAAGTCCCCGATGGTCGGCACGTTCTACAGCAAGCCGGACCCGAAGAAGCCCGACTTCGTGACCGTCGGCGCGAAGGTCACGCCCAAAACCGTCGTCTGCACCATCGAGGCGATGAAACTGTTCAACGAGATCGCCGCCGAGTGTACCGGTACCGTCGCCGAGGTGTGTGTCAAGAGCGGCGACTACGTCGAGTTCGAAACCGTCCTCTTCCGGGTCGAACCGTCTTAGCAGTGGGCAGTGGTTAGTGGGCAGTGGGCAGAAGACCGCCCGCATCGGGGCTCCCAATCTCCCACTGCCTTCTGCCTTCTGCCTTCTGCCTTCTGCCCACTAACCACTGCCCACTGCTCAAGATGTTTACCAAGATTCTGGTCGCGAACCGCGGGGAGATCGCGCTGCGGGTGATCCGCGCGTGCCACGACCTCGGCATCGAGGCGGTCGCGGTGTACTCGACCGCGGACCGCGGCGCGCCGTGGCTCGACGTCGCCGACCAAGCCATCTGCATCGGCCCGGCCGCGTCCTCCGAGAGTTACCTGAAGGTCGCGCGGATCATCGCCGCGGCCGAGGTCAGCGGCGCGCAGGCCATTCACCCCGGCTACGGGTTCCTCTCCGAGAACAGCAAGTTCGCGGAGCAGTGCCGCGCCTCCGGGATCGAGTTCATCGGCCCGCCGGTCGCCGCGATGGACGCGCTCGGCAACAAGGACAAGTCGAAGACCGTGGCCCGGGCCGCGAAGGTGCCCACCGTGCCCGGCAGCGACGGCCTCATCACCTCGCTCGATCAGGCCAAGGCGTTCGCCGCGCGCGTCGAGTACCCGGTACTCGTGAAGGCGTCCGCCGGCGGCGGCGGCAAGGGCATGCGCGTCGTCCACAGCCCGGACAAGCTCGAAGAGGCCATCGACGCCGCCAAGCGCGAGGCCGCGGTGTCGTTCAAGGACGACAGCGTCTTTCTGGAGAAGTACCTCGACCGCCCGCGGCACGTCGAAGTGCAGCTCATCGGCGACCAGCACGGCAACGTGCTCCACCTGTTCGAGCGCGACTGCTCGCTCCAGCGCCGGCACCAGAAGCTGGTCGAAGAGTCGCCGTCGCCGAACCTGCCGGACAAGGTGCGCCAAGAGATGTGTACCGCCGCGGTGCGGCTCGCGAAGGAGGCCAAGTACTACAACGCCGGGACGTGCGAGTTCCTCGTGGACCAGAAGAACAACTTCTACTTCATCGAGGTGAACGCGCGCGTGCAGGTCGAGCACCCGGTCACGGAACTGGTCACGGGCGTGGACATCATCCGCGAGCAGATCCGCGTCGCGGCCGGCGAGAAGCTGCGGCACCAGCAGAAGGACATCAAGCAAACCGGGTGCGCGATCGAGGTGCGCATCAACGCCGAGGACACGGCCCACGACTTCCGCCCCAGCGCCGGCGTGGTGAAGACGTGGCGGCCCCCCGGCGGCCCCGGCGTGCGGCTCGATTCGCACGTCTGCGCCGGCTACCGCGTCCCCTCCAACTACGACAGCATGGTGGCCAAACTGCTCGTCCACCAGCCGACCCGCGCCGAGGCGTTCGCCGTGATGCGCCGCTGCCTGCGCGAGTTCAAGGTCGAGGGCATCCACACGACCATTCCCATTCTGCAAACGATCTTCAACAACGAGGCGTTCATCGAGGGGAAGGTCGATACGACGTTCATCGAGCGCGAGCTGATGAAGAAGGCGTAGTCGCATCATTCCCGGGACCGCGGGCGTCCCGCCCGCCGCCGTACAACTGCGGGTGCGATCCGGTTCTTCGGAACACCACACGGCGCGCTCAGCAGCGGGCGGGACGCCCGCGGCCCCAGAGGCAGCAAAGGCGAGGTCGCTATGGAAGAGCTGGTCGCCCTGCTGGTCCAACTCGTTCTCGAAGTGGGGCTGCAAATCTTCGGCAGCTTGGGGTTCGATTTCGCCACCGAGTCGCGCAACAAGAAGGGCGACAAGGGCGAGACGCGGGAACACGACGGGTGCGGGTGGCTGGTCGCCTTCGCGGTCTTCGGCGGCATCTGCGGCGGCCTGAGCCTCATCTTCGCGCCCAAACTCCTGCTCCCCAACATCGGCTTACGGGTCGCGAATCTGGTGTGCGCCCCGCTGGTCGCCGGCGGCGTGTCGTACCTCGTGGCCCGGCACGTCTGGGCACCACAGGGCCAAAGCGCCGGGCACCACTTCTGGCGCGGGTTCTGGTTCGCCCTCGCCTTCGGCCTCGTCCGCTTCGCCTACGCGACTCAACGATAATCCGAGGTTCCCATGCGCCTACTCTCTTTACTCGCGCTCGTGGCCCTCGCCCCGCTCGCGCGCGCCGCCGACCCGAAGGACGCCGGGCCGCGCGTCGTCGGGTACTACACCGAGTGGAGCGTTTACGACCGCAAGTTCGACGTGGGCGCGATCCCCGCGGCCAAGCTCACCCACGTCAACTACGCCTTCGCCAAGATCGTCAACGGCGAGTGCGCGCTGTTCGATTCGTACGCCGCGATCGACAAGGCCTACCCCGGCGACACGTGGGAGCCGGGCGCGCTCCGCGGCAACTTCAAGCAGCTCCAACTGCTGAAGAAGAAGCACCCGCACCTGAAGACGCTCATCTCGGTCGGCGGGTGGACGCTCTCAAGCCCGTTCTCGGACCTCGCCACCACCGACCCGGGGCGCAAGAAGTTCGCCTCGTCGTGCGTCGCCTTCATGACGAAGTACGGCTTCGACGGCGTGGACATCGACTGGGAGTACCCCGTCGGCGGCGGGCTGGAAACCAACAAGACGCGCCCCGAAGACAAGGCGAACTACACGCTCTTGCTGGCGGAACTGCGCGCGCACCTCGACGCGCGCGGCAAGCTCGACAAACGCGCGTACCTGCTGACGATTGCCGCGCCCGCCGGGCCGAAGGTGTTCGCCAACCTCGAACTCGACAAGGTTCACAAGCACCTCGACTGGCTGAACCTGATGAGCTACGACTTCCACGGCGGCTGGAGCGAGCACACCAACTTCAACGCCCCGCTGTTCGCCTCGAAGCTCGACCCCACGAAGGACGACGTGATCCGCACGAAGTTCAACGTGAGCGCCGCGGTGGAGGCGTACCTCGCGGCCGGCGTGCCCGCGGAGAAGCTGGTGATGGGTGTACCGTTCTACGGCCGCGGGTGGACCGTGCCGAAGGGCGGCGCGGACGGGCTGTTCCAACCGCCCGCGAAGCAACTGCCGCGCGGCACGTGGGAGAACGGCGTGTTCGACTACAAGGACATCGCCGCGAACTACCTCGGCAAGCGCGGCAAGCGGTTCTGGCACGACGAGGCGAAGGTGCCGTGGCTGTACGACGAGAAGACCGGGCTGGTCATTTCCTACGACGACCCGGAGTCGATGAAGCTCAAGGGCGCGTTCGCTCGCGAAAAGAAGCTGGGCGGCGCGATGATCTGGGAGCTGAACGGCGACGACGCCAAGAACGCGCTGCTCGACGCCCTGCGCGCCGGCCTCAGTAAGTAAGGGCACCCGTTAGCCGCGAGCCGCAGGCGAGCGCGCCCCCCGTGTAACGCACTGGTCACGGCGCGTTGTGGGATCCGCGCGGCGCGGCTACCTTCGGGCGTGTGTCGCCCGCGGAGGCCGTACCATGACCGCGCTCGTTCTCGCCCTCCTCGGCCTCGCTCCGAACCCGGTGCCGGACAACAAAACCACCATCGATTCCTTCAGCTTCTCGTTCGGCGCGCCGGACAAGCACGGCGGCAAGTTCGACACGCTCGCGCTCGGCGGCGCGCCCGCGCTCGGGGCCGGCGGCAGCCTCACCGTCGCGAAGGACGGGAAGGTGACGTACACCTACAGTTCGGCCCCGTTCACCGGCAGCGGCGGGCGCGTCGTGAAGAAGGAATGGGCGCTTTCCAAGGACGAACTGAAAGCGCTGTTCGCCAAGCTCGTCGCCGACGGGCTGCTCGACGGCGACGCCAACCCCGACGCGCACTCCGGCATCCGCGTCACGTCCGGCCGCTGGTACGCCTACATCGAACAGGTGCCCGAGAAGGCGATGGCCCACATCAAGGTGCTGCTGGTGAAGGCCGACCCGGTGCTGTGGGAGGAGAAGAAGCCCGCGCCCAAGCCGCCGGCCCCGAAGCCCGGCGTGCTGCGCCAGTTCAACTACTACTTCGCGCCGAAGGCCGATGGCGACCACGCGCTGCTGTACGTCGGGCGCACGGGCGAGGTGAGCTACCAGCGGTACGGCCCCACGCCCGGCGTGCCGCAGTCCACGACGACCCACGTCCAGACCTCGTGGAAGATCGAGCCGGCGGACGCGGAGCGGCTCCTCGACGCGCTGGCCGCGGGCGGCGCGCTCGACCTCGAAATCGCCGAGCGCGAGAAGTTCCCCATTCACCGCGTCGAAGCGCAAGTCGGCCGGTGGAACACCACGCACTACACCAAGCCGCTGCCCGACCCGCTGCTCAAATTGTTGTTGCCGCTGCTGAAGAAGGCCGACGCCGGGTATTGGAAGTGACCGCGCCAAGTTGTCGTTGGGAGCGCGCCACCTGAGCGCGCTCAGAACAGATACTCTTCCTTGAACGCCACTTCGTGCCGTTCGAGCAGCCTACGGAACTCGGCCTCGAAGGTGCGTTTCTTGTGGTGCTGCTCTTGGTTCGCGATGTAAGCCGCGACCGTGTCGCGCTTGGACCGGCTGACGGTGAACGCGCCGTACCCGTCCTGCCACCAGAACGCGCCGGCGACCGCGAACGTCTCGTGAACCCAACCCGACGAGCCGGCCTTGATCTCGCGCACCACGTCCATGAGCGCGCGGTCCTGTCGTAACGTGACGAGCAGGTGAACGTGATCTTCGATTCCGCCGATCTCAATCGGCGTGCCGCCGAGGTCGCGCACGATGCCGCCCATGTACTCCCACAGGCGCGGTTCGATGTCGGCCGTGATCGCCCGCACGCGGTTCTTGGTGCTGAACACGAGGTGGTAATGCAAACTGGTGTACGATTGCGGCATGGGGCACCGGATACGGTTCCGTCGCCCCTCCGGGGCTTCGTGGTGTTGGGGATCACGTTCTAGGGGTTGCGCTCGCAGAGCCTCGCTCCACCCCTGGCTACCATCCGCCGCCGCTCCGCGGCTAAACCGAGTCACTGGCAGACGCCTGGCTCGCTTTGTGAGCTTTGATTGCCTCGACAACGCGGAAGTACAGTTCCGGATCGGAAATGCGATGAACGCAGTTGCAGGCATCACAGGTGACAACGTAGCTGTCGGCGCGGTCGGGGTATTGATGGCCGCGCGCGGCTGCTTGCTCCCGCATGTCGACCAGCGTAAGTGGCTGGTGGCACACGTCGCAGAATGCCAGTTTTGTGATCTCGTCGCTCGTCACACCCGTTAGCCCACCAGCTCTTTAATTGGGTCGCCTTCGCTCAGCACAGGCAGCGGGCGCTTGGCGTCGTCGTGGAAGACGTGCTTGTGGTCGATGCCGACCACGCTGTACATCGTGCTGAGCACGCAGCCGGGCGTGTACGGCTTGCTCGTCGGGTATGAGGCGGTGCTGTCCGTGGTGCCGATCATCTGGCCCATCTTCAGCCCGCCGCCGGCGTAGAACACGCTCATCGCGCCCGGCCAATGGTCGCGGCCGGCGTCCTTGTTGATCTTCGGCGTGCGCCCGAACTCGCCCATGCTCATCACCAACACGTCGTCGGCGAGGCCGCGGTCGTGCAGGTCTTCGACCAGCGCCGTCACGCCCGCGTCATATTGAGGCAGCAACCGGCGCTTCAGCTCGGTGAAGTTGTTGCCGTGCGTGTCCCACCCGCCGCCGGCCTGCACCGTCACGAAGGTGACGCCCGCTTCGACCAAGCGGCGCGCGAGCAGACACGATTGGCCGAGGTCGTTGCGACCGTAGCGGTCGCGCAGCTTCACCGGCTCCTTGTTCACGTCGAAGGCGTTCATCGCTTTGGTGCTCGTCACCATCTCCATCGCGTCGCGATAGAAGGTGTCGAACCCGCTCACGTCGCCCTTCAGGTCGATGTCGCGGCGGATGGTGTCGATGTCGCGCACCAGTTCCTTACGCGCTTCGAGGCGCTCGGCGCTGACGCGGCCCGGCAGCTTGAGGTTCTTCACCTGAAAGCCGGGGTCGGTGGGGTTGGCGTCCGGGGCGAACGGGTTGTGCGACGCGCCGAGGTACGCGGCGTTGCCGAAGCTGACCTTGCGCGGCAGGTTCACGTACGCCGGCAGGCCCGGCTCGTTCGGCCCCTTCAGCTTCGACACCACGGACCCGGTACTGGGGTAGATGTTGTCGTTCACCTCAATGGTCGCGTGGTAGCCGGTCTGCATCCACTGCGAGCCCATGCCGTGCCCGGCGTTGGTGTGGTACGCGCTGCGCACGACGCTGAACTTGTCCGCGATCTTGGCTTGCAGCGGCAGGTGTTCGCCGATGAGCGTGCCGGGTACGTTCGTGGCGATGGGCTTGAACTCGCCGCGCACTTCGGGCGGCGCGTTGGGCTTGAGGTCGTACATGTCGATGTGCGACGGCCCGCCCGCGAGCCACACGAGGATCACCGCCTTGCGGTTCGCCGCGCTGCCGCTGGCGGCGCGAGCGCGCAGCACGCCGGGGAGGGTCAGGCCACCCAGCGCGAGCGCACCGACCTTCAGCATCGAGCGCCGGTTCAGGGAAACGTCGAACATGCGTGTTTCTCCAGTTCGTCCCAATCACGAGTCCGACCCGATCCGCATTGCGACCGGGCACCTACAACTTGGCGCGCATCAGGAGCGCAGCCGCCACACGAGAACCGCCGAGATAAACTTGGTAGGCTTCCCGAAGTTTGTTGAAGAACACCAAACCGGCACGAGATTCGTCCTCTCCGAACAACGGAGTCGAGGCATCGAACCAGTATTCCACACTCGCTTCGTGCGTGTTGACGGTAAACGCCGCGCGGAGTTTCATCAGTCCTTCTCCCACCACCCGGACGTCCGTTATCGAGATGATGTCCGAGTAGTCGAAGGACAGTTCGAGTTCGTACTTCGCGTTAAACCAGCCGACGTTCTTGAACGACACCAGACGCCGTTCGGTGGCGATATAGAAGTTCGTCCCCCTCTCCGCGGGTGTCAAATAACAGAGAAACTCATCGTCATCAAGAACGCGCAACATCTCGTCCGCCAAGAGTTCCTTTCGGCATCGGCGCTGCTCGGCAACGACGTTCCTCCTCAATGATTTGAGGGCGTCGAGGTTCCCAATCGGGAGTTTGCACCGAACGCACTCAGCGGCCCCCGTGTTGTTCTCGGTGCGGCAGACGACACAGACGATCATCGGACTCGCGACGGGAAGCGCGACCGTTGGGGGCCCGGCCATCGGTGCGCCACACGCGCCGCAGAACCGCGCCCCCGACGCCCACGGTTGACCGCAACCCGAGCAAAACTTCGGAGCGGCGGCAGGTACAGGGGGGCGTTCCTCAGCGGGTGGAGTCGACCGTACCGGGACGACAATCCCCGCTCCGCACTTGGGGCACTTCGTCTTCCGACCGCCGAACTCGTCTTTCACTTCAAAGTTCTTGCCGCATCCGGGGCAATCGAAGGCGATCATGTTGAGTCAACCTCTACCACACCGATGGAAACCTAATGGTTAAACATAAACTCGCGCGTGTTCAGGATCGCCCACAGCACGTCTTCGACGGCTCGCTGCTTGTCCTTCGCGCGGTCGATGTAGTCGCCCAGTCGCTTCTTCTCGGCGGCGTTCGGGGCGCGGCCCAGCGCGGTCAGGTACAGCTCTTCGATCATGTCGGCCGTGGCGCGCTGGTCCTTCACCATCTTTGCCACGCGGCCGGTGCCGTCGGCGATCTTGTTTTCCATCTCGTCCGAGTTCGCGAGCAGCAGCACTTGGCCCAGCGTCGCGCCGGTGGATCGCTCGCACTCGCACACGGTCACGCGCTTCGGGCGGTCGAAGGTGTCGAGGAAGTACGAGCCGAAGCCCTCGTGCGGCAGGTCGATGGCGCGGGCGTTGGTGTTCACGCCGTTGCCGCCGAAGCCGCCGCGCACGCCGCAGGTGCTGTTCACCGCGTCGAGGAACACTTCCGCCGGCATACGCCGCGCGTAGTAACGCGCGAAGTTCTGCTTGTCGTTCTTGTTGAACTCGGTCGGCTCCGCGCTCAGTTGGTAGACGCGACTGTTCAAGATCGTGCGGATGACGTGCTTCACATCGAACTTCTGCTTCGTGAAATCGGCCGCGAGCCAGTCGAGCAGTTCCGGGTTGCTCGCGGGGTTGGTCTCGCGCAGGTCGTCCGCTTCGCTCACGAGGCCGCGCGCGAGGAAGTGGCCCCACAAGCGGTTCACGAGCGCCTTGGCGAAGAACGGGTTGCCGGGCTTCGCCATCCAATCGACGAGCGCGTGCCGCGGGTCTTCGTCCGCGGTGAACTTGCCGACCGCGCCGTCGAGGAACTTCGGTTCCGGCGTCTTCCCGGTCGTGGGGTCGCGCTCGCCGGTCGTGGGGCTCGCGCTGGCGTAGTAGGGTGGCGGCTGGCCGAAGTTCTTGCGCCCGAGGCGCGTGAAGAACCCGGCGAGGCCGTAGTAGTCGGCTTGGCCCCAGCGCTCGTAGGGGTGGTGGTGGCACTTCGCGCACTGCAACCGCGTGCCGAGGAACACCTGCGCGACGTCGGCCGTCACTTGGTGCAGTTGGTCGTCGCGGTTCTGCCACAGCCAGTTGATCGCGGGCGCGTCCTGCCACTCGCCGGCCGCCGCGACCACGCCGCGGACGAACTCGTCGTAGGGCCGGTTGCGGGCGATCTGGTCTTTGAGCCAGTTGTGGAAGGCGACCGCGGCCTGATCCGCGCCGGCCAGCGGCGAGTTGCGGAGGATGCTGCCCCACTTCATCGCGAAGTACGCCGGGTAGTCGCCCGACTCGAGCAACTTGTCAATCAGCTTCGCCCGCTTGTCGGCGCTCGTGTCCGCGACGAACGCCTTCACCTCGGCCGCGGTGGGAAGCCGGCCGCACAGGTCGATGGTGACGCGGCGGATGAACGTCGGGTCGTCGCACGTCGGCGACGGCTTCAGGCCCAGCTTCTTCCACTTCGCGACCGCGAGTTCATCGACCTTGTTGTTCGGCTTGAAGTCCGGAATCTCGGTCAGAACCGGGCCGTGCGGGACGATGGCCTTGAACACCGCGACGAAGCCCATGTGCCGGGCCATGATCGCGGCCTCGCCCGATTCCTTCCCGGCCTTCACGCCCGCATCCGCATCGACACTTGCGACCACATCGAGGTTGGAGAAGTATTCGGCCTGTCGCGTCACGTCGCGCGACGAGCCGTCGGAATACTCCGCGATCACCGCGAGTTGTTGCACTTGCTCCGGCTTGAGAACCGCATCGGTGGGCAGCACGCGCAGTTTGACCACCTTCGGCACGTCGGGCGCGCTGGCCGGCGCGCCGGCCGCGATCCACCGCTGCACGACGGCGTAGTCGGCCGAGTCCGGGTTGAGGCGTTTGCCGCCGCCGTGCGGCACCTTGCCCGCGCCCTTCATCAGGAAGAGACTGGCGTCGGGGTTCGCGGGGAACAACCGCCGGCCTCGGGCCTCCTTCGCGATGGCCTCGTAGTCGAACGTCGTATCAAAGCCGAACAACGACAGCTTGAAGCCGTTCTGCCCGCTCTGCTTGCCGTGACAGCCGCCGGCGTTGCAGCCGTGCTTGCTGAGCAGCGGCATCACCTCGGTGCGGAAGTCCACGCCGCGGGCCGCCGCACCGAACCCCTTCACCGTGACCGGCACTTCCAGCTTGTCCGCGCCGCGCGCGATCACGATGGTGGCCGCGCCGTCGCCGGTGGGCGAAACGTACCCCTTCGCATCGACCTTCGCGACCTTCGGGTTCGTGCTGGCGTAAGTGGCCTCGCGCGTGACATCGCGCCCGGCATCCGAAACCAGAAGTTGCTGCCCCGCGAACGCATCCGGCAGTTCCACGCTCTTGACGGAGCAGGTCACGCCCGCGACCGCGTTCGGCGCGAACGCCAGCAGCGCGACAGCGGCGAGAAGGTATACTTGGCGCATGAGGAGCGATGGCGTGGCGGGAAAGTCGCGGGGAGGCAGGTACAAGAGAGGATAGCCCGAACCGCCGCCCGCCGCAAGCGCGGGCTTGCGGGCGAAGGGGAATCGGTCAATGCTGTGGCGGAGGAAGGTGAGCGATGACCGAGGAGGAGTGGTTGGCATGCGATGATCCCGAGGCCATGTTGCAACGCTTGGGCGCAACCCCCGAAAGAAAGGGGCGGCTTGTCTTGGTGGCATGCTGCCGTATCTATGCGCACAGGGCTACGAATAGAGGAGTGCAACCCGCACTTGCCGCTGCGGAAGGTTACGCCGACGCGTTACTCGTGGCTTCTACCCTTCGGAGGTACAGGCAGACGGTCGGGCGTGTTACCCCCGACGGAACTGGATACGAAACAGAATCGCTGCCGGTAGACGAGCGTCAAGCGACGAATCTTTGCATCCTTGCCGCCACTTCCCGCGGCTCTGCCGGTTGGCAGCCAACCCCGCACGCACTCCGCAGTGGTATCTTGATGGGGCACTTCCCCGCCGATCTCACGCACTGCTTACCTGCGATCCTTCGCGACATCTTCGGCAATCCCTTCCGCCCCGTGACCTTCGCCCCGGAGTGGCGCACGGACACCGCGATTGCCCTCGCGCGGACGATGTACGAGGCGCGTGAGTTTAGCGCGATGCCGATACTGGCGGACGCGCTCCAAGACGCCGGGTGCGACAACGACGACGTGCTAAGCCACTGCCGCGCGCCGGGCGCGCACGTCCGCGGGTGCTGGGTGTGCGATCTGGTGTTGGGCAAGGAATGACGGTACGCTGAACGGAGGAGGTGCGCCATGTCGGAACGCGCGTTCGTCGAAACTGTCGCCGCGATGCGGTTCCCTGACAGGACCGACGCGCGCCTGCAAGCGCTGATGGACCGCAACACCAACGGCCAACTCACCGCCGACGAGCGCGCCGAGTTGGAAGCCCTCGCCGAACTGAGCGAAACGATTGCTCTCGTGCGCGCGCAGGCCCTCAAACTCCTCGGGCGCGCGCCGTGAGCGCGTCGTGGGTCGAGACGACCCGCCAAGTGACCGCCCGCGCCGGTTCGCGGTGCGAATACTGCCGCATGCACCAGTCGCTGCAAGGCGCGACCTTTCACATCGAACACATCACCCCGCGCGCGGCCGGCGGCTCGGACGCGGCCGACAACCTCGCGCTCGCGTGCCCGAGTTGCAATCTGGGCAAGTCGGACCGTGTCCGCGTACCGGACCCGAGCACCGCGGAAGCGGTTCCGCTGTTCAACCCGCGCACCGACCTCTGGGCCGATCATTTCGCCTAGGACGAGGACTGGCGGATCATCGGCCTGACGCCGGTAGGTCGCGCGACCGTCGCCGCGCTCGACCTGAACAGCCCGCGCCGCGTCCGCATCCGCGAAGCCGAAGAGTGGTTCAACCTGTTCCCGCCCGAGTGAGAACAACCGGCGGGCTTACGCCGCGCCGCTCGCTGTTGGCTTCCCATTTCTCCTTGTATCCGCCGCGCTTCCCGTGATAATCGGGCCATCTCCCCACATCACGGAGGCCCGTCATGCCGCGTCCCTCTCGTCGTGCGTTCCTTGCGTCCGCTGCCGCCGGCACGTTCGCCGCGCCGGAGTTTCTCCGCGCCCGCGGTGCGAACGAGAAGCTCAACATCGCGATCATCGGCAGCGGCGGGCGCGGCGGCGCGAACCTCAACGGCGTGAAGGGCGAGAACATCGTGGCGCTGTGCGACGTGAACAGCGAGGCCGTCGAGAGCGCGGCGAAGGCGCACAAGAGCGCCCGCAAGTTCGCCGACTTCCGCAAGGTATTCGATCACGCGAAGGAGTTCGACGCGGTCGTCGTCAGCACCTGCGAGCACACGCACGCCTTCGCCACGCTGCTCGCCATTCAGCACGGCAAGCACGTCTATTGCGAGAAACCGCTGACGCACAACATCGCCGAGGCCCGGCTGATCCGTGAGGCCGCGGGGAAGACGAAGCTCGCCACGCAGATGGGCACGCAGATTCACGCCGAGGACAACTACCGCCGCGTCGTCGAACTGATTCAGACCGGCGCGGTCGGGCCGGTGCGCGAGGTTCACGTGTGGGTCGGCCGCGCGTGGGGGCTTCAATCCGCCGAAGACGCGAAGGCCAACAAGGACATCGTGTTCGTCACGGATCGGCCGAAGGACGACGTGAAGCCGCCGGCGACGCTCGACTGGGACTTGTGGCTGGGGCCGGCGCAGGCGCGGCCGTTCAACCCGGTGTACGTGCCGGGGCCGAAGTGGTACCGCTGGTGGGACTTCGGCAACGGCACCATGTCCGACCTCGGCAGCCACTGGAACGACCTGCCCTTCTGGGCGCTCAAGCTGAAAGCGCCCACCGCGGTCGAGGCCAACGGCCCGAAGCCGCACGCGGAGATCGCGCCCGCGTCGATGCAAGCGACCTACGAGTTCCCGGCGCGCGGAGATATGCCCGCGCTGAAGCTGACGTGGCATCAGGGCACTTACAAGCCGCCACAGTGGTCGAAGAAGGAAATCCCGCAGTGGGACAGCGGCGTGCTGTTCGTGGGCGATAAGGGCCTGCTGCTGTCGAGCTACACGCGGCACCTGCTGCTGCCGGAGAAGCAGTTCGCGGACTTCGAGCGCCCGAAGCCGTTCATCGAGAAGTCGCGCGGGCACTACGCGGAGTGGATTCACGCCTGCAAGACCGGCGCGCCCACGACCTGCAACTTCGAGTACGCCGGCTGGCTGACGGAGTCGAACCACCTCGGCAACGTGGCCTTCCGCGCCGGCCAGCGCCTCGAATGGGACGCGACCAAGATGAAGGCGACCAACTGCGCCGCGGCCGATGCGTTCATCCACCGCAAGTACCGCAAGGGGTGGAAACTGGGCTGAAAGGCAACCCACCCCCAACCCCCTCCTGTTTAGGAGGGGGAGCCCAAGGTTCCCTCTGCCACCCCCTCCTTGGGAGGGGGAGAAAGAGTTGGGGAGTTCGTTCAGGTCAACGACGCGCCCGCGCCTTTCTCCCCCCTCCCTGAAGGGAGGGGGCCGGGGGGTGGGTTTCTGGAGCCTCTCCCATGTTCACCACCGACAGCATTCCCATCGTCACCCCGACGAGCAAGGACGAAGAGTACTCCGCGCTGTGGGGCGTTGCCGGGCCGGCGGCGAAGCAGTCGCTGTGGCTCGTTCACGGCCTGTCGCGGTGCTGGAACGACTTCGCCCCGATCCTGTGCGACCTCACCGCGTGGTGGCACGTTCACGCCTACTCGCACCGCGGGCACGGCGAGTCCGCGCGCACGCCGGGCGCGTACCGCGTGGCCGACTACGTGCCCGATCTGGTCGCGGCGGTGAGGGACGCCAAGAAGAAGTGCGTGCTGGTGGGCCACTCGCTCGGCGCGCTCGTCTCGATGGGCGTGGCCGCGAAGGTGCCCGACCTCGTCACCGCGGTGGTGCTGCTCGACCCGCCGGGGCCGGGGTTCCTGTCGCGCATCGAGACCACGCCCTACGGCACCATCTGGCCGGCGCTCCGCAAGCACGCCGGGCGGAAGGACACCGGCGCGGTCGCGAAGGAACTCGCGGACCTGCGCATCACGACCGCGCACGCCGGCGAGATCGTCCGCTTCGGCGACACGCGCGACGCCGCCAGCTTGCGGTTCGTCGCCCGGTGCCTGCGCGACCTCGACCCGGACGTGTTCGCCCCGCCGCTCGAAAAGCGCTGGCTCGACGGGTTCGACGTGCTCGCGGTGGCGAAGCAGGTGAAGTGCCCGGCGCTGCTGGTGGTGAGCGACCCGGCGCAGGGCGGGATGCTCCCGCCGGAGGATTCGCAGGCGCTGGCCGCGGCGCTGCCCGATTGCACCCGCGTCGATCTGCCCGGTGTCGGCCACCTCGTCCACTGGCAGGACACGCCCACGACGTTACGCTTACTGCACGCCTTCCTCGGTTCCCTCTGAAGCCGCTCGCGGCTTCGCCCGAAATACTATGAAGCTCGCCACCAACACCACGGTCCTCACCAACGGCACGCTCCTCGACGGCAACGGCGGCCCGCCCGTGCGCGACGCGGCGCTCGTTGCTCGCGCGGGGAAGATCGAGTTCGTTGGCCCCGCAAGCAAAGTTCCTGTACCTCCGCCCGGCGTTGACATCATCGACGCCCGCGGCGGCACCATCATGCCGGGCCTCGTCGAAGCGCACTTCCACCCGACGTACTTCAACGTGGCGGCCCTCGAAGACCTCGACATTAAGTACCCGGTCGAGTACGTCACGCTGCTCGCCGCGGCCAACTGCAAGCTCGCGCTCGAATGCGGTTACACCGCCGCGCGCAGCGGCGGCTCGCTGTTCAACGTTGACGTGTGGCTGAAGAAGGCGCTCGAAAACGACCTCTGCCCCGGCCCGCGGCTCGCGGCCAGCGGGCGCGAAATCTGCGGCGTCGGCGGATTGATGGACTGGAACCCGGACTTCCGCAAGATCGGCATGGACGGCCTCGTTCTGCTCGTGAACGGCCCCGACGAAGCGCGCTCCGCGGTGCGCAAGCTGGTGAAGGACGGCGTCGAGTGGGTGAAGACGTACCCCACCGGCGACGCCGCGGCCCCGGACACCAACGACCACCACACGCTCTGCATGACCTTCGAGGAGATGCACGCCGTCGTTGCCACGGCGCACAACCACAAGCTGAAAGTCACCGGCCACTGCCGCGCCACGGAAGGCATCAAGAACGCGCTGCGGGCCGGCTACGACGCCATCGAACACGGCACGTTCATCGACGACGAGGGGCTTGAACTGCTGCTCAAGCGCGACGTGCCGTGCGTGCCGGCGCTGTACTTCGAGCAAGCCAGTGTCGAACGCGGCCCGGAATTCAAGCTCTCGCAGCGCGTGATCGACGGCCACAAGGAGACGCTCGAAGGCGGCGCGGAGAGCGCCCGGCGCATCCTCCGCGCCGGCGGGCGGTTGGGCATGGGCGGCGACTACGGCTTCGGCTGGAACCCGCACGGCGACTACGCCCGCGAGCTGACCTTCTTCGTGAAGTTCGTAGGCCTCACCCCGCTGGAAGTCATCACCTGCGCGACCCGCACCGGCGCGCAGATCATGGGCCGCGCCGACGAGTTCGGCACGCTCGAAGCGGGCAAGCTCGCCGACCTACTCGTCGTGGACGGCGACGTGCTCGCCGACATCAGCGTGCTGGAAGACCGCACGCGCTTCGTGGCCGTGATGCAAGGCGGCATCGTGAAAGCCGGTCGGGAGGCACGCAGATGACGGAATCGCAATGGCTCGCTACAGCTCACACGACTCGACTGAAGCAGCAACTCGGCTGCCAGCTCTCCCGCCGTAAGTGCTTCCTCGCGGTGTGCGGTTATGGTCGACACATTGAGCAGTTCATCCCATCCGCAGAGGTGGTGAGAATTCTCGTAAACTGCGAGACCCGCGCGGATACCGTTCCACTGCTACAACTTGGCCGTCTGGCCGGTTGCATCGACCGAGGTCTCGACGCCGTGCGGGGTGAACACGAAACGATCCGAGGGTACGTCAAGGAGATCAAGGAAGTCGCGGCGACCCTTGAA
>VGZJ01000049.1 GCA_016872595.1 Planctomycetota bacterium
CGTCACACGGTGATGATGAAGAACGTCGCCGGACTCCACAACCGGATGTACGGGTAACGACCACACAGGATCGTCTGGCCGAAGTGCGACTGAACCAACACCTATTGCGCAACGAGTCTAATGGCCACAAAGAAGCACAGAAGGGCACAAAAGGAAGACGGAGACAGAGAGCTGAGTTCAGAAAGCACAGCCGAGGGTAGTACAACTGGTTGCGCTCAACTCGCTCTTCTGTCTTGGTCTTCCTTTTGTGCCCTTCTGTGCTTCTTTGTGGCCATTCTCATCTGTCGTCCCGCTCTACTTATTGACGTCCCAGACGGTGGCGGTGGTGTCGGGCGAGCCGCTGAGGAGCAGCTTGCCGTCGCGCGAGAAGGCGAGCGCCGTCGGCGTGCCGCCGGTCACGGTGAACGTCTGCTTGGTGTCGCCCGATTCCCAGTCGATCACGAGCAGCGGGGCCGATTGCGTCGCGCTGAAGTCGGACTGGCCGGCGACGGCCAGCTTCTTCCCGTCCGCGGTGAACACCGGGGCGAGGCCCGGCGTGCGCCCGTTCAGGTCGTAGGTCTTGCCGACCTTGCCCGTCGTGAGGTCGTAGCTCACCAGCCGCCCGCGCGCGGTCACGACGGCCGCGGTCTTGTTGTCGGCCGCGGTCGCCACGAACGGCGTGCTGAACCCGGCGTCCTCCTTGTGCTCGCCCTTCTTCGCCCCGGTCGCCAGTTCCCACGTGGTGATGAGGAACTCACCGTTGCCGGTCTCGGCGGGCTTGCGCCCGGCGGTCACGACGTGCTTGCCGTCCGGGGTCACGGTCGCGGCGACCGTGCCGAACCCCGGTAGTTCGAGGTTCAGCAGCCGCTTGCCCGCGGCGGCGTCCCACACCGTCACGCGCGCCGGCGTCTTCTTGGTGTCGTAGCTCGACCCGACCACGACCACCTTCGACCCGTCGCCGGAGAACGCCCCGGAGGTGAACCCCTCGTACGGCGTGGGGATGACGAACTGCTGCGTGCCGGTGGCGAGGTCGTGGACGCCCAGCCCGCCGGTGTCGCGCACCAGCGCGCGCGCCAGGTCCGGGGCGAACAGCGCCGCCGGCTGGTACGAACTGAACCCGGTGCCCGGCAGCTTGATCGTGACCGCGCCCGACTGCTTCCCGGTCGCCACGTCCCACTGGAGCGAGAGGCCGTCGTCGGCCGAGGTGAACGCGGTCTTGCCGTCCGCGGACACCGCCAGCCCGCGCACCGGCCCGGTGTGCCCCCCCGCGGGGCTAATCAACTTGCCCGACGGCACCTCCCACACCAGCGTGGCCGAGTTCCGCCCGGCCCACGCGACCGCGGTGTCGGCGCTCAGCGCGCGCACGCGCGTGTTGTACAGCCCGGCGACCGGCGGCTCGGTGGTCGAGAGTCGCGACCCGTCGCTCACCTTCCAGCGCTGGATCGCCCCGTCCTCGGCGGTCGCCACGAGCGTCGCCCCGTCCGGGCTGAACGCGAGCCACCGGCCCGTGCGCGCCCGGCCCAGCAGCAGGTGCTTGCTGGTGCCGTTCGGGGCCACGAGGTCGATGCTGCTGTTGTTGTTGGCGACCGCGGCAACCGAGCCGTCCGGGGCGAACGCCACCGTGCCCGGCATGTACCCGCCGGACTTGAACTTCGCCAGTTCCTTGCCGGTCGCCACGTCCCAGAAGTGAACGAACCGGCTGGGGTTGGTCTCGGGGTCCGGGGCCTTCGCGTCCGGGTCGTAGTGCGAGCCCCACGACGCGACCACCTTGCCGTCGCCGGAGACGGCGACCATCGACGACTCGTTCTGCGGCACGGTGAACCGCTTCAGTTCCTTGTCGGCGTCCACGTCCCACACCAGCACCGTGACCGCTTCTTTCTTGACGCGCTCGCCCACGCCGCCGATGGCGAGAACCTTGCCGTCGGACGAGAGGGCCGCGCCGCCCTCCGCGCCGGGGATGCGGCGCTCGACCTTGCACAGTTGCTTGCCGGTGCCCACGTCCCAGACGGTCACGCGGTCGTAGCCCACCTGCGCGGCGCGCTTGCCGTCGGCCGAGAGGAGCGAGGGCGTGCCGTAGAACTGGCCGGGCACCTTACCCTGCACGGCCCCGGTCGCGGGGTCGAGGCGCACGGTCCCACCGCTGCCCTGCGCGTACAGCGACTTGCCGTCGGGCGACAGGATCGGGGCCGCGTAGGTGAGGGTGCGGAGCCGGGCGGTGCCGAGCCGGGCCTTCGCCCCTTCGGGGAGCGGGTCGCCGTAGGCGTCGTCGGCGGCGCGCGACAGGAGCGCCGGCGCGAGCAACAGCAGCGCGGGCGCGAACCACAAGCGGCGAGCGTTCACGGGAGCCTCCGGGTGCGGATCGAAGCACAGAAGAGGCTACCCGCCCCGCGGGCGCGCGTCCACCTCCGTGGTCACTCAGCCAAACCGGATGAACCGCTCGTACCTATTCTCCGCCGCTTGCGGCTTCGCGCGTTGGCATCGTTACTTCGCGCCGATCGTGGTCAGGTCCCACAGCATGATGGTGGTGTCGTCGGCGGAGGAAGCGAGCGTCTTCCCGTCGGGCGAGAACGCGAGCGCCCGCACCGCCGACTGGTGGCCCCGAAACGTGTGGAGCGGTTTGCCGCTGGGCCAGTCGTAGACGCGCACCCCGAAGCCGTCGGGGTCTTTGGTTTGGACCCCGTGGGCGAACCGCTTGTGGTCGGCGCTGACCGCGACGGAGAACGAGGACCCGCCCCGCGCGTCGCCCGGTTCGATCACGTCTCCGCCGCGGCCGATCTCGTAGTCGAACGCCCGCAGGCGACCGTTCCCCGAGGCGACGATGGCGGTGACGTTGCTCACCGCGACGATGTGCGAGGGGAGTTGAGAGTTGATGTCCTTCGCCTCGGTGAGCATCTTCCCGGTCTTCACGTCCCACGCGCTGACGATCAGCGTTCGGTCGGCGGCGTCGCCCTTCGCGGCGGCCGTTACGAGCCGGGTTCCGTCCGGGCTGACCGACACCACGGGGAAGAGGGGCGTGTCGGAGGTCAGCTCCACCTCGCCCAACTTCCGGTGCTTCACGAGGTCCCAGACCGTGCAGAGCGTGGGCTTCTTCCGGTCCGATGGGTACGAGACGCGAACGGCCTTCGTGTTGTCGGTCGAGGGGAGCGTGTGCGACGCTCCCGAAAACGCTTGCGGGAGCGGAACGATGAACTCTTCGAGACCGGTCGCCAGATCGTACACCGCGCTCGGGTTGCCCAGCGCCAGCCCCCACGCCCCGTCGCGGCTGATGTTGAGTACGGTACGAGAAGCGGAACTGGACGTCGCGCGACTGGGCCGGAGGGCGATCTCGCCCAGCGGCTTGCCGGTGGCAACGTCCCAGCGCGTTACACGGCCCTCGACGCTCGCGGCGACGAGTTCCGTGCCGCCGGCGCGAAACCCCATGCTGTAGACCACAGACGTCAGTTCGGGAACCGGGGTCAGGAGCTTCCCGCCGAACGCCTCCCAGACCACCGGGCACGGCCCGATCATGCCCCACGCGAAGGCCCGGTCGTTGGTCCCGAACACCAGCCCTTGCGCGCCGCCGACCGGGAGCGCGGCCGGCCCTTCGGTGGTGCCGAGGTGCTTCTCGTCGGCAACGCTCCAGCGCTGAACCGCGCCGTCGTAGGCCAGAGCCGCTAGCACCTTTCCGTCGGGCGAGAAGGCCAGCCGGTAGCCCTGTCGCGAGCGCCCCAACAGCGCGAACTTCGCCTTCCCGGTCTTCACGTCGAACACGTCGATGACACCGTCGCCACAAGAACCGGCGAGCAGCGTGCCGTCCGGCGAGAACACCACCGCGGAGATTCCCAACGTCATTCCCGTTGTAATCTTCGCCTCGAACAGTTCTTTCTTCGCGGCGATGTCCCACACTTGAACGCTTCGCGACTGACCGAACGTGCCCTGTAGGGGGCGCGTGGCCAGCAGTTTGCCGTCGGCCGAGAGAACCGGAACCGCCGCGCCGGGGAACGCGAGTTCGGGCCGGAAGAGGATGTCGCCCTTCTCGACATCCCAGACCACCACGTCGCCCTTTCCGCCGCGCCCGGACCCGCCGCGCGCGACGACTTTTCCGTCGTGAGAGAAGCTCGCGATCACCGCGTCGCTCGAGGTGGAGAGACCGAGAGACGGCTCGGACTTCAGTTCGCGCACGACTTCGCCGGTGCCGACGTCGCGGACGACCGAGTGAGTCGCGTTCGGAACGATCGCGCGTTTGCCGTCGCCGGAGACGATCACCGGAATCAGCCCTGCCGCGGCGGGCGCGTCGCCCGTGTCGAGCGCCTTGCCGGTGATCGCATCGAACCGGCGGACCCCGCCCCCGTCTTTCGGAACGAGTACGGTTTTGCCGTCGGGCAGGAGTGTGACCCGCGCGTTACTGCGGAACGCAAGCCCGGTCGGGGCGATGCGAACCTTCGCGCCGTCCGGCAGCGGCGGCGCGGCGGGTTGGGCGCGGAGCGATGTGCCCGCGGCGAGGACCGCGAGTGCCAGAAGTGCGATGCGGTGTGCGGTCATGGTGTCCCCCGGGGCGCGCCGTCCAGCATACCCGCCGGAAGCCGCCGCTGTGTAACGAGGCTACCTCGCGCCGATCTTGGTCAAGTCCCACAACAATACGGTTGTGTCGGCCGAACCGCTGGCGAGCGTCTTTCCGTCCGGGGCGAAGGTGAGCGCGGTGACCGGGGCGCGGTGGCCGGTGAACGTGTGGACCGACTTGCCGCCCGGCCAGTCGTAGATGCGCACCCCGAACGAATCGCCGGCCATGTTCATGACCCCGAACGCGAACCGCTTTCCGTCCGGGGCGAACAGCACCGGGGTGGCCGCGGTCGGGACGACCGGACCGACCGGGCCGCCCGCTTCGCCCCGGCCGTTCGGCTCGATCTCGTCCCCGCCTTTGCCCTCCACGAAGTCGAACGCGCGCAATCGCCCGTTGCCGGACGACACCAGCGCCGCGGTCTCGCTCGCGGCAGCGACGAAGACGGGGCCGCCGGCGTTCGGGTCCTCGATCTCGCCGAGCTTCTTGCCCGTCTTCGCGTCGTACCCGGTCACGGTCAGCACGCTCTTGGTTCCGTCCGCGGTGCGGACGTACCGGGCGACGACCAGCCGCGCCCCGGACGGACTGAGCGCCGCGCTCGGGGAACCGGGGTACACCGGCAGTTCGATCTCGACGACCTTGGTGCGGGTGGCGAGGTCCCACAGCACGAGGGTGCCGTTCGCGGCCCGTGTGCCGGCGGAGGGGGCCGCAATGGTGACGAGGCTCTCGGCGTCGGCCGTCAGGATCACGGACGTAAGGAACCCGGGGACCGGGTGGCGAGGGATCGCGAACAGTTCGGCCCCGGTCTTCAGGTCGAACACCGCGGCCGGCGCGCTGCCGGCGGCGGCGTGCGCCCCGTCCGGGGCGAGGGCCAGCCCGGTCACCCCTTGGCTCGAGGCCCGGCCCGCGCGAACCGTCACCGGGCCGAGCGACTTGCCGGTGGTCGCGTCCCACCGCACGACCTTCCCGATAAACGGGGCGGTAACGATCTGCTTGCCGCCGTCGGCGAACGCGATGCTGCGGATCCCGCTCGTGTGTTCGGTCGGGCGTGTCAGCAGTTTGCCCGACGGGGCCTCCCACGCGACCCACGCGGACCCGATCTGGCCCCACGCGATCAGGCGGTCCTTGTCGGCGAAGGCCAGCCAGTGCGCCCCGTAGAGCGGCATTTCGAGCGGCGGCTCCGTGGTGCCGAGCGCCTTGCCGGTTTCCGTGCTCCACCGCTGAATGGTACCGTCCTGCGCGAGCGCGGCGAGCGCCCTGCTGTCGGCCGAGAACGCGACCCGGTGCCCCTGCCCGGTACGGCCGAGGAACGTTCGCTTCACCTTGCCGGTCTTCACGTCCCACAGATCGACCGGCCCGTCGGCGGCGGAAACCGCGAGCATCTCGCCGTCCGGCGAGAACGCGCAGGCGTTGATTTGGGTTCCGCCGAGGGCGACGCGGGCCTTGAACCGTTCCTTCTTCGTGCCCACGTCCCACACGCGGACCGCGCGGTTGTTCTCGTCGTCCTTGCCCCCGGCGGCCCCTTGGATGCTCATGGGGCGGGTGGCGAGCAACGTGCCGTCGAACGAGAGAACCGGGATCACCCCGACGCGCTGGTCGACCGTGATCTCGGCGACGGTCGCGCCCTTGTCCACGTCCCAGACCAGTACCTCGCCTTTGCCGCTACGCCCCGGCCCGCCCTGCGCGAGGAACTTCCCGTCGCCGGAGAACGACACGGGCGGGGCCGTGGCCGAAGCCAAGGTCGTGAACCCCATCGGCGGCTTCAGCTCCTTGACCGCCTTGCCCGTGGCGGTGTCGCGCACGGTCAGGATGCCGGTCGTGGCGAGGACCGCGCGCTGGCCGTTGCCCGAGATGATGACCCCGCTGCCGGTCGGCGCGCCGCCCTTCGCCGCGTCGAGCGGTTTGCCGGTAGCGATGTCGAACCGGCGGAACCCGTTGACCGAATCGGGCACCAGCACCGCCCGGTACTCCGGCGGGAGAGGCACCGCGGACGGCGAGAACCGCGAGGTGAACGGTTCGGCCCCCAGCCGGAGCTTCGCGCCCTTCGGTAGCGCGTCGTCCTTCAGTTCGTCGGCCGTCGCGAGCTGCGCACACAGGACCGCGACCACAACGGCCAGCGCGGAGCGAGAGGTTCTCACGCGAAGCTCCTCTGGGGGGTGAAGGTGCCCCGAGCATACCCGCGACTTCACCTTCCCGCTTGTAACAATTGCCGCGGCGCGCGACGCTATGCGAACCCCGGAGAACCTACGATGCCGAAACCGACCCGCCGCGAGGCACTCGCCGCTGCCGCACTCGTCGCGTCACAGAATAGAGGCCTGACGGCCCCCGCCCGCCAAGACGCACGCATCAAGACCGAGAACGACAGACTCGGCACGACGGGTTGGCAGCTCACCTACGTCAAGTTCGACGCGAAGGCCAAGTACCGCCAGTCGCTGATCGAGGGCTACTGCACGCGCACCAGCGCCGCGGCCGGCGAGAAGATCGGCTTCTGCGTCAGCACCGACCCCGCGAGCCCGTTCCACATCGACGTGTACCGGATGGGCTACTACGGCGGCACGGGCGCGCGGCATATGAAGCGGTTCGGGCCGTTCGACGGGAAGCCGCAACAAACGCCCGCGGTCGGCGAGATGCGGCTGCGCGAATGCGCGTGGGAGCCGTGCGTGACGTTCGAGGTGCCGAAGGACTGGCCCAGCGGCGTGTACCTCGCGAAGCTCTCGGCGACCAAGCACCGCTACCAGAGCTACGCCACGTTCATCGTGCGCGACGATCGCAAGGCCGACGTCCTGTTCCAGTGCAGCACGAACACGTGGCAGGCGTACAACAAGTGGCCGGAAACGCACTCGCTGTACGACAACGACCGCGCGGACAAGAGGCCGCTCGTGTCCGGCGTGCGCGCCAGCTTCGACCGCCCGTACGCCAAGTACCCGCAGGTCAGTGACAACCCGCTGTCACTCGGTTCCGGCGAGTTCCTGCTGTGGGAGTTCCCGTTCGCGTACTGGCTGGAGCGGCACGGCTACGACGTGACCTATTGCAGCAACGAGGACGTTCACGACTCGCCCGACACGATAACCCGGTGCAAGGCGTTCCTCTCGGTCGGGCACGACGAGTACTGGAGCCGCGCGCAATACGACCACTGCATGGAAGCCGTGAAGAAGGGCGTGAACTTCGGCTTCTTCTCGGGCAATTCGTGCTGTTTCGTGACGCCGTTTTCGCCGTCGAGCGCGAAGGTGCCGAACCGGATCATCGAGCGCGTCGGGCGCTACGGCGGCATCCGCAAGGGCGAGGAGAAGTGGATGGCCGACCTGCCGGTCGAAGCGCCGAACGAGGCGACGCTGATCGGCGCGCAGACCGTGACACCGTTCAACGGCTCCGGCGACTGGGTCTGCACCAAGCCCGACCACTGGATCTTCAAGGGTACGGGCATGAAGAAGGGCGACGCGATTCCGGGCCTCGTGGGGTGGGAGTTCCACGGCGACCCGGCCAAGATCGACGGTCTGGAAGTGGTGGCCGCGGGGAAGACGCTGACCGGCGGTGAGGCGGAGAGCCACTACGAGGCGACGATCTACCCCGGCCCGAAGGGGAACACGGTCTTCAACGCCAGCACGATCTTCTGGGCGCAAGGGCTGAGTTCGCCGCCGGGCCACTGGCTGCCCTACGTCCACAACGGCCGCCCGCACGGTCCCGACGCGCGCGTGCAAACGATCACCGCGAACCTGCTCGCCAAGTGGTGCCAATCGTAGGCATCACGCTCCGCGTGAACCGCGCGGTCAGCTTCACGAGGAACCGACGAACTTCCGCCCGTGTCGACGCGGCATCACGCTCCTCGTGATGCCTACGGTGTCAAACGCGCACCGGGCGCGCCCGCGACGGTTTCCCGTTGCGGGCGCGCCCGGTGCGGTGCGTTCGGCCGCGCTACTTGCACGGCTTGGCGCACGGGTCGGCGCAGTGGGCCGGCGGGCACGGGTCGCACGCGAGGCGGTTCGAGCACAGGCTGCTGAAGAACTCGCGCACCGGCTTCGGGCGGCACGGGTCGTTCAGCACCGCGCGGAACCCGCCGCCGATGCCGCTGGTGCAGATCGGCGAGCACCCCGGCTTGCCGTGCGTGTCGCACGGGTCGGCCTTGCCGCACCCGTTGCCCGCGCCGCACCCGTTGCCGGCCCCGTTGCGGGCGGCGTTGCCGCACCCGTTGTCGCACGGCTTACCACAGCCGGCGTTGTTGCCGCAGCCGGGATTGCACGGTACGTAGCGCGGCTTGTTCACAGCCACGTCGCACGCGACCTGAACCGGGACGCGCTTCGTCACCTTGCACGGCACCATCTCGGTGCAGGTGTGCGGCACCTTCACCGTGACCGTGTACGGCACCTGCTTGCTGACCGTGTGCGGGACGCACTTGGTCACGACCTCGGTCTTCATGGTGGTCACTTGCGTGGGCACCATCTTGACGACCTCGCGCGGCACCGTGCGGGTGACGCGCTCGGGCACGCGGCGCACCTCGGTGGTGGTGACGTTGCGGGTGACGTGGTAGGTCACGTCGCGGGTGACGCGCAGGCCCTCGACGAACACGCGGGCCTTGCCGTCGGCGTCGTAGGTCGGGGCGTTCGGATCGGCCAGCGCGCCGGTGCCGCCGCCCACCACGGTCGCGCCCTTCGCGGCGTGGGCCGCGGCGTCGCCGCCGAGGGCCGAGCCGTCCACGTACGCGCCTTGGGCGTTGCGGCGCACCGCGACCGCCTCGCGCACCGTCTCGTTCACGGTCACGTTCCGCACCACTTGCGTCGGCACGCGCTCGACGATCTGCTTCTGCACGTTCCGGGTCGTGGTCACGGGCACCTTCTCGCACACCGTCTCGCGCACTTGCCGCGTGACCTGCGTCGGCACCTTCTCGGAGACGATCTTCTTGACGTAGCGGGTCTCTTGAACCTGCTCGGTCACGGTGCGGTTGCGGGTCGTGGTGCGCTGCTCGGTGCGCGACGGCTCGCGCACGAGTTGCTTGCGGCACCCGGTCTGCTTCTGCACGTGGGTGCAGGTGCAGGGGTCGAACTCGCACGTGTAGACCGGGACCGACTGCCACGTGAGGCGACCGGGCACGCACACCGTTTCGCACACCGTTTCCGGCACGCACTTGGTGACGCACTTGGTCACGCACTCCGGCACCGTCACGGTGCGGCACACGCTCTTCAGCTCGGTCTCGCAGACCTCGCGGCAGACGGTGCGCTGGACGGTCTTGTACGTGGTGACGGTTTCCGGGACGCACACGGTCTTGCACACGTCCCGGAGGACCGTTTCGCAGACCTGCTTGCACACCGGGCGGCACACGTCGCGGTACTGCGTCTCGCACACCGGCTTGCAGACGTAGAAGCACTCCTTGCGGGTGTGCGGCTCGCACACCGGCTTGCACACCGTCACCGGCACCTCGCGGTACACGGTGTCGCACACGGTGTCGTACACCGTGGTGCGGCACTCCTTCATCACGGTCTCGCACACCGGCCGGCAGACGGTCTCCTGAACCTGCTTGTTAACGGTCTCCGTCACCATCTTGTAGCAGGTGCGGGTCTCGTCCTTGTACGTGGTGCGGCTGACCGGCTTCATCACCGTTTCGGTCGTCGTCTGGTACTCGGTACGGTACTGCTTCTCGACGACGGTGTCGTAGACGACACGTTGGCCGGGTGCGGGCCCGGCGGCGGGTTGGGCGGCGGCCGACGGCCCGATAAGGGCGACCGAGCCGAGGCCCAAGATCGCGAGCGCCGCCACCCACGGCGCGCTCTTGCGCGTACACATGTGCGATGCCTCCTTGCAGACCGCCCGCGTACACGCACCGTTCCTAGCGCGGGTACTCGCGGCCGCGTTCGTGCGGCTCCGCGGGCCGGACGGCCCAGACACGTTCCCCCGTTCGCAACGACGAGCGCATTCCGAACGGCCGGGTTCCTGCTACTGCTCGTCTGCGTCGTGTATCGGAAGCGCCGCGCGCGCCGTATGACCCGTGGCCCGCGGCGCGGGGCGAATCGCGCCCGTCGGGCGCACTCTTGGGGCGCGCGTACCGGATGTAGGGGTCGTTCAAGTCGTAGGCACACTCCGTGTGCCGTAACTGAATCGCTCGAAAAGCAGCGGCACACGGAGTGTGCCTACGACTTGAACGGCCACAAAAGATACGGGCCGACTGGCTCAGAGAGCCGCCGGCCGTGGGAACGTGTCGGGTTGACAAGATCGGGGGCGGGGCCGGTTCCGGGGCGCGCCGGAACCGTCGGGGGAGTTTGGGTTTTCGATGCGAAGTCGCCGCACGTTGTCCGGCACTCTTGCGCCGCCGGGCCGCGGGTGACGACGAGAAGATGTATTGCACCTCGTGTGCCAAAGTCGCCCGCGCGCGGCGCAGGCCCGCGTTCCCGCGGGATTTCCGCACGCGCGCACCACGGATTCGCGGGGCACGCACAGAACCCGCCGCGGGTCTAGGGAAAAGTTACCACTTTCGCGCACTTTCTTGCCCGCCGCCCGACTTTCCGAATTGGTCCGATTGTGCCGACGATCGCGCTTGACAGCGCGCGGAGAAAGTGCGAGTTGTGGAAGGTAGAGCGTTCATTGCGCCGCAGTCGTCACTCGCTCGACTGCGGCACCGCGTCGCCTCTCCCGGCCCAACGCGGCGGCTCATCGCGCTGGAGGACCTGACGGCCATGATGCACTACTCGTGCGACTTCTGCGGCAAGGACATGACGCCGGACGGAACCGAGCGGTACGTACTCAAGATGGAAGCGTTCGCCGCGGCCCCGGCCGCGTCCGACCTGACCGACGAAGACCTCGAGACCGATCACGTCGAAGAGATGGCCCGCTTGCTGTGCGAGATGGAAGACGGTGACGACGAACCGCAGCCGCTGCCCACTTGCGTGAAGAAGCGCTTCGACCTGTGCTGCGGGTGCTTCCGGCGGTTCGTCCGCGACCCCCTCGGTCGCGAAACCGCCCCCAAGTTCGACTTTAGTCCGAACTGATCGTAAGAATGGCCCAAAGACCGAAGACAAGATTGGCCACAAAGGGCCCGAAAACCACAACAGGAAGACAGCAAAAAAGAGACGAAGTCGTGTTCAAAACCGCGCGCCGCGTTGTTTTCTGAACCCGACTTCTCTTCTTGGTTTTCTTGTGTGGTTTTTGGGCCCTTTCGTGGCCATTGTGTCTTCGGCCTCCCTTAGCGGGCCGATCCTCAATCACCCCTATCGCGAGCCGCATCATGGCACAACCGCTTACGGTCGTTATCTTCGGGGCGTCCGGCGACCTCACGTGGCGCAAGCTCATTCCCGCGCTGTTCAACCTCGTGCAGAAGGGGAAGATGCCGCCCGAGGCGCGGTTCGTCGGCGTCGCGCGCTCCGAGTACACCGACGAGACGTACCGCAAGCACCTCGAAGAGAAGGCGAAGGAGATCCTGCCCGGCTCTCAGTTCGATCAAGCGAAGTGGGACGCCTTCGCCCCGCGCGTCCACTACGTGAAGACCGACCCCACGCAGCCCGGCGGCGGGAAGCCGCTGGCCGACTGGTTCGCCGCCAACGAGGGCGGGCCCGACGGCCGCCGCCTCTACTACTTCTCCGTGTCGCCGAAGTATTACCCGGCCATTAGCGCGGCGATGGCCGAGGCCGGGCTGAACAAGAGCGAGACCGGCTACCGCCGCCTCGTCATCGAGAAGCCGTTCGGCACCGACCGCGCCAGCGCCAAGAAGCTCAACGACTCGCTCCACAAGCACTGGGACGAGGAACAGCTCTACCGCATCGACCACTACCTCGGCAAAGACACCGTTCAGAACATCCTCGTGTTCCGGTTCGCGAACACCCTGTTCGAGCCGCTGTGGAACGCGCAGTACATCGACCACGTTCAGATCACCGTTGCCGAAAAGGTCACGGTCGAGGGCCGCGGCGACTACTACGACGGCAGCGGCGTCATGCGCGACATGCTGCAGAACCATATCCTGCAAGTGCTCACGCTGGTCGCGATGGAAGACCCGAACCGCTACACCGCCGACAACCTGCGCAACGAGAAGATGAAGGTACTCTCCACGATGGTGGTTCACCCGGAGGCGAAGGCCCACAAGGTGATGGCGCTGGGCCAGTACGACGGCTACCTGAAGGTGAAGGGCGTGCCGCCGGACTCGAAGACCCCGACCTACGCCGCGGTGAAGCTCGAACTGGACAACCGCCGCTGGCACGGGGTGCCGTTCTACATCCGCAGCGGCAAGGGGCTGAAGGCCCGCTACAGCGAGGTGATGATCCAATTCAAGTGCCCGGCGCGCCTGATGTTCCCGCTGCCGGAAGACGAAATCCTACAGTGCAACCGCCTGAAGATGGTGATCCAGCCGAACGAGTCGATCAGCCTGAACTTCCAGACGAAGGTGCCCGACGTGGACGGCGTCTCGCTGAAGCCGCACAACCTCACGTTCGACTACAAGCAGGCGTACCAGAACCAGACGTTGCCCGAAGCCTACGAGCGGTTGCTGCTGGACGCGATTCAGGGCGACGCGTCGCTGTTCATGCGCGCCGACGAGATCGAGCGCGCGTGGGAGGTGATGGACCCGCTGATCGCGGCGGCCGAGCACGCGACGCAACAACCGGAGAAGTACGCGGTCGGCTCCGCCGGCCCGACCTGCGCCGACAAACTCCTCGACGCCGACGGCCGCTACTGGCAGCCGATTGGGTGACGCGCACTACCGGCCGCGCGGGGTGCGGGGGCCGAACGCCTTCAGCCGCTTCTTCGCGTCTGCGGCCTTGCGGTTCGCGTCCGAGAACTGCGTCGCCAGCATCTGCGACTGTTTGAACACGGCGGGGTCGTCGTTGGCGAGCAGCGCGATGCGGGACACCTCGTCCTCGCACCGGACCACCTCTTCCACCGCGGCCACGACCGCCGGGTCCGCGCCTTCGGACGACAGCTCACGCAGCGCGTCGGCCTGCTGGCGCACGAGCGCGAGGTTGCTCCGCAGGTCGTCGGCCGCGGGCTTGCGCGACAGGATCGCGTTCGCCTGTTGCCAGTACGTGGGCGGTGCGCCCCCGACCGGCGGGTTCTCGCTCCCGGTGGTGAAGCACCCGGCCAGCGCAACGAGACACACCGGCAGCGCCCGGAGCAATCCGCGCATGATTCGCCCGCCTGAATAAGTGGATGCGGCCCAATAGCCGCGCGCCGCCGGGCGCACAAGCCGAAAACCGCGTGCCGCGCACCGCCGTTCACAGACTTGCGATTCGCGGCCTCCGCAGCGACATTAGCCACACTCGTTGGGAGGTCGTCGCGTGTCGGATGAGAAGCCCGCTACACTCAGCCAGAAGGTTCCGAACGGGTGGGAACTCGGCCCGCTCGTCCGCGAGTGCCAACTCGTGCCGATGTGGAAATGGGTTCGTTACCGAGATATGGGCCACTCTTCGCGTACTTGCTCACGCCGTTGATGATCTTACCCTATCTCGCACTCATGATGGGCGGCCCGCCGCCGTATCTCATCTTGATGCTGTGGGATTGCACAGATCGGACGATTGGATGGGGAATCGTTATCGGCACGAGCGCCGTGTATCTCCTCCTCCTGTGGCTCGCGTATGTGTTTCCGCGGTGCGACTACCTCGCGCTCCACTGGAACTGGTTCCGCGTGCGCATCGGGTTCCGGCAGGTGGCCGTTCTGTTCGACGACTTGAGACTCGTTCGAGTCACCGAGACCGCGCGGTATCGCGTGGGCACCTTTGGCGTAAACCCCGGCGTGATGGTCGGGTTTCCGCCGGTCAGCTCCGTGATCGTCAGCGAAGAGCCGGTTCCCGATCAAGTGACCGTGACCACGGGCCACACGGTCGAGTTGTCCTTCATCGACGACAGCACGACGTGCCTTCCCAACTTCATGACCCGGTTCGAGCCGGGTGAGCTTCGGGCGTTCTTCTAGTTCGTGTATCAGCACTCCTCGCGCCTGCTCTGGTCGAGTACGAGCAAATAACCATCTTGCACTCCGCCTTGCAAATCTTGCAACGTGTGCCTATGGCCCCCCGCGTCTCTTGCGCGGAGGGTCCGCACCGATGTCCGTTCGCTTGGCCGCTGTTGCCCTCGCGCTGGTCGCCGCCGGGTGCTCGTACAACCCCGGCTACTTCCCGTACCTGCTCCCGCCGGGGCGCGTCGAGCAAACGCACGCCAAGCCGCGCGGGTTCGGCTACTTCCGCAACTTCGACCCCAAGGCCGCGAAGCTCGGCGTCACCCCCGCGGGCCAAGCCAACGCCCCGCTCGGCTCGCAGATCGTCCTCGTCGCCACCGTGTACGACAAAGACGGCACCCCGCGCCGCGACCGCCGCGTCGAGTGGATGATCGACGGCCCCGGCAGCATCGTCGAGGCCGACGAGTCCGGGTTCTACGCCGGTCGCGGGTACAAGGTCGATAACAAGTACGCGGTCACGTACACGAGCTACATCCCGAAGAAGATCACCCGCGGCAACGACGACGACAAGGACGACGTCGCCATCGAGCCGGGGCAAACGTTCGTCGTGCTCACCTGCGCCGTGCCCGGCGAAACGGTCGTGACCGCGTACGCCCCGGAAGTGTTCAACTGGGACAACGGGCGCGTCGTCACGAAGGTGCTCTGGGGCGACAGCCGGTTCTCGTTCCCCGCGCCCACGACTGTGCGGCTCGGCGGCGAAACGACGCTCTCCACCACCGTGAACCCGAACGCCACCGACGCGGCCGGGAACTTCCGCGTGCGGTACCGCGTGATCGACGGCCCGGCCGCGGTGCTCGTGGGCCGCGACGCCAGCCTGACCGGGGCCGGCGGCAAGGAGGCCGAGGCGCAGACCGACGCGAGCGGGGCCGCCGCCGTGCGCCTCGTCCAGCGCGACCCGCAACAGGGGCGCACCCGCGTCGCCGTCGAGATCGTGAAGACGCCCGACACCGGCGTCGGGCCGGGCACCGTGGTCGCGCGGCGCGAAACGACCGTCGAATGGGCCACGGCCGACCTCAAGCTGAAGGTGAACGCGCCCCCGGTCGCCAGCGCGATCGGCACGTTCCCCGTGACCGTGTCGCTCGACAACCTGAACGGTGTCGAGAGCCAAGCGGCGCGCGTGCGCGTCGCGCTCTCGGACGGCGCGACACTCGCGCGCAGCGACCCCCCGCCGACGCGCGCCGACCCGCAGGGCGGGATGACCTTCGACCTGCCACCGACGAGCGGGAAGGGGAAACAGACGGTCACGCTACAGGTGCGCCCGGCGCGCGTGGGCGACGTCACGATCACCGCGAGCGCCGTGACCGCGGACGGCCTACAGGCCGACACCAGCGGCACCACGCGCGTCGAGAAGGGGAAGCTGCAACTGGTGCTCGAAACGCCGCCGCTGGCGCTGGCCGGCGAGCGCATCCCGGTGCGCGTGTCGCTCACCAACGGCGGCGCGGCCCCGGCGGAAAACGTGACCGTGTGGGCGCGGTTCGACAACGGCCTGCTGCACGCCAGCGGCCTCGGCCCCGTTGAACTGACGGGCGGCACCCTCGCGCCCGGCCAGACCAAGACGTTCGACCTGCCGCTGACCGCGAAGGCCACCGGGCGCTACACCGTGCGCGCCACCGCGACCGGCGACGGCAACCTGACGGCGAGCGCCGACCCGCTCTCGGTGGAAGTGCGCCGCGCCGAACTCGCGGTCGCCGTCGTCGGCCCGAAGCTCGTGTACCTGAACCAGCCGGTCGATTGGGCGCTCACGGTCGCCAACCGCGGCGACGCGACCGTCTCGAACGTGGTCGTGCGCGCCACGATTCCGCCGGAGCTGAAGATCACCGGCTCGGACAACGGCACCATCGGCCCCGGCTCGGTCGAGTGGAAGCTGAGCGAGTTGAAGCCGGGCGAAACGAAGTCGTTCAAGCTCACCGGCGACGCGGTCAAGCTCACGCCGGGCGCGGGCGTCACGGTCGCGGTGCTGGGCGACGCGGTCAGCAACGGCACCACGGTCGGCACGCCGGTCGAGGGGAAGGCGGAAGCGGCGGTCGCGGTGATCGGCACCCCGGCGCTGTCGCTGGAACTGGCGACCCCGGCGGGCGTGGCCGAGGCCGGCAAGCGGTTGCGCTACCAGATTCGCGTGAAGAACGCCGGCACGGTGTCGGCACGGAACGTCGAGGTGAGCGCGCTCGCCGGGCCGGAACTGAAACTGGTGCGCGGCAGCGGCGCAGGGGAAGGCCGCATCGACGGCACCGGGCGTATCGCGTTCCCGACCGTCGAGGAGATTCAGCCGGGGCAAACGCTCACGTTCACCATCGAGGCCGACGCCAGCGCGCCCGGCGACGCGCGCCTCGTGGCCGAAGTGAAAGCACCCAACCTGAAAGTTCCGTTGCGCGAGGAACAAGCGACGCGCATCACGGGGCGCTAAGCGGTCCCCTTCGGGTACACACTGATCTCACTACCGGCGGCGAGAACCACGCTCGCCGGTTGCGTGCCGTTCATCGGGGCCCACTCCGGGCCGTAAAGCGCGCCCCAATCCACGTCCGCCGCGAACTCGCGCACTGGATACACGGCCCACTCCGGGTGGCTCACCTCGTAACGAATTAACCGCCCGCGCCGGCTGGTGCCGAAGCCCCACGAGTGTTCCTTGAACCAGTGTTCGGGGCCGTCCGATGTGGGCCGCACGGCGGGCTTCGCGCCGACCGCGCGCAGCGAGTGGACGCGCCCGGCCCACTTCACCGTGTAGGCCGCGGTCAGCGCGTCGGGCGCGTCCGTCACGGCCATCGTCATGCGCGCCGCGCGGTACGGCTCGTTATAGAGCACGCGCGCCATCGTCGCGACCGTCCACTGCGGGACGAACTCGCGCACGAAGCACACGCCCCGCCGCCCCTGATGCGAAACGTAGAAGCGCAGGTTCCATTCGGGGAAGTTGCGGAACCCCGGCCAGCCGATGCCGAGGACGCGCGTGCCGAGGAACTGGAACCCGACGAGGCTGGCCCAGCACGCCCCGTCGCGCCGGTCGAGGGCGCACCCCGGCGGCACCAATGGGCGCAGCAGCTCTTCCGGTACGCGGAAGTTCGCGAGGATCAGGTTGCGCCACTGCGCGGTGAGGAACGTGCGACTCATGAGTAGTCAGCTCTCAGCCGTCAGCTTTTAGCCAGCCTGCCAGTGCGCCAGCGCGGTGTCCGGCTGATAGCTGACGGCTGAAAGCTAAGAGCTTCTCAGCTCGCGGCCATCGGCATCGGTTCCATCCTCTTCTCGACCAGTTCCCGCTGCACCTCGTACAGCGGCTCCCACACCTCATCGAGCGCGTCCTTGAACACGTTGCCGATCAGCAGGTCGGTGACGTGCCGCTTCATGTGCGGGTACTTGCGGATGAAGTACCCGAAGTTGAAGCCGTCGTAGTAGATCAGCACGAACTTCTTGAGCCGGTCCATCCCCTTGATAAACTCCGGCCCCCACGCGCCGAGTTGCCTCTCGCTCAGGTCGTTGGTGGCGAGTCCGGCGCACACGGCGTCAGCGGCGTAGGTGCCCGACGAGAACGCCAGTTGCAGGCCCGACGAGTAGATCGGGTCGAGGAACCCGAAGGCGTCGCCGATCAGCACCCAGCCGTCTCCGCTGAGCCGCGAACTGCGGTACGAGTACTCCTTCTGCGTGCGGTAGATGTCGCACCGCTGGTCCGGGTCGATGCGGCGCTTCACCGCGGGGCAGTTGTCCACCTCGCGCCAGAAGATTTCTTCGAGCGAAGCGTCCTTGTTCGCGAACAGGTAGTCGAGGCCCGCGACCACGCCCACGCTGACGATGTCGTTGTGCTGCGGGATGTACCAGAACCAACCCAGTTTCTCCTTGAGTTGCAGCACGAGGGTCGCGCCGGCGTCGAGCGCCCCGGGTTCGCGCTTCGCGCCCTTGAAGTACGACCACACGGCCGCCTTCTTGAGCTTCTGCTCCCACACCTTCAGCTTCAGCCGGTTGCTGATGACCGAACTTTGCCCGCTCGCGTCCACGATTACCTTCGGGTTCAGCGTTTCTTCCACGCCTTCCTTGTACGCCACCCGAATGCCGGTCTGCCGGTCGCCCTCGAAGTACACGTCCAACACGCGGGCCTCTTCGCGCACGTCGACGCCGTGCTCGCGGGCGTTGATGAGCATCATGTGGTCGAACTCGCTGCGCAGCACCTGCCACGTCTGCGTACACTCGTGCGGGTTGTTCTCGAAGAAGTAGAACGGTTGGCTCTCCTTCCCCTGATCGTTGGCGAACTGCACCGAGTACTTCTTGGTGAAGGCCGAGGACTTCATCTTGTCGAGCATCCCGAGCCGGCGCAGGGGGAAGTACGTGTCCGGCATGAACGACTCGCCGATGTGGAACCGCGGGAACTTCTCGCGCTCGAACAGGCGGACGGAATGGCCCTTCTGTGCGATGAGGGTGGCCGCGGTGCAACCGGCGGGGCCGCCGCCGATCACGACGACTTCGGGGGACGCGCTCATAGCGAAGACTCGCACGAAAGGGGAAAAGGCGTGTACCCGCGATACCGGCGGGCCGAGCCGGGCCTTACACAGACGAACCGCAACGCGAAGGGAAGGATAACAGGAAATCGGCGCGCCAGCTTCACCCCTCTCCCCCACCAAAGCGTGGGAGAGAGGGGTGAAGCTGGCGCGGTGTCACTTCTTGCGAATCACTACGGGGGTGGTGTTCTTCTGGGGTTTGCCCGGTGTGCTGCGGCCGTCGTCGATCCACTTCTGGAGTTGCTCGGTCAGGCGCTTCACCACGTCCGGGTGCTTGTCGTGCAGGTTGGTCTTCTCGCCGATGTCCGCGTCGAGGTCGTAGAGTTGGGTGTTCGGTAAGCCGGCCTCGTCCTTGCCCGGTTTCGGCGCGCTCCACCCGCCTGAGCCGGCGCACAGGCACAGTTTCCATTTCCCCTCGCGCACCCCGAACGAGCCGTTGATCGAATGCACCACGAGTGTTTCGCGCGGCGCGCCGGTGCGCAGGCCCAGCGCGCGGAGCAGGTTCACGCTGTCCTCGGCCGCGTCGTCGGGGTACTTCGCCCCGGCCGCGCTCGCGCAGGTCGCGAAGATGTCGGTGTGGCACGCGAGTGCCTTCACCTCGCTGTTGGCCTTCACCTTACCCGGCCAGCGCACGATGAACGGGACGCGGTGCCCGCCCTCGTACACGTCCGCTTTGTTGCCGCGAAACGTGTGACTGGGGTTGTGGCCGAGTTTCAGCAGCGCCGGGAAATCGGCCTGCGGCGAGCAGCCGTTGTCGCTGGTGAAGATGACGAGCGTGTCGTCTTCTACTCCGCCCTTCTTGAGCGCCGCGAGCACGTCGCCCACGACGGCGTCGGTCTCCATCACGAAGTCGGCGTACGGGTTCAACTTGCTCTTCCCGGCCCAGTCCTTCGACGGCGTGACCGGTGTGTGCGGCGTCGTCAGCGGCATGTACAGGAAAAACGGCTTCTTCGGTTGAATGGGGGAACCCCCCGCGGGTTCCCCCACACCCCCTCCTGCTTTTGCGCGCTCCGCGATGTAGCTCACGGCCTTGTCGCGCAGCGCCGGCAGCACGCCCTCCGCGGTGAAGCCGGGCGCGGCCGGGCCTTTGCGCGTGCGGCCGGGCTTCCCCGCGAACATCGCGAGGTCGCGGTCCTCGGTCGGGTTCGCGACCACCTTGTCGTTCTCGATGAACGTGTACGGCACCATGTCGAGCGACGCGGAGATGCCGAAGTAGTAGTCGAACCCGACCGCGTTCGGGCCGTTCTTGATCGGCTTGTCGTACTCGACGTTGAACACCTGCTCGCGCGGCTCGATGTTCAGTTCCGTCACCTTCTTGTCCGGCTTCAACTGCCAGTCCATGCCGAGGTGCCACTTGCCGACGCACGCGGTGTGGTAGCCGTTGTCCTTCAGTAGTTGCGCGACCGTGACGCGGTTCGCTTCGATCAAGCGCGGCGACAGGCCACCGAGCACGCCGTTCTTGAGCTTCGAGCGCCAAGCATAGCGCCCGGTCATGAGGCCGTAGCGCGTGGGGGAACAGACGGCGCTAGGCGAGTGCGCGTCGGTGAACCGCGCACCGGCCTTCGCCAGCGCGTCGAGGTTGGGCGTGAGAATCTTGCTGTCGGGGTTGAACGCCTTCACGTCGCCATAGCCGAGGTCGTCGGCCAAGATCACGACGATGTTGGGCGCGTCGGCAGCAAAGGCGGGCGATGCGAAGGCGACGAGCGCGAGAAGGGAGAGGCGCATGGGGAAAGGCTCCGAGCGTAGCCGCGCCCCGAGGGAAGCGCGCACCTTCGCGCTCCTCTTCGAGTCGCGGCTACGCAAATAGACGTTACTTCTTCTTATCGGCCGCCAAGAGCGCGGCGATCTCGCTGGCGAGGTCCTCGAGGTGCGCGCCGGTGGCCGTGTTCCCGGCCTTGCCGCGCGCGGCCGTCAGTTTCGCCGCCAACTCCGCGAGGGCGACGCGCGCCACCGCGCGCAGCTCGCTGCTGCCGCGCGCCGCGGCCGGAGGGCCGAACGGCCCCGGGGCCGGGGCCGCCGCGGGCGGCGCGAACTCGGCCTTCAGGATGTCGAGGTACGCGCGCTGCAACTGCCGCCGCAGCGGGTCGATCTTCGGCGCGTCGCCCTTCAGCTCGCTGAACAGCCCGTCTTGCACATCGCGCACCAGTTCGACCACGGTGTAGGCCTTGTCGCCCATCAGCAGTTCCGCGTCCGAGAGCTGCGCGAGCTTCACCGGGCTGAGCAGGCTGCTCAGCAGCGCCCGCTGTTGCCCGGCGATGCCGCTCGCGGCCCCGGTGTACTTGAACTGGTTGATGAGGCCCGGTGTGAGCAGTTTCGTGGGCGTGCTGAAGGCGTGCTCGTGCAGGAACTTCACGGCCTCCTTCTGTTTGTCCTTGGGCACGCGCACGAACGCTTCGCCCCCGCGCCCGCCGAGCGTGCGGTTCTCCGCCACGCCGCCCACCTCTTTCGCCACCGCGCCGAACCACCGCCCGCGGTGGCCGAGGATTTCGCCGTACACCTCGTCGAGCAGTTCGAAGTCCTCGCCCTTCTCCGTGGTCGCGGCGAGCAACAGGTCGATGACGCGGTCCACGTTCTTCAGGCCCAGCGCGGTCGCCTGAAGCCGGTCGCTGCCGATGTTCTCCGTCAACACGGTCGGATCGACGCGCGACGGGCCGTCCTCGCCGCCGAACCGCAGGAACGGGTTCTCCAGTTGCTTCGCGGCCCACTCGTCGAGGGTCTTGCGCTCCTCGTCCGCGGTCTTCGCCCCGGCGATGGGCTTGTAGCCCCACTCGATGGCGAAGAAGTCGTACGGCGCGAGCTTCGGCAACAGGTCTTTCGCCGCGACCTTGTCTTCCGGCTGCGCGACGTAGTTGCACCGGCCGTACGACATGATGGAGGCCACGCTCCCGTACTGCTCGCAGAACTTCGGGTCGCGGAGCTGGCTGATCGAGTACGCTTGGCTCGCGCGGTGGTTGTGCCGCAGGCCGAGCGTGTGGCCCACCTCGTGGGCGCACACGTACCGCATCATCGCGCCGGTCACTTCGTCCGGCAGCGGGAACTTGCGGGCGCGTTGGTCCTGCGCGCCGCACTGCACGAAGTACCACGTCTGGCACGTCTTCACGATGTCGTGCCAGAAGATGATGTGCGCGGAGATGACCTCGCCGGAGCGCGGGTCGTGGACGTGCGGGCCCATCGCGTTCTGCACCGGCTCGGCCACCCAGCGGATCACCGAGTGGCGCGCGTCTTCCGGGTCCCAGTTCGGGTCCTCGGCGCGGGTCGGCGCGTCCTTACAGATGATCGCGTTCTTGAACCCGGCCTTCTCGAACGCCGGCTTCCAGTCCTCGACGCCCTGCTTCATGTACGCGCGCCACTTCTCGGGGATCTCCTTCGACAGGTAGAACGTGATCGGCTTCACGACCTCGCTCACCGCGTCGTTCGGGTTCTTCTTTTCGAGGCGGAACCGGGTGATGTACTCGCGGTTCACGGCCCACTGCTTGGCGTGCGAGAAGTCGGTGAACTCTTCGGTGAAATACCCGACGCGCGGGTCGAACAGGCGGCCCGTCATGGGCGTCTCGGGCAGCAGCACGAGGCTGTGGTGAACGAGCGCGGTGGCGCTGCGTGCCCCCCCGCCGCCGCCGAAGGGCGACCCGCCGGGGCCGCCGAGCCCGCCGCCGGTACGGAACGTCAGCAGCGCGCGCACCTCAATGTTGGTCGGAAACGCCTTCACGTCCGACAGGTACGAGCGCTGCATGTCGACGCTCCCGCCGGGGCCGCCGGACGCGGCGTTGATCGACAGGTCCGGCAGACCCAGCATGAACGTGTCCGACACGTTGATGACGACCGAACGGTCCTTGCCCTCGCACTCGACGGTGAACGCGGCGATGATCGCGTCGGTCGAAGACGCCTCGATGGAGTTCTGCACCGACTTCCCATCAGAGCGCTTGCGGAACCCGACCTTCCACAGGTACACCTTGTTCCCGCGGCGCTCGAACTTGAGCACGGCGCTGCCGAGCGTGGACCCGCCCCAACTCCCGAACATGCCGCCGCCCGGCCCCTTCGCCACTTCCGCCTGCCACAGGAACAACCGCCCCATCGAGTCCTGTGGAATCTCGAAGAACAGCTTGTCCTCGTTGCGGTGGACCGCGAACACGCCCGGTTGCGTCTTGAAGTCCTTGGTAATCACGTCGTCGTACTTGCGCAACTCGCCGGCCTTCTTGGGCAGGATCGGCGGCTGCGCCGCGACCGGCGCGACGTGGGCGGAGAGGGCGACGAGCGCGGCGAACAGGCCGGCACACGTCGTCAAACGGGTACGCATGAGGGCACCTTGCGGCGGATCAGGTTAGGAGAACTGGGTATAGTCTACCGTCTGGGTAAGGTGAAGGGGTCGCGACGGGAGAAAAGTTACCCGCGCGCGGTCGCTACAACCGGAACCGCGGGACTCGTGGGCGGGCGGAAGCGCGCGGAGCGAGACACTCGGAGAACGTCACACGCTGGAGGGAACGATAACAGAAGAACCCACCCCCCGGCCCCCTCCCTGATAGGGAGGGGGAGGAAGAGGGCGACTGCTTTTCTCCCCCTCCCTTCAGCGAGGGGGCCGGGGGGCATCCTCGACCACGACGCCGAGAAAGAAGTCCCCCCTCCCTTCAGCGAGGGGGCCGGGGGGTTAGGTTCTTCTGGAGCTTCCCGGCATGGTGCTGCTCGCGTTCGTCTCGCTCTGCGCGCTCGGCGCGGAGCCGTACCCGTACCCGAACGCCGCGCCGCTCACGCCGCCGGTGGTCGCGGAGAAGCGCTACCCGTTCTTCCTTCAGCCCGCGGCCGACCGCATGAAGGCGAAGGTCGCGGGGCTGGCGCTGGTGGGGCGCAATACGCCCGGCCCGTGCGGGTCGTTCCTGTGGCAACCCGCCTACGAGGACGACCACGTCCTGCGCGCGCCGGTGCGGGCGTACGCGCCGCAACCGGGCGACATCGTCCTGAGCGCCGACGGCTCGATCTTCTGGCTCGCGATGCACAACCTCGCCGGCACCAGCCACCCGACGCACTCGATGATCGTGTTCCAGATGCCGGACGGGAAAATGGCGATCCTCGAGGGCGGGCCGCACGACACGCTGAAGTGCCGCGTGCTGGACGCGCTGCCCCACATGGCGAGCTACGAAAAGGACGGGCGCGTGTGGGTGCGCCGCCGCGCGTGCCCGCTCACCGCGGAACAGTCGGCGCGGCTCACCGAGTTCGCGCTCGCCGCGGACGGGCGCGACTTCGCCGTGCGCCGGCTCGCGCGGCAGCTCACGCCGTTCCGCACCCGCGGCCCGGTGCGCACCGCGTTCCTCGGCACCCCCAACGGCCTCGCGCGCGACGCCTACTATTGCAGCGAACTGGTGTGCGAGGCGTGCGTGTACGCCGGGTTGCTGGACCCGCGGACGACGCGCCCGAGCGCGACGTACCCGCGCGACTTGTTCATGGACCGCTCGCCGAACCCGTACCTGAACAAGCACCTCAAGCTCGCGCCCGCGTGGGACCCGCCCGCCCGGTGGACCAGTTGGAGCGCGGGAGGGAAGTAGCGCGCGCCGCGCGTCAGTCCTTCTTGCCGACGCGCGAGGTGTGGCGGAGCAGTTCGAGCGCGGGCGGGTCGAGCTTGGTTTTGGTCAGGTTGACCGCGACGCGGTTGAGCGCGTCGGACACGGCCCCGCTCAGGTCCGGGAGCCGCAGGAGCACCCCGTTCACGGTCGCGGCGTTCCGGTCCGGGCCTTTCGGCGCGCCGGGGCCGAACTTCGGCGGTTGCTCGGTGATGATGTCCGCAAACAGCTTGTGCGACTGTTCGGCGGTCTTGGGGTCTTGGGCCAGCACGACCGCGACGCCGAGGCGCGCCGCGACGTTGCCGGTGCGGGCCGCGACCGGGTCGCGCCACTCCGCGGCGCGGGCCTTGAGTTTGTCGAACCGCTCGGTCGCCTCCGGGAACCGCCGCTCCTTCAGGTACAACAGGCCGAGTTCGACGCTCGCCTTGATCGCGTCTTCGGGCTTGGTGCCCTCGGTGTTGAGGACGACGAGCAACTCGCGCTCGCGCAGGGTGGTGAGCCTGTCGGGCGATTTCACGTCCGGCAGGCCGGGGCCGTGCGCGCTATTGGCGGGCGGCGCGGGCGCGTCGGGGTGTTGGCTCTGGGTGAGGTACAGCGCGGCCCCGCCGCCCGCGGCCAGCAGGCACGCGAGGCCGGCGAGGACCAGTAGCCCCCACCGTACCGGGGCGCGCGGCGCGGGCACCGCCCCGGGCTGCGACTGCGGCAGCGACAGCGCGCCGGTCGAGTGCCCGGCCGCAGAAGGCGAGCCGTTGGACTCGACCACGGGCAGCGCGGCCGTGGGAACCGCGAGGCCGTCGCGCAGCTTGAGCAGGTCGCGCAAGATGTCCTTCGCCGACTGGTACCGGTCGTCCGGGTTCTTCGCCATCAACTTGTGGACCATGCCGCACAGGTCCGGCGGGAGGTCCGGGCGCAGGTCGGCCAGTAGCCGCGGTTGCTCCTGAACGTGCTTCAGGGCCACGTCGAACGCGGTGGTGCCGCGGAACGGCGGCTCCCCGGCCAGCAGGTGGTAACAGGTGACGCCGAACGAGTACAGGTCCGAGCGGTGATCGACCGCGTGCCCCTGCACCTGCTCCGGCGACATGTACAGCGGGGTGCCGAGGGTGACCCCGCTCTGGGTGAGGTTCGTGGCCGGGCCTTCCCCGGTGAAGAACCGCGACAGGCCGAAGTCCGTCACCTTCACCTCGACCTTGCGCGTAACCAGAATGTTTTCCGGCTTGATGTCGCGGTGAACGATGCCCTGTTCGTGCGCCTTCTGGAGGGCGAGCGACACTTGGCGCATGACGCTGAGCGTGATGGGCAGGTCCGGTGGGCCTTTGCGCGCGAGGTAGTCGCGCAGGTTGCGCCCGTCCACAAACTCGAGCACCATGTAGCGCAGGCCGTCGGCCTCGCCGGTCTGGTGGATGTGGACGATGTTCGGGTGGTTCAGTTTGGCGACCGCTTGGGCCTCGGCTTGGAACCGGGCCAGCGCGGTCGGGTTGGCGTTCAGTTCGCCCTTGAGGAGTTTGAGCGCGACCTCGCGCTTGAGCGACGTTTGCCGGGCGAGGTACACCTGCCCCATGCCGCCGGAGCCGATCTTGCGCAGCACGTGGAAGTCGCCGAGCGTCCGGCCGGTGAGGTCGGGTTGCGGCGGCGCGGGCGGCGGTGCGGCTTGGGGCTGCGTTTCCGGCATCGTCCGGCTCCGGCGGGGCGTGTCCTGCACGAACAGCCGCGTTTGTCCTAAACGGAACCAACGGCAAACGAACGACCGCGACCACCGACGAACCGGCGCGGACGGGAGCGCGCGGGTGGGAGGTTGTCGGCTCGGCCGCGAACTCGCCCTATCTTAGCCGAACCCGCGCGAAAGGAAAATGAGAACCGCGCGGTCCTTCGGAAGTTGTTGCCGCGAACGGCCCCCTCCGGTCCGCGATCTGGCCCGCGGGCGGAACTTCCCGGCCGCCCCGCGGGTCTAACAGTCTGAATCCCACCGCTGCCGCTATCCGACGGAGTTCCCTCGTGCGAGTTTCCCTGTTCGCGCTGTTCGCGCTGGGCCTCAGTTCCGCGGCCCTCGCGCAACCGCCGGCCGCGCCCACCGACGACGAGAAGAAGACCATCGACCTCGTGACGAAGGCCGGGGGCAAGGCCGCCATCGACGCCCGGCTCGCGCCGGAAGCGCGCGTGTCCGCCAAGTTCGAGGCGGCCAACAACGCCACCCTCGTCAGCCTCAAGAAGGCGGCTCACCTCGGCGCGCTCGACGTGTACGACGCGACCGCGTGTACCGACGTCGGGTTCCTCGCGCTCAAACAACTCCCGCACCTGCGGAAGCTGACGCTTGGCAAGTCCGGGATGTCGGTGCCCGCGGTCAACGCGATTGCGCAGTGCAAGGAACTACGCGTCCTGTACGTACCCAATTCGGGGCTGACCGATTCCGAGTTGGCGGCGCTCAAGAAGCTCGCGTTCCTCGAAGCGCTCGACGTGTCCGACAACCCGCTGTCGGATCGCGCCGCGACCGCGATCAAGACGATGGACCGGCTCCAGATTCTGTACCTCAACAAGACCGGCCTGACCGACAAGGGGTTGACGGACCTGAAAGCCCTCGACGGGCTGCGCGGGCTCTACGTGATCGGCACGAAGGTGACGGGCGAGGCCGCGGAGAAGTTCGCCGACGAGATGCCGAACCTGCGCCAAGTGAAGCGGTGATCGCCGAGCCAAGTTGTGCGAACACCGAGGCGCGCCCGGCGCGCCGTCGGCCACACCTCTCCCCCGTCAAAGCATGGGGGAGAGGTGTGGGCTTCGTCACTTTCGTAGTAGTGCTACCTACGGAACCCCCATGCCCCGACTCGCCGCCGATCTCGCGCCCGTGGTGCCGCTGTCCGATGCGGCGCGCGCTGCTCGCCCCGGCCCACACGCCGCGGCAGTTCTTCGACGCGCTCGCGGGGAGGCCGGACCTGAGCGAGGACGCGATCCGGTTTCTGGCCGCGGCGCTGCCGAAGCGCGAGGCCGTGGCGTGGGCGGTGGCGTGCGCGCGCGCGCGGCCCCGAAGCCGGACCCGCTGGCGGCGAAGGCGCTGGCCGCGGCCGAGGCGTGGGCGAAAGAACCGAGCGAGGCCAACCGCCGCGCGTGCGAACCCGCGGCCGAAGCCGCCGGGTA
>VGZJ01000050.1 GCA_016872595.1 Planctomycetota bacterium
GGCGGTTGCGGGGCGTACGGCACCGCGCCGGGCGGCGCGCCGGGCAGGTTGGCGTTCGGGCCGGGCAGCGGGATCGTGCCCGGCGGCAGCGGGCGCGGGTCCACGGCCGGGCCGCCGCCGATCGGGATCGGGTTCCCGAAGTTCGGCAGCGGGTTCAGCGTGTCCACCTTCGGCTGGTCGTCGCGCCGCGGCGGCGCGCCCACGCTCGACCGCGAGGTGCCGTCCCACACCTGCCCGCCGAACTGCGAGCTGGTGTCGATTGTCACCACGGCCGGCATCGCGAACAGCGGGTACCCGCTCTCCGAGTCGTACCGCGCCGTGATCTTCACCTTCGTGATGTCCGGCGTGTACGCGGGCCACGGCAGGAACAGCACGTAACTCTTGCCGAACGTCTCGTCCACCGTGCGCAGGTTCTTCAGCATGTGCTTGTCGAACTGCCAGCGCTCGGCGGCGGCGGGCGCTTGCCCCGCGGGCCGCGGGGTCACGTCCACCACGTCCACCGTGAGGGTGCCGTCGGCCTCGGCGAACTGGAGCTTCGGCCCGCCGAACAGGAACATCTGCCCGGCGAGGCCCGGCCCCGGCGCGCCGTTCTTCGCGGGGTTCGGCAGGTACGCGACCTTGTTGCGCCACGCGACTTCCATCTCGCTCGCGGGCCACGACTTCGCGCCGAACGCGCCCGCGATCTTGGACCGCGCCGCGCCGCCGGCAGTGCCCGCCGCCGCGGGCGCGACGGTCGGGCCGACGTTGAACGGCTGGGGTTGCGCGCCGCCCGCCGGCACTACGCCCCCGCGAGGGCCAGCGCCGCCGGCCGGTTGCACGCCCTCCGGCGGCGGCAACACCCCCGGCTGGGTCACGTCCGGGCGCTTCGGCCCGGACTTCGCCGCGTCGGTCGTCGTGCAGCCGCTGGCGAGGGCCAACAGCCCGCACGCGACCGCGCTTAGCGCCCGAACGTCCATGGCTTGCCCTCCGTGGCGGCTTTGGGTTGGGTAGCGGCCGGCGCGCCCTGCGCCGGTTGCTGCGGTTGCTGCGGCTGCCCGCCGGCCATGTAGTAGCCGCGGTTCGCGGTGCCGGGCACGACCGGCATCCCGGGCAGCGGTTGCGGGACCGACATCGGGTACGCCGGGGCCGGCGCGCCGGGCACGGCCATCGTGTAGGGCTGCGCCGCGGGCCGCGGCTGGGCGTAGGTCGGGGCGACCGGGGCCGCGGGTGCCGCCGGTGCCATCGGCGCGCTCGGTGCGGGCGGTTGCGTCGCGAACGGCGGCGCGGTGAACGTCGGCTGCGTCGCCCCGATCGGCATGACGCCGGTCGGCGCGCCCGGCCACATCTGGGTTTGCGGGGCCGTCGCGCCCGGCTGACCGACCGGCAGGGTCGGCGGCGCGGTCGGCGTCACCGGCTGCGGCGTCACCGGCTGCATCGGGAACTGCGGCTGCATCGGCAGCATCGCGCCCGGCGGGACCGTGGCCGACGGGAACATCGGCTGGGTCGGCTGAGCCACCGGCTGCGGCGGAACCAGCGCGCCGGGTTGGACGACGTTGGGCACGAAGTTCGGCGCGCTCGGGTCGTAAGTGCCGCCGAAGTACGCCGGGCCGCTGTACGGCTGCGGCGCGGGCACGACGGCCGGGTTCACCGGCACCGGGCGCGCGCCCTTCAGCGCCGGCCCGATCACCTCGCTCCCGTGCTTGTGCGCCGCCATGATGTCCGGCCAGCAGTGCTTCGTCGGCCCCACTTCCTCCGCCAGCAGCCGCGCCTGATCGTACTCGCTGCGGATGATGTGCGGGGTCATGATGAAGATCAGCTCGCGCCGCTGCACCGAGTGCGTGCGGAACCGGAACAGCGCCCCCACGTACGGGATGTCCTTCATGTACGGGATGCCGTTCTCCTGCTTGGCGTCCTGCTTGGTGATGAGGCCGCCGAGGATGATCGTCTCGCCGTCCGAGGCCAGCACGGTCGTGTTCACCGCCTGCTCGTTGAACGACAGCGCCTGCAACCCGTTGCCGAGGTTCACGGTGCCGGGCTGCACGCTCGTCACCGACGGCTCGACGCGCATCAGCACCTTGCCGTCCGGGTTCACGCGCGGCGTGACCCGCAGCGTGATGCCGATGTTCTCGTAACTGACGCCCGTTTGGGCCAACCCGTTGGTGATCGTGGACGTGGTCGGGATCGGAACCCGCTGGCCCACGTTCATGAACCCGGTCTGGTTGTCGGCCACCTGCACCTGCGGCCGGCTCAGCACCTCGACGCGGCCCTGCGCCTTCAGCGCCCGCACCAGCAGGCTGAACGTGTTGCTGGAGGCCGAGAACACGAACCCGCCGAAGCCCTGCGTCGCCGACGAGCGGCCGATGTTCAGCGCGCCCAGCCCTTGGAACCCGACCGTTTCGGCGCTCAGGATCGAGCCGTTGGGGAGCGTGGCCTGCGGGCCGGGCGTGTTGAAGTTGAACCCCGGCGTCGTGTTCCCGCGGCGGAACAGCACCGGCGACTGGAGCCCCACCTCCATGCCCAACTCTTCGGCGTTGTTGAGCTGCACCTCGGCGATGGTCACTTGGATCATCACCTGCGGGGGCTGCGAGTCGATGCGGTCGATGATCTTGCGGATCTCGCCGTAGTGCTCCGGGGTCGCGCTGATCAGGATCGTGTTCGACACCGGCTCCGCGGTCACGAACACCTGCCGCTGGAGCAGCGTGTACGGGGTGTTGAACCCGCCCGCGGTGTAGGCGTTCAGCACGTTGTTGAAGTACGTCTGGAGCGCGTTCGCCACGTCCGCGGCGGCGGCGTTCCGCAGCTTGTACACCTCGTTGTACCGGTTCTGGACGTCCACCCCTTCGAGCCGCCCGATGATGGCCCCGATGCTGTCGAGGTCGTTGCGCGACCCGGCGATGATCAGGCTGTTGGTCCGGTCGTCCACCGAGAGCCGCAGGTCGATCAGCGAGGCCCCGTCGGACGGGTTCCCCGACAGCGTGATGAACGGCCGCACCGTCTGCTGGTTCTGGTTCAGCCCCGGCTGCGCGATGCCCTGCTGCTGGGTCCGCCCCTGCCCGGTGAACAGTTGCGCGATCAGGTTCGCCGTCAGCGTGGCGTCCATCCCGCGCTTCAACTGGTACACGTTCACGTAGGACCGGGCCGCCGCGACCGTGTCCAAGTTGTCGATGAGCTTCTCGATCAGCTTCATCGTCTTCTCGGGCGCGCTCACGATGAGCGCGTTCACCCGCGCGCTGGGCACGATGTGGACGTCTTCGAGGTAGCCCGTCTCGTAGGTCTTGCCGTCCTTCGCCGAGAAGAACCGGATCGCGGTGGTCTTGGTCACGAGGCCGCCGCTGGACCCGCTGCCGATGGTCGGGATGATCGCGTTGATCGTCCGCACCTGCAACTGGCCCAGCCCCTGCTGACCCGGTTGCTGCTGCTGGAACTGGCCACCCGGCTGCTGCAACTGCTGGAGCTGTTGCAGCCCCCCCTGCTGGAGGCCCTGAAGCCCCTGCTGGCCCTGATTGAACAGGGTCGCGCCGCCGGCCTGCTGCGCCACCGGGCCGGTCTGCTGCGACTGCGCGATCGGGCTGACCACGTTCGACGACAGCGCGTTGCTCAGGATCTGGCCCAACTCGTCGGCCAGCGCGTTGCGCAGGTAGAACACCCGCATGTCGTTGACCGCGAGGTTCCCCTCGGTGTCCATGTACTTGAGGAACTCTTCCACGTCGGCGAGGTCGCTGTTGCTCCCCTGCACGAACAGGATGTTGTTCGCCACGTCGAACGTGACGCGGAACTGGTTCTGGGCGAGCGTCTCGCCGGGGTAGCGGGAGTTCCAGAAGTTCTGGAGCTGCGAGGCGACGAGCTGGGCCGACGCCTTCTTGAGCTTGAACGCCTTGAACGGGCGCTCGTTCGGGGTGTCGAGGAGCTTGCGCATCTCGCGGATCACGTCGTCGAACCGGCCCTCCGGCGCGGCCACGAGGATGCCGTTCACGCGCGGCAGCGCGAGGCAGTACACGTTCTGGGTGGGGCTGGCCCCGGCGAGCGCGGTCAGCGCGCCCTGCTGGGCGGTGCGGGCCGACGCCGGGACGTAGTTGCCGTTCTGCCCGATGGTGACGCGGGCGAAGATCGAGTTGAGCGTGGTGGCGACGTAGTTGCAGTCGCCGTGGCTCAGGTACACCACCTCGACCTTCGGGGCCGTGCCCTTCGACGCCTCCGTGAGCATGTCGATGAGCTGCAGAACGATCTGCATGTCGGCCGAGTCCGAGGCCCGGACGACGACTGTGTCAAGCCCCTGAACGGGGATGGCGGTGATGGTGCCGCGCGGCGCGGTCCCGGTGAACCCGGGCGTGCCCGCAGTGCCGGGCCCGCCGGTGTAGGGCGGGCGCGGCGGGTCCATCGGCGGGGTGACCGGGCCGCCGGGGATGTCGATCCCGGGCGCGCCGGGCTGCCACGCGCCGATCTGAACGATGTCGGCGACGGGCTTCTTCGGCTCCGGCCGGTTGTAGCCGAGGTCCGGGGCGTCGGTTTGTGGGTCGTACAGCTTGAAGGCCGCACGGGCGGAAGGGGCGTCCATGCCCCGGTAGTCAAAATTTCGGTAGCCCTCGGTCGTCGGCCCGTAGCTGACGCGGCCCCCGCGTCCGCCGCCCCCGCCTCCTCTCATTCCCCCACCACCCCCGCCGCGGTTGCCGCCGCCGAAGCCGCCGCCGAAACCGCCGCCCCCGAGGCCGGGGATGCCGCCCCCGCCGAGGCCGCCGAAGCCGCCCCCGCCGAGACCGGGGATGCCGCCCCCGCCGCCCTGACCGAACCCGCCACCGCCCTGACCGAACCCGCCGCCGCCCTGACCGCGGCCCCCGAACCCGCCCATACCTTGGTTGCGGGTGTCGCGGCCCTGCAGGGCGTTGATCGCCTGCTGGATCACGTTCGGGTCCACGCCCTTGAGTTGGACGAGCTTCACCACTTCCGTGGTGCTCACGGTGGCGTTGTCGAGTTGGGCGACGAGCAGCTTGATGTCTTGGTACATCGTCTCGGCGCACATCAGCAACAGGCTGTTGCTCCGGTCGTCCACCTCGACGGTGAGCGCCGGCGGGCGCTGTGCGCCCTGTTGGGGCTGCCCGCCGCCCATCGCGAGGAACGGGAACGCGCCCATCTGCGGGCTGCTGCCCGAGGTGCCCATCGCGCTCTTGTACAGCCCCTTGATGGCGCTGGCGACGTCGGACGCCTCGGCGTTCTTGACCGGGATCACGAAGGTCTTGAGCAGCGCCGCGGAGTCGTTCTGCCCGCCGTCGATGACGGAGCCGAGCAGCTTCTCGATCATCATCACGTCGAGCGGGCTGGCCCGGACCACGATGAGCGAGTTGCTGCTCTTCTCGGCGACGACGCGCACGCGGCCCGGCGTGGGCGCGGCCGGTCCGCCGCCGCCCCCGCCGAGGCCGAGCAGGGCCAGCGGGTTCAGACCGCCGAGGCCGCCCTGCTGCCGCCCGCCCTGTTGCTGCTGCTGCGGCCCGTTGAAGATTTCCGTGATCTCGCGCGCCGCGTCTTCGGCCGCGACGAACTTCAGCGGGATCACCTTCATCACGCTGTCCAGCGGCGTGTTCCCGTCCGTCATGAGGACGCGGTACAACTGCTGGATCACGTCGAGCGCTTCGGTGTCCTTGCTCGAGATGATGAGCTTCCCGCCCGACACCACGATGGTGATGGGCTTGTCGTCCTTCTTGTCCGGGTCCACGATCTGCGCGGCGACCGGGACGAGGAAGTCGCGGCCGGGGAGCGGCTGGCGCAGGTCGCTGGTGGGACCGCGGCCGGGCGGCACCATCGGGGCCGGCGGCGGCTCGAACTTCGGCGTCGGGGGCGTCGGGAGCGACGGCAGTTTCGGGATCTCGCGCGGCTTCGGCGGGTTGAGCGGGTCGTTGATGATGACCTTCTTGCCCATGCCCTCCATCGCCTTGCCGAGCACCTCGGCCACGAGGGTGGCGTTGGTGTTCGCGCCGAGGCTCAGGGTGCGCGTGTTCGGCCCGCCGGTGCCGCCGCCCACACCGGTCTTCACGTTCGGCTCGCCCAACTTCTCGAGGATGTCCTTGATTTCCTTGATGTGGGCCGCGGTTCCCTTGATGAGCAGGCCGGGCGTGGCGGTGGTCTTCTGCGGCTCCACGCTCGGCCCGCCGGCGAGCGTGGTCGGCATCAGTTTGGTGATGGTCGCCGCGGACTCACCCGGGTCGAGCGAGTACAGCGGGATGAACGTCGTTTCGGAGGAGACGCCGCTGGGCCCCTCGCCGTTAACGATCTTGTTCACCAGCGATTGGTCGTCCTTGCCGGCGACCACGAGGAGCTGGTTCTGCTGCGGGAGCGCGACGATGTTGATCCACGGGTGCTTGGCCTGAATCGACTTGGCCAGTTCCGCGGCCGACCCCGGAGGGACGCCGTAGGTCTGAACGACCGGCTCCTGCGGCACGACCGGGGTGTCGGTCGGGCTGAGTTGCTTGTCGTTGTCCTCGATGATCTTCTTGGCGAGGCCGATCTTGTCCTGCGGGGCGGTCACGAGGATGGCGTTGCGGCGCGCGTCCACGGCGATCTGGACGGTCTTCACACGCGCGCTGGTGGTCGCGCCCGTACCGCCCGAGCCGCGCCCGCGGTCGTAGCTGCCGCTGCTGCCCCAACCGCTGCTGCCCCAACCGCTGCTGCCCCAACCGCTGCTGCCCCAACCGCCGCCGGGCTGCCCGTACCCGCTGCTGTATCGCGGGTCCACATACATCTGCATCTGCTGCGTGCCGGTCACGTTCGTCTGCGTGTCCTTGTCGGTCAGCAGGGTCTTCAGCGTCTCGGCGATCTCCTGCGCGCGCCGCCACTTGCACACGTGGTTCAGGGAGTCGGAGTCGTTCTTCCCTTCCACCTCGTCCAGCGTCGCACGGATACGGAGGATGTTGCCCACGGTGTCGCGGAGCAGCAGCGAGTTGGACTTTTCGAGCGGCACCATCGAGCCGAACGGGGTCAGCAGCCGCTTCAGTTCCTCTTGGGCGTCAAGAACGACCATGCCCTTGATGGGCAGGATCACCTCAACGATCTCGGTCTTGCCGCGCTTGGGCAGTTCGTCGAGCGTGATGCGCGGCACCATCGTCGGGTCGATCTTCTCGTCCGCCGGGTGGATGAAGAACGTCATGTTCCGGCGGATCAGGATGAACTTCTGCTGCGTCAGGGCCTCGTTGAGCAGGTCCGTGACCTCGCCCATCGTGAACTTCTTTTCTTTGCTCGGCTTGAACGCCAAGCTGCCAGTGGGCTTGACCGTGGTGATGAGCGTGAGGCCGGACTCTTTGGAGTACCAGTCGAGCACGTCGTCCCAGCCCATCTTCTCGAAGTTGAACGAGATGGTGCGCTCGCCGGTGGCCGGGGGCGCGACGGGGGCGACCGGGGCGATGGGCACGACCGCGCCGGGCATGCCGGGCGCGGGCATCTTGGGGTCGGGGATCGGCACCGGCTGCGCGAGCGCCAGATCGACCGGCCCGGTCAGGCCGGCGGCCACGGCGAGCGCGCCCGGCACCCACTTGCGGAGCTTGAACCGTGCCCAGAACGGGACCGCGCCCGAACGGGCACCGCGACGTTGACCCATGACATCCCCCAAGAACTGCGACCCTCTCGCCGGCGGATTCGGCCGCGCGGCGCACGGCGCGCCGCCCGTTCCCCAACGGGCGGCACCGCCAAACCGACGAGAGTGTTCACATACGTGACGCGGGTGAATATCGTCCGTTATCGAGGCGAGCAACGAAAAACCGCCGACTCGTGGCAAGTTTTAATCTGAACCCAGTTTATCGCGGTTGCGCCGCCGAAGCGCCTGAGATTGGTATGAGAACCGCGGTTTTTAATCTGGGTGGTTTACGGGTGCTCGCGAACGTCCCACCTCTCCCCCACGCTCAGGTGGGGGAGAGGTGTACACCAACCCCGCGCGCGGCACGCTCCGAGCTTCCAACGGCAACGCAGACGCGGGCCCATCTTACTTGATCGTGGCGGCCACGTCGAACACCGGCCCGCTGGTGCTCGCGGCCTGCATGATCTTCTTGGCTTCGCTCTCCGGAATCGCGGTCAGCCCGGCCAGCGACTGCCCCACCGCCCAGCGGTACAGCACCGGCTTCTTGGCGGCGACGATCATGTTGCCGCCGAGCGCGGCCAGCGGGTTCGCCGGGCCTTGCTTCGGGGCCGCGCCACCTTTCGGGGGCCAGCCGCCCGGCCCCTTGCCGGGTGCCTTCCCCGGCGCGCCCGCGCCGTCCGGCTTCAGGTCTGCCACGATCAGCCCGTCGATGTCAATGGCGATCACCTTGAACGTGCGGTTCGTGCGCGACTCGTCGTCGGAAATGACGAGCACGCCCTTCGGGTGGTCGTGGTCCACGTCCTTGCGCCACGGCAGGGTCGCGGCCTTCTTGTACTCCTTGAGCACGGTCACGCCCTTCGCGTCGGCGTCGAGGGTGTAGCGCAGGCGGTTGGCGTTGTCGAAAATGCGGGCCCACGCGGTGCCGTCCGAGCGCGGCACGGTGCCGGTCAGGATGATGGCGCTAGACACGTCCTCTTTGATCTTCGCTTCGGGCTTCTTCTCTTCCTCTCGCACCGTCACCTTGAACGTGGTCTTGTCGGTGTCGGTGCCGTCCGCGGAGGTCGCGATCACGGTGATCGTCGCGGTGCCCGTTGTGGCCTCGGTCGCCGGCAACTCGATGGTGTACTCCTTCGGGTCGACCATCAACTCGCCCTCGGCGTACAACTCGCCGGACGCGATGGCGGTGAACTTCGCGCCGTTCGAGCCTTTGCCGGTCATCGACACGCGCACCGGGTTGGGCTTCTTCTCCGGGTCCACCTTCACGTCGCTGATCTTGCCGAGTTTGAACGGGGACGGTTGGGGCGGGGGCTTGTCCGGCGGGAGCGGGCCGTTGAACGGGTCCTTGAGTACCACGAGGTCGTAATCGCGGGCGACCGGCGAGAGCACCGGGGCCGCGGGCGGGGGCACGACGGCGCGCCCGGTTTCCGCGGTGCGGCCCATGTGCAGGTACAGCCCGCCGCCGCCCACCGCCGCGAACGCGGTCGGGATCGGGGTCAGCGTCTTGCGGTTCTCGGCCCCTTCGATCAGGATCGCCTCGGTGGTGATGAGCACCGTGAGGTCGTTGCGGTTGTCGGCCTTCTTCACGTTCGGGTCGTCGTCCTTCTTGATACTCAGCGCGGTGATCTGGTGCATCAGTCCGTACTGGTAGTATCGTTGGAGGAACTCTTTCACCGCGGTCATGTTGGCCTTCTTGAACTCCAGCTCGAACGCGACGCGGGTGTAAACGGGCTTGTCCTTCGCCAGTTGGGGTACCGCCCGGGCCGAGTTGTCCACGCTCTTGGGGGTGATGCGGAACCCCTTGGGCGCGCCGGATAGTTCGGCCATGCGCGCCAGCGCGACGGTGTACTCGCGCTTGGCCATCGCTTCGTCGGCCGGGAGGCCGCGGACGCGGGCCTGCGAGAGCTTCTTGCTCACGGACTTCTGCGCGTCGAGTTGGGTTTCGAGGTCGCGGATCTCCGAGTTGAGCGCGTTCTCGGCGTCGCGCTGCTTGTTGAGCGGGCGCAGGACGAAGAAGTACCCGCCGGCGGCGGCGACCGCGGCGACGATCAGCCCCACGAGGAGCACGGCCAGCGTTTGTTCGCGCGAGTTCATCGGTGTCGGGCCTGCGGGCGGTGTATGAATGCGGCGCGCCACGCGCCGCGGGTGGTTCGTCGGGGTGCTACTTCTTCTCGGTCGTGGCCGGCGCGGGTTCGACCTTAGCCGGGGGCAGCGGGGTGCCCCCGGTCGTACCGCTGCCGCTGCGCTTCAGAGGGGTGAAGCGGTACTCGCGCCCGTACTCCGGGGGCTCGCGGTGGTTCACGCGGGCGACGAGGTTGGCCCCGTCCTTGTGCCGCGTCGCGCCGGGGATCGGGCCGGTCAGGGTCAGGTTCGCCCCGACGAAGTACTTGTTCGGGACCGTGTTGTCCTTCACGAACGCGGACATCAGGTTGCTGGCGGCGCTGTTGCTGGTGGCCGCGAGCTTCAGGTCGAGTTTGGCGTGCCCGTCGCCCTTGTCCTTACCGTCCTTTGGAGGCGGGAGCTGCGTCGCGGTCAGGCTGGCGACGCGCACGCTGTCGTCCTGCGGCATGCGGTCGGCGAGGTCGTACAACTCGTCGAGCCACACGATCTCGCGCTTCTGCCACGCTTCGATGGCCTTGAGGCGGGTGGCGTCGGGCGTGCCGGCGGTCAGGTCGTTCTTGAGCTGGTCGCGCTTGGCGGTGAGGTTCCGCACGCCGGCGTTGGCCTTGCTGACCACGGCCCAGCCCGCGGCCCCGCCCGCCAAGAGCAACAGCAGCGCGATGAGGCCGACGAGGGCGAGCGTGCGCCGGGCCGGGTCTTTGGCCACGACCGGCTGGCGCGGGCTGGCGAAGTTGATGGGGAGGGAGTCGGCGGCACGGCCCGCGAGCAGCCCGGCGGCCCCGGCGAACCGACCGCGGAGCGGCTCCGCGATGTCCGGCGCGGCCCCGGCGAGCGGGTCGTAGGCGTGAACCGGCACGCCCAGCGCCGTCTTGAGGCGCTCGGCCCGGTCGCCGCCCACTTCGGCCACGTAAATCGCCTGCACCGGGTGCGCGGGGTACTGGCCCGCGTACACCGCGAGGTTGCGGCGGATTTGCGCGACGAGCATCGTCTCGCTGGCCAGAACCGGCGCGGGGATCGCCAGCGTGAACGACACCTCGCCGCGGCGGATCACCGCGAACTCGCCCCCGGCCGGGCCGAAGGTGAGCGCGCCGACCGCGTCGCCCTTGTCCGCCGGCGCGGGTGTGGTCTCGGCGGCGAACGCCCGCGTCAGTCCGGCGGCGGTGGCGTACGGCCGCGGGGTCACGCCCGCCAGCTTCAGCCCGGCCGCTTGGCACATCGCCTGAATCGCGTTGTACTGATCCTTGCGCAGAACCACGGCCATCGACCGGCGCTCGCCGGGCGCGCTCGCGAGCGGCGCGTAATCGAGAACGACCTCCTCGGGCGACTCGGACATCTCCTTCATCGCTTGGAACCGCACGAGCGCCGGTTCCTCGGTCGGCGGCACCGGCGGGTACTTCAGTTCCTTCAGAATAACGCGGTCGCGCCCGACCGCGACGAGTACCGGGGCCGGCGGCACGTTCGCCGCTTTCAGCCGGTCGCGGAGCTTCTCGCCGACGGCTTTCGCGGTTTCGGCGGTTAGCGCCGGGAGCGGGTCGTCGCCGTCCGCGGTCCACACCAGTGCGTGCGTGATCTTCGCCGAGCCCCGCGCGCCGCCCGCGACCGCGTACAGGCCCTGCGCGTCGAGGTCGATTGCAATGAAGTTGGACACAAGTTGCTCCCAGATCAGCTATCAGCAGCTACGAAGCAGACACTGCGAACTCTTCATGCACGGCTGATAGCTCGCCACTATTTCGCCGGTGCGTTCGGCTGGAACGCGCGGGGGTTGTCGAGGTCGGACAGGTCGCGGACCATGAGGAACCGCGGCGCGCCCTGATTCGTGTCGATCACGGCCTCCATGCGCGCCACCGGGCCGCCACCGGGGAGGTACCCGATGGACTGCACGCGGTACACCATCGTGCCCCCGGTGATGTACCGCTCCAGCGACCGGAACTTGGCCGACGGGATCGTGTTCGTCGTGACGAGCCACGCCGCGGTCACGGTGCCTTGGTCGGTGGGTAATTGGTTCCCGCGGTTGCTGATGATCGCGTCCGCTTCGCCCTCGGTCAGGATCGACTCGCCGGTGCGCGGGTTCGTGATGCCCATCAGCACCTCGCGGGGCGCGGTGTTCACGTTGATCCGCGGCACCATTTCGATGGATTGGCGCACGGTGGTCTTGTCGAGCAGCAGCGCGATGGATTGGCCGAAGGCCTCGGTGCCGGCGGTCGCGCTGATGGGCGAGTACGCGACGAGGGCCGCGGAGTTCGGTGGCGACCCCGGCGGGCGCGGGAGCGTGATCTTCGTATCGACGAGGTCGAACGCCGAGCGGATCCGCTTCCCGCTGGTGCCGGTCAGCGCGTACCGGGCGAAGACCGCCTCGTAGAGCTGCTGCGTGCTGACGACCACTTCGTTCGCGGCGGGTTGGGTCAGAGTCAGGGTCATCGTGGTGGAGCCGCCGTCGCCGGTGGTGAGCGTGGCGCTCGTGGTCTGCACGCGCTGCGTGTTGAACACCTTTGAGGCGATGATGTAGATGGCGAGGTCCGGGCCGACGGACACTTCGAGCTGCTTATAAATGGCGTCGAGGTCGTCGCCGTTGAGGTACACGCGGGCGGTGCCGGCCATGTCCACGTTCAGCTCGCGGCCGTACACGGTGACGTAGTCGGACCAGCCGCGGGTGTCGTCCACCTCGGCGTCGTCGCGGGTGCCGTTGCGGTTCACGTCGCCGCCATAGAGCAGGTACGGCGTCACGCCCTTGACGAACAGCAGTTCGTCCAGCGAGTTGAGCGGCCCGTTCTTGGCCTTGATCGGGTTCGGGAGCGACAGGTAGTGCGACGACTCGGCCCCCTCGGCGCGCGGGTCGTCGTCGGCGTCGACCCAGTCCACGATGGCGTCGGCAACGGCCGCAGTCATGTCGGGCAGTTTCATCAGCGCGTTGTAAAGCACCTGCCCGGTGGGGTCGAGCATGATGAGGCTGTTGATGTTGAGCTTGCCGCCCTCGTCGATGACGCCGAACCGCTGTTGCGCGCCGCCCTCGTCGGTGAGGCCTACGGACCGGATGCTGAACATCGGGCGGCGGGTGTCCGCGCCGGGCGTGCCACTCGCCGCGGGCACCTCGAACTGCTCGAAGATGGCCGGGTTGTCGTACGGGTTGCCGTCGAGGTCGCCGTAGAACGTCTCGCGGTCGGAGAGGATCGCGGCGGCGTAGTGCAGCCCGCTGACGGCGGCGAGTTTCACCTGCGCGTCGTCGGCGGTGCGCACCCCGGCGCGGTACTCCGCGGTCATGGTTTCGGTGAACCGGTACGCGACCAGCGAGAGCACCACGATCACGATGAGGACCGAGAAGATCACGTAGCCGGGGCGGGGAGAACCTAACCCCCCGGCCCCCTTCCCTCGGAGGGAAGGGGGTGGATTCGCGATTGAAGAACCGAACAGCAACCCGGCGCGCGGAACGTTCCGCACGCGCCCACCCCCTTCCCTGCTAGGGAAGGGGGCCGGGGGGTTAGGTTTCCGCGCGCGAATCATTGCCCGCCCCCTTTCCCGCCGGGGATCGAGGGGAGTGTGGAGGGCAACTTCAAGCCGGGGGGCAAACTCACGCCCGGCGGCAGGGTGATGCCGGGGGGCAGTTTGATGCCGGGCGGCAGTTTGATGCCGGGCGGGAGCGACGGCGTTGTGGGGGTCGTGCTCATGCCGCCGGGCGTCGTGGGGTTCGTCGGGGTGGTCGGGTTCGTGCTGCCGCCCATCGACGGGTCGGTCGCGGGGTTGTCGCCACCGTCGACGGGCACTTCGAGCAGCGGCGGCGTGTACGTGCCGGGCGCGGCGCGGATCACGATGATCTGCGTCACGTCCTTGGTGATCGGCGTGCCGCGGCCGGTCGCCAACGTGAACTCCAACTTGACGCGCACGGCCCGCGGCGGGCCGAGGGGCGTCACCCCGTCCGGGCCGGGCGCGGTGCCATCCCACGACGGGCTCCACGTCGTGCCGTCGGTGTATTCGAACACGGCGTTGCTCACCTCTTCGGCGAGGAGCACCGCGTCCGGGGCGTCCGGGTCGGCCTCGATGGAGTTCCGCACCCCGTCGGCCGTGACCCACGGGCGCTCGCGGCGGAACAGCCCGCGGCCCGGCTCGAACCAGTAGATGATCTGCCGCTGGTCGGCCCGGAACTGCTCGGTGCCGCCGGGGTTCCCGTACCGGCTCAGGGCTTCCGGCACCTTGCCGGCGTAGATCACCAGCTTCATTTCTTCGCCGATCAGCCCGCCTTGGAAGGCGTAGTCGGCGGAAACGGCGGTTGCGTTATCGGTCGCGCCGGGCGCCTCGGTTGTGGCCGTTCCGTCGGTCGGCGTGGTGGGCGTCGTCGCACCGGGCGCGGGCGTGGAAGAACCGCTAGGCGCGGCCGGGTCGGTCGGTGTGGTGGGGGCGGTCGGCGCGGATGTGCCGCCGGACGCGGCGTTGTTGCCCCCGGACTTGGGCGGGAGCGGCGCGAGCGTGCAGTTCAGGTCCACCGTGATCTTGTTGTAGACGCCGCGCGCGAGGTCCTCGGCTTCGACCGCGTCGCGCGTCACCTGCGTCTGTTGCACGGTCACGTTCATGGCCGCGTACAGCGCGGCCATCACCAGAATGGCGATGACCGTGGCGAGCAGCACTTCGAGCAAGGTGAACCCGCGGCGGGCGCGGGGGCGGTGGGCCAGCGTCACGGCGTGGTTCCTCCCATCGGGGTGGTCGGCGTGGTGCCGCCGGTGTCGTCGGCCGCGGGGCGCTCGGCCTGCGCCGCCGACCCCATCACGGTCGGGTCGAACACGAGCTGCGTCAGCACGATCTCAAGGGGCCGGCCGCCGGTGCGGGTGACGCGGACGGTCACGTTGAACAGGTTCGGCGGCCCGGCCGGTTCGGGCGTGACCTTGTACTGCCACGCCGCGTCGTCGCCGTCGAACTGGCCCTCGGCCTCGCTGGTCAGGGGCATCAGTCCGGCCTCGATCTCGGCCATCTTGCCCTGCGCGAGCCGGGTCCCGCGGGTGTAGTACCGGGCGTCGTTGCCGCGCTCGGTGCCGGCGTCCACGAGCTGCCCGATGGCGGCCAGCGCGAGTACCAGTATGGCGAGCGCGAGCAGCACTTCCAAGAGCGAAAGCCCGCGGCGCGGCGCGGGCACGTGGCGTCGGATCATCATTTCGTGCCCCCCTTGACGACGCGCGACGCCCCGGTCAGCCCGCGGACGTGGACCCGCATCGTGCTCCCGTCCTCTTCCTTGATGAGCACCAGCGCACCGTCTTCGCGGCACGTCCCGTCCGGTTGGACGGTGGCGATTGTCACCCAGTTGTCGATCTGGACCGGTCCGCTGTCCGGCTGCTCGGACACCACTTCCGCCGTGACCTCGTCGAACGGGTAGTCCACGACTTGGGCGCTGGAGTCGGCGTGGCCGAACCCGGCGGCGGTGGCGAACTCCGGCCCGTCCGGGGCGCGGCGGACGCGCTTGCCGTCGGCGCTGACGGCGACGCGGTACGGCCGGCCCTCTTCCATCGCGCGCGACCGGGCCACGGCGAGCTCGGCCCGGATCAGGTCGGCGGCGGCGCGCTGGCGGGTGTCGCCGCGGAACGCGCCCACGCTCGGCAGGAGCACCGCCGCGAGGAGCAGCAGCAGCGCCAGCACGACGACGATCTCGAACACGGTGAAGCCGCGGCGCGGCGCGGGGGTAGTCACGGGTCGGCCCTCACTGGGGGCTTAGTTGCGCGGCTCGGCGTTCGGCCCGATCCCGTACTGGCTGATCTTCGTGTTGTCCGGGGCCATCGTGTACACCACGATGTACACGGTGTTGTCGGCGCGGGTGCGGCGCTCGAACTGGTACTGCTTGCCCCACGGGTCGAGCAGGTCGTTGTTGCCGCCCTCGAGTTTCGACGACGCGCTGCCGAACGGCTGGATCAGGTCTTGCGGGCTGTTCGGCAACTTCTCCTCGTCCGTCACGCCGGGGTTCGCCGGGTCGATCTGGTACGACTTAATGGCCTTCTCGATGGTGACACAACCGAGTTGCGCCTTGCTCTTCTTGGCACCTTCGATGTAACTGGTGGTCGCGATGGTGGCGACCGTGGCGAGGATCACGAGGATCGCCACCACGACGAGCACTTCGAGCAGCGTGAAGGCCGCGCGGCGGGCCGGTACGCGGCGGGTCTTGGTGAGCATCATCGGCGTTCTCCTTCCCGCAAGTTCAACCGCGGGCCTCAAGGGTGTGGGGTCTTGCCAGTATAAGCGGAACCGTCGTTAGGTCGCCATGAGAACCAGAGGGCCGTGGGCCGTGGGCCGTCGTGTTCGTCCCTTCGGGACGACGCTAAACGTTCGTGGCTGTCCTTCTTTCTGTCCTCTGTCTGCTCTTCTCTGTCCACTGTCCACTGTCCACTGCCCACTAATTCAAAGTGCTGCTGATCTTGAAGATCGGCATGAGTAGGCCGACGGCGATGGTGCCGACGACGACGGCCATGACCAACAGCATTAGCGGTTCGAGCAACTTCACCATCAGGTCGAGGTTGCGGGCGGTGCGCTTGTCGAGGCTGTCGGAAATCTGCACCAGTACGGTTTCGAGGGCGTTGGCCTCTTCCGCGATGGTGATCATTTCCACCACGTCGGACGGGAAGTAGCCGCTCTTGCGGAGCGGGTCGGCGAGTTTCTGCCCCGCGGTCACGTTCTCGGCGCTCTTCTCGATAGCCGCGCCCAGCACCTTGTTGCCGGTCGAGTCCTTGGCGATGTTTAGCGCCTTCAGGATGGGGATGCCGTTGTGGAGCATGGTGCCCAGAATGCGGCAGAACCGCGACAGGGCCAAGCCGAGGAACACGCTGCCGAACAGCGGGAGCCGGATCTTCACGCGGTCGGCCCACAGGCGCCCGGGGCCGCGGGTCCAGACCACGAACGTCACGAACGAGGCGACGATTACGCAAACGGTAACCGCGCCGGCCCACGACAGCATGAACCCGCTGAACCCCATCAGGAACGAGGTGATCACGGGCATGTCGCCCTTTTCTTCGAGCTTGGCGAAGATGGGCTTGAACTTGGGCACGAAGAACAGCATCAGGACGGCGACGACGAGGAACCCGGCCCCGGCGAGGAACACGGGGTACGCCAGCGCGCCGATCACCTTCGATTTCAGGTCCTCTTGGTGCTCGACGAACGCCGCGACGCGCTTCAGTACGTCTTCGAGGAACCCGCCCTCCTGCCCGGCGCGGACCATGCCGATGGCGAGTTCGCTGAACACCTTGGGGTGGTGGTTCATCGCCTGCGCGAGGCCGGTGCCGTCGGCCACGCGGACGCGCACGTCGCGCAGCACCGCTTGCAGGGTCTTGTTCACGCTCTGGCGCTCGAGCAGTTCGAGCGAGCGGAGCAGCGGCACGCCGGAGTGGAGCAGGTCGGCGAGTTGGGAGTAGAAGGTGGCGGCCTGTCGGCCGCTGACGCGCCCGCCGAGGAACCCGCCGGCCCCGGACGCTTGGGTGCGCGCGAGGCCGATCTTGAGGGGGAACAGCCCGCGCCCGTCCAGAATGAGCGCGGCCTCGCGCTCGCTGTTGGCGGTGAGCGTCCCGGTCGATTTGGCCCCGGTCTTGCCGAGCGCCTCGTAGGTGAAGTCCGGCATGGCAGCAGTGGGCAGTAGTTAGTGGGCCGTGGGCAGAAAACAAAAAGCGAGCACGGTTCAGTGGTTTTCCTGCCCACTGCCCGCGGCCCACTGTTAGCTAATATCCCCCGCCGTCGTTCGGGCGACCTCGTCGACGGTCGTGATCCCGGCGAGCACCTTGCGCCAGCCGTCCTGCCGTAGCGTCACCATGCCGGCCTTGAGCGCTTCCATGCGGATCACGCCGGCGTTCACGCGCTGGACGACCAAGTCCTTGATCACGTCGTTGTTGACGAGCAGTTCGTAAATGCCGGTGCGCCCGCGGTACCCGCTCTGGCGGCACGCGCGGCACCCGGTGCCCTTCGACACCTTCCCCGCGGTCGGCGTCGCCGCGCCCTTGCGCAGCGGGAAGTCGAGCGGCGTGTCGTCCGGGTCCGGCACGTAGGTCGTCTTGCAGTCCGGGCAGATGGTGCGCACGAGGCGCTGGGCCATTACCCCTTCCACCGTGCTGGACACGAGGAACGGCTCGACGCCCATGTCGATCATGCGGGTGAACGCGCTCGGGGCGTCGTTGGTGTGCAGGGTGCTGAACACCATGTGCCCCGTCAGCGAGGCGTGGATCGCCATTTCCGCGGTTTCGACGTCGCGAATTTCGCCCACCAGAATTACGTCCGGGTCGTGCCGCAGGATCGAGCGCAGGGCGTTGGCGAACGTCAGGCCGATCTTGGCGTGCGTCTGAATCTGGCTGATGCCGTCTTGGTTGTACTCGACCGGGTCTTCGACGGTGATGATCTTCGTCGTCTCGTCCTTGATCTCGTTCAGCGCCGAGTACAGCGTCGTGGACTTGCCGGACCCGGTGGGGCCGGTCACGAGCACGATGCCGTGCGGCCGGTCGATGAGCTGCTTGAACGTCTTGTAGCTGTCGGGCAGCATCCCGACGGCCTTCAGGTTGAACTGCATGCGCCCCTTGTCGAGGAGTCGCATGACGATGCCTTCGCCGTGGATCATCGGGATGATCGACACGCGCACGTCGATCTCGCGGCCCTGCACCTTCATCTTGATGCGGCCGTCCTGCGGGAGCCGCTTCTCCGCGATGTTCAGCCGCGCCATGATCTTGATGCGGCTGATGATCGCCATCGCGAACCGGTCGATCTCCGGCGGGAGCTTCTGTTCTTGCAGCAGGCCGTCGATCCGGTAGCGGATGCGGATGCCCTTCTCTTCGGTCTCGACGTGGATGTCGGAGGCGCGCTCGTTCGCGGCCTCGATCAGAATCTGGTTCACGAGCCGGACGACGGACGCCTCTTGCGCCGCCTTCGCCATTTCGCTGTCGTCGGCCTCGAGCGCCTCCAGAAACTCGATGTCGTCGTCTTCGGTCTTCTTCTCCTGCGCGAGTGCCGCGACCGTGTCGCCGCCGACGCCGAAGTACTGCTTAATGAGGCGGGTGATTTCGCGCGGCGGGGCCAGCACCGGGATGACGTGCAGCCCGGTCAGCGTTTGCAGTTCGTCGATCGCGTAGGCGTCGAACGGGTCGCCGATGGCGACGGTGAGGGTGCCGTTGTTCTTGGCGACCGGCATCAGGTTCTTGCGGTGGACCAGCTTCTGGGGCATGGCCTCCAGAACGTCCTTCGCGACGGTCGCGTTCGACAGGTCGATCTGTTCGAGGCCGAACGCCTCGGCCAGTACCGGGAGCAGCACTTCCTCTTTGATGAAGCCCTTATCGATGAGGACTTGGTGCGGGGGGAAGTCCGGGGCCGCCTTGATCGCCTCGGCCGCGCGCGCCCGCTCGCCTTCGGTTAGGAGTCCGCGGGCGGCGAGGGTCTGAATCAGTTGCATGTACGATCCCGAGTCGTATCGGCCTTCGTGCCGGGGAACACCGTGCGTACCACGGGCGTGCCTGAAGTGTTTCGAGCGTAGCCGATTTTAGCGATTGGATTATGAGAATTCACTGAAACGTTCGGCGGGGTGAGGGCTTACGACCGGCGCATCCGGGCGTGAGCGGCGTGGAACGTGCCCCCCGACTCGCGGTATGATCTCCCCAATTACAAACGCGGCGGGTTGCGCCGTCGACTGACACGTAAGGACGAACGTGGACACCATTTTCGCAGTCGGTTCCGACCGGGTAGAGATGCCTCCGTGGGTGGTGGACTACGAATCGTTCCACCGCTGGATGCACTCCGTCGCGTTCCCCGATGAGGGGAAGATTCTCTTCATCAACGGCAAAGTGTGGGTGGACCCCATCATGGAAGAGTTCTCCAGTCACAACGTGCTGCGCGCCGAACTGGGACGCTCTCTCGCCAATCTCATGAAGCAAACGAAGTTCGGTCGGTTCGTCCCCGAAGAGATGCGGTACGGCCACCGCGAGACGGAGCTTTCGACCGAGCCGGACGGGATGATCGTCTCGCACTCCGCCCTGAACGACGAAGTCGTTCGTCTGGTCGGTGGCGAGAAGGGGATGCAGACGGAGATGATCGGCTCGCCCGAAATCGTCATCGAAATCGTGAGCGAAAGTTCGGAAGTGAAGGACACCGAGTGGACGATGTCCGCGTACTTCGACGCTGGCATTCAGGAGTACTGGGTGTTCGACGCCCGCGACTTGGACGACATGCAATTCACCATCTTCAAGCGCGGCAAGAAGGAGTTCATCGCGGCGCGCGCGTCCGGCGGGTGGACGAAGTCCGCCGTGCTGGGGAAGTCGTTCCGTCTGACTCAAACCGAAGGCGACGACGGCAACCCGGAGTTCACGTTCGAGTACCGTTGACGGATGCGCTCAATCGCCCATGTCACGGCTTCGCGAATCACCTCTTCCTCGTCGTTCAGTGCCTTTTCCAGCGCCGGCAGCGCCTTTTCGTCCCCCACGTTGCCCAGCACAATGGCCGCGTTGCGGAGCAGCCCGGCCCGGCGGTTGCGCCACAGCGACGTGCGCTTGAACCGCGCGCGGAACTGGTCTGCGTTCAGGCCCAATAGCTCGATGGTGTCCATCGCGGCTAGCTCCGCGTCACGCGGGAACGCGACTCCGTCGCGCGGCTTGCTGTTCCACGGGCACACGTCTTGGCACACGTCGCAGCCGTACAGCCAGTTCCCCATTGGCTCGCGGAGTTCCGGCGGGATCGGGCCGCGCAGTTCCACCGTCAGGTAACTGATGCACTTGGTCGCGTCGAGTACGAACGGCTGCGGGAACGCCGCGGTCGGGCAGGCGTCAAGGCACGCGGTACAGGTGCCGCAGTGCGACGTGGCGAAGGGCGCGTCCGCTTCGAGGTCCAAGTCCGAAAGGACCGCGCCGAGGAAGAAGAAACTGCCGCGGCGCGGGTTGATGAGCATGGTGTTCTTGCCGACCCAACCCAGCCCGGCGCGGCGGGCGAAGTCGCGCTCCAACAGCGGCGCGGTGTCGGCGACGGCTTCCGTGCGGGATCCGGGCGCTTCGGCCTCCAGCCACGCCGCGAGCGCGTTCAGCCGGTCCCAGATGTAGCGGTGGTAGTCGGGGCCTTGCGCATATTTGGCGATTTGAGATTTGTGATTGACGATTGAAGGCGCGCCGCTGTCGTCAATCGTCAATCGTAAATCTGCAATCTCCGATCCGCCGTACTCCATCCCCACCATCAGCACGCTGCGCACGGTTTCAAGTATGTTGTCGGGGTTGCGGCGCGCGTCGCCCTGCGTGTGCAGGTAGCTCATCGCCCCGGCGTAGCCGCGGGCGAGCCAGTCGCGGAACCGAGGGAAGCCGTCGGCGTCGGTGGCGGGGGCGATTCCGGCCAGCGCGAAGCCGAGTTCGCGGGCCTTCGCTTTGAGGCGCGCGGCGAAACCCGGCGGAGCGACAGGCGGCGGCATACGGGTATCGTAGCCCCGCGGGATACAAAAGCGTTACGTTAGCGCCGCCCGCGCGTCGTCGTCTTGCTCGCACCTTCCCCCACCGGAGCCGCCCGATGCGTTCCCCTCTCGCGCTCGTGTTCGCCCTGCTCGCGCTCCCCGCGGTCGCGCGCGGCGACGAGAAACCGAACCTCAAGATCGAACTGACCGCGCCCGACGCGGTGTACCCGGACGAAACCGTGACCGTGAAGGCTGTGATCCGCAACGCGGGGAAGGGCGACGTGTACGTCCTTCAAGCCACCGACGGGGCGTACGACGGCCTCCTCAACATGGTCGAGTACCGCTGGTCGGCCACGAAGAACGGGCAGCGCATGGCGCGCCGCACCGACGTGGTGCGCATTGACGGCGTACTCGGCTTTATCGGCGCGGACGATGTCGTCCTCGTGAAGCCGGGGCAGACGATGACCCCGCACAACGGGTCGGTCGAGAGCTACTACGACCTGCGCACGCCCGGCAAGTACGCCCTCACGCTGACGTACACTTACGACCCGCTCGGCACCGACAAGGTGGCGACCCCGGCGCTGTTGAAGCAGATGAAGGCGCTGCCCGCGGCGAAGGCCGAGGGGACCGTGGAAGTGACGGTGCGGCCGTTCCCGCCGGCGCTGGCCGCGGCCGCGGACAAGCTCAAGGCCGCGGAAGCCCGGCACCAACTCGTGATGACGTTCGCCGAAACCGTGGCGAAGAACCCGGCCTCGACCGCGGCCGAGCGCGACGCCGCCGCGGAGCGCCTCAAGCGCGCCACCGCGATCCTCACCGAAGCTAAGACCGAACACGCCGAGAAACTGACCGCGTTCCGCAAGCAGCGCGACGAGGACCGGAAGAAGAAGTGATTCAGAGGGCGGAAGAGTTTTGACAGGATGAACACGATGAACAGAGATCGGACGAGAGGGCTAACCCCACTCTTCACCTTGGCTTCATCCTGTTCATCCTGTCAAAGCTCTTCTGCCTTTCTGCCTGATCAGGCCGCGCGGCGCTCCTCGCGCTTCAGCCACTTCTGCATCCCGACCAGCTCGCCTTCCCAGTCCTTGCCGAACCGCTTCTGGCCGAAGGCGTCGTAGAGCAGGTCGAGCGTTTCGATCAGAGAGCGCAGTTGGTTGGCGCGGTCGTCGAGCTTGCCGCGGGCGTCGGCCCCTTCGTCGGGCGGCGGCAGCTTCGCCCCGCCCACGGCCAGCGTCTCGGCGTGCAGCGTCAGCTCGTACTGCTCGCTGTGCCGCACCAGCGTCAGCCCGACCTTGCGGGGCAGCTTGCCGCTCTGGATCGCGCGCCGGGCTTCGGGCAGCCGCGTCGGGCCTTCGTAGGTGATGGTCTCGTGCCCGGTCACGCCGCGCGGACATTCGAGGTTCAGCGTGCGGGCCAGCATCAGCGTCACTTCGGAGTTGTCCGCGAGCTTGATCGTGTCGGACTGCACGTCGGTGTAGTACCAGAGCCACATCAGGAACTCGTTGCCGATGAAGTCGCGGCTGGTCTCGTCGGCGATCCACGCCACGTCGGCGGGGGTGACGCCGGGCACAAACGCGCTGGGCGCGGAGTCGTCCACGAGGCGCGTGCGGGCGTTGACTTCGGCGAGTTGGTACGCCCGCCGCCCGGCGGTCACGCAGTCCAGTTCGTGGCCGAAGGTCTGCTCGAACAGCGAGCACAGCCGGTCCACTTGCGTCAGCGACGTGGCCCCGAACAGGACCTCGTTGGTGAGCTTGTCCCACAGCACCGGGATGCACTTGCGCTTCTTGTACCGCCCGTCCTTCGCTTCCTGTTCGAGGCGCTCGCGGGCGATTTCCTTCGCCTCGCGCTTCTGGCGCGCGCTGGCGAACCCGCTGGGGTTGTTCTTCGAGAGCGCCTTCAGTTCGACGGCACAGTAGGCGCGCAGCAGGTCGTTGGGGAGCTTGTCCGTATCGACGCGCAGGTCGAACGTGAGCGTGTCGTTGATGACGTTCTTGGCGAGGTGGAAGTCGGTGTCGAGGACGTGGTCGCCGGCGGTCCAGCCGGTTTCGACGCCGTCGGCCGCGGCGATCCGCTGCCGGCCCGCTTGCCGGTCCTTGAGCCGGTCGAGGTGCTCGTCGTCGAACAGGCGCGGCGCGGGGCCGTTCACCTTGAACCGCAGGAACGTGGCCCGTCCGTTGTAGAAGCCCATCGCAACCTCCGTGTTTCAAGTGTCAGTGGCTAGTGTCCGTGGGCAGTGAACAGGCACGGGACCGGAGATGATCGGTCGTGCGCCTGTTCACTGCCCACGGACGCTAGCCACTGACACGGCTCGCGGAGCGAGCGATTAGCCGACCAACACGGCGTCGCTCACTTCCCCGTCCTTGCAGCGCATCTCATCCAGAATGATCGGATGCCAGGCGGTGTCGCGCTCATCGGAGGGCACGTAATTTTCCCGCGCCCAGCGGCGGAGCCGCAGTTCCTCGATGAAGTCGATCTCGTTGAGTAGCCCGAACGTGGCCATGACTCGACCCTTTCGACACCCGTGTTAGCCCGCAGGCGCGCGGGCCTCACCGAAGCGAACCCGGCCAGAAATGGGTGCGATCCGATGAGGAGAGGTTCCGCCGGACCCCGGCGGCGCTGGCAATATAGGAACCGGACCTAGATCGGCAACGCGCCGCGCGAAATTCACCCGAACGCCCGCACGAGTATTCCGGTCGGGTAAACGGGGGGCTTTCTGCGGCCCGCAGGCCTACATTAGCCCCAAACTCCACGGAGGCCCGTGCCATGCCCCCCGCGAACGAGCCGGTACGTGTCCCGGTCGCGTTCTTCAACGTGCTGCTCCTGCTCTGCCCGCTGATCGTGGCCGCCACCGTCGCGGTGGACGTGCCCGCGGTCGAGGTGAACTTCGACGGCGGCATAACCGCGAACCTGTTCCGGGCCTACGGGGGCGAGCGCGTCCAGTGGGGCGTGGCCCTGTGTACGGTGCTGGCGGTCGTGCAACTGGCGGTCGTGCGCGACCCGCGCCGCGGCGACCCGCGCCGTTCGCTCGGCATCGTGGTCGCGCTGCTCTCGTTCGGCACGGGGGTGTTCTTGGCGCACTCGGCGTACCGCGTCGGGTTCGCGTCGCCGTCCGGGTTGGAGGCGCTGCCGCACCCCGCGACCTACGTGGGGGCGTTCGCGGGGTTGGGGTTCGCGCTGCTGGCGTTCACGCGCCTCGGGCGGTTCGGCGAACCGGACGTGCCGCTCGCGCCACCCCCGCCCCCGCCCGTGGCCCCGGAACCCGGCCGACCGCAATAGACGACGCCCCTTCGCCCCGGGTACAACCAACTCCACGGGGTTCGCTCGGCGCACAACGGAGGTCGCGAATGAGTCGGCGCGTGTGGGGAGCGATTGGGGCGCTGGTGCTGGCCGTCGCCGTCGGGTGCGAACCGGCGAAGGAGCTGCCGCCCGAAGTGCCGAAGGGCGTCGAGCCGCCGCCCCCGGACCCGGTGCCGAAGGAGTCCGAACCGGCGGCGAAGGCCTACGCGGAGAAGGCCGTGAAAGCCCTCACCGCGGGCAAGCCGGAACTGCTCGCGAAAGCGAATTCGAGCCGCGTGGCCCTCAAGGGCACGATGGTGATCGATGGCGACAACCCCGCCGCGCGCACCATCACCGCGACGTGGCCCGACCGCGTCGCGGTGCGCAACGAGGTTCAGGTGAGCGCCGACTCCAAGAACCTCGTGCGCGCGTGGCTCGTGCGCGGCCGGTTCACCATGATGCAGGGCGACCGCGAGGTCGCGGAGATCAACCGCAGCGAACTCGCCCGCGCCCTCGGCGCGGACGCGCGCGCCCAGCACTGGATGGCGCTCGGCCTGCCCCTCACCGACCCGAAGGCCGTGGTGTACGACTTCCAATCGGTCACGGGCACCGCGCCGCGCACCGGCAAGCCGCTGCCCATTCACCTCATGAAGCTGGCGACCGGCGATCCGCAGCAAGTGTTCGCCCTCACCTACGACGCCGCGACCGATCTACTCGTGCGCGTCGAGTACGTCGTGCGCGAGAACGCGGTCGACCGGCGCAAGCAGTGGACCGTGACCGAGCACAAGCCCGGCCCGGACGGGCTGCTGCTCCCGGCCAAGATCGAGGTGTATCAGGACGGCCGCCCGGTCGAGCAATGGACCTACGAGAAGTGGGAGTTCCCCGCGACCGTGCCCGACGCCGACTTCGAGCCGGGGAAGTAGTGGCGCAGATCGTAGTCCTCACGCTCCGCGTGAGGACCGCTGGCGCAGACGAAATGGGCGCGCCCCCGTGCGCCGCCCAACGCCCACGGTCCTCACGCGGAGCGTGAGGTCTACGACTTCCGCCTCCTTCAACTGCGGACGATGGTTTCCGTGACGCCGCTCGCCGGGGCGGGCGTGTCCCACACCAGCGGCGCGGGGCCGGCGCTCGCGCAGGCCGCGAGCGCCGCGTCCAGTTCCGCCGCGCTCTGTGGCCGGTCCTTCGGGTCTTTCGCCAAGCACCGGGCCACGACCGCCGCGAGGTCGGCGGGCGCGTCGGCGCGCACCGCGCGCACGTCCGGCGCGGGCTGCGTCAGGTGCGCCGTCAGCAGCTTCCCCACGGTGGAGCCTTCGAACGGCGGGCGGCCGGTCAGCAGGAAGAACGCGACCGCGCCGAGGCTGTACAGGTCGCCGCGCGGGTCCACCGCTTCGCCCCCTGCCTGCTCCGGGCACATGTAGCTGGGCGTGCCGAGCACGGTGCCGGCGCGCGTGATGCGGTCGTCGCTGCGCTCCGCGCCGGCGTCTTGCACCAGCCCGAAGTCGAGCAGCTTGGCCACGTCGCGCTGGCCCCCGAGCGTGGTCACCAGCACGTTGTTCGGTTTCAGGTCGCGGTGAACCATGCCCGCGGCGTGGGCCTCGGCCAGCGCGCCGCACAGTTGCCGCAGCAGGTGTACGGCGCGGCCCGGCGCGAGCGGCCCGCCGTCCTTCACCAGTCGGTCGAGCGTGGGGCCGTCGAGGTACTCCATGACGTAGTAGAAGCCCCCGTCGTCGCCGCGCCCGTAGTCGAAGATGCGCACCGTGTTGAAGTGCGTGAGCGCGGTGACGGCGCGCACCTCGCGCTCGAACCGGGCCGCGGTCGCGGTCTCGCCCGCGAGGTCGGGGCGGATGAACTTCATCGCGCACGGCCGCTTCAGCAGCCGGTGCTCGGCCAGCCACACCTCGCCCATTCCGCCCTCGCCCAGCTTCTTCTTCAGTACGTACGCGCCGAGTTGCTTGGCCTCGCGGATCGCGTCGAACGCTTGGCGCTGGAGCGCGCTAGCGCGCGACGCGCTGAACACCGCGACCACCGCGGCCATGAACAGTGGGAGAACCGTCGTCGGCACGATCTCGGCCATTTCCTCGCGCACGTGCGGGTTCACGGCCGCGGCCAGCGCGGTGGCGACCAGCGGCACGAGGCACAGCAGCCCGGCCCCGATCAGGCTGCGCCGGCGGGTGTTCGGGATCAACACCCCGTACATGACCACGGCGAAGATCAGCGGGTAGCTGGTGACGAGGGCGTCGAAGCGGTACAGCAGGTCGTGGAACCGCGGGTCCGGGGACGCGGCCGGCGGCGCGGTGAGCACGAGGAACCGGGCCGCGCCCGCCAGCAGCGCGACCCCGGCGAACTGGTTCACCTCGGCCGCGCGCAGCCGCAGCAGCGGCGCGCCCGGACGGCGCACCAAGAACACCAACCCGCCGACGTTCAGCAGGCACCCGATCAGCGGCAGCCCCACGGCCCAGTGCCCCAACCCGGCTTCGCACGGGACCACCGGCGCGCCGAGCAGCCCCAACAGTGTCACGGCCGCAGTCACGGTACCGACCGCGGCGTGCGTGACGATGAGCCGCTTGCGGAGCAGCTGGCGCGTCTCTTCGGTGAACCCGGCGGACCCGGACGACGGAGTCGGGGCCGCGCCCGGTTCGGGGGCGGCGGGGCTGGCGCGCACGAGGGTTTCGTCGGTGGTGGCGGGCGCGGGCCGCGCGACCGTGGCCGCGAGCGGTTCCGTGTCCGGGGTGCGCGGTACGGTGGGGTCGCAATATTCGGGCACAGGCGCGCCCTCAGCGCGGGGAAAACGAGCGATTCGCAAGTCTAGCACCGCCCGGCCCCACGTGCGGCGGCGCGGGCGTTCGCAAAAAAATCAACGATCCGCGAGAGGGCTAGAAGGTAGCGTATTCTGTGTGTAAACTCTTGCGTGATCATCTTTTCGCTGGAGGCGGCTCAAACGTGGAGGTCGGCAGGATGCCTTACCACTGGCCCAAGGATACCGATTTCGCCCTCCTGGAACTCGACGTTCTCGATCGGGATTGCCCCTTCTGCGGGCGTCTGATGCACATCTGTGACCACCGATACCGGCACTT
>VGZJ01000051.1 GCA_016872595.1 Planctomycetota bacterium
ATCCGGGTGCGAAAATCGTTGCGGACCACCCTTCGCGGGGGTACTTTGTGGCCGCACGGCCGATTTGCGTTTCCAGAGGCGTTCATCTGGGAAAGATCGGATAGTATTCCGTCATCTGTCCACCGCCGCCGTTCCTCCCCGTGGCGGGCCGCGAGAGCCGGTCGTGATCGTCTTCCGCCGCTTCCTCAACACCGATCCGCCGGCGCTGGCCGACGTGTGGAACGAGTCCCACACGGCCCGCGGCAGCTTCCCGCTGCGCACCCCGGCGCTGTTGGACCGCTGGGTGTTCTCGAAGCCGTATTTCGACCCCGACGGGCTGATCGTCGCGGTGGACGACGCCGACAAGCGCGTGGTGGGGTACGCGCTGGCCGGGTTCGGGCCGACCGCGGACCTGTCCGCGCTGGACCGCACGCACGGGGTCATCTGCTCGGTCGCGGTGCGGCCCAGCACCGGGCGCAAGCGCCTCGGGGCGGACCTCGTGGCGCAGTGCGAAGAGTACCTGACGAAGCGCGGCGCGACCACGCTCCGCGCCGGCCCGGTGTGGCCGCACTGCCCGTTCGGGTTCGGACTGTACGGCGGCACCAACAGCCCCGGCTTTCTGGCCTCGGACCCCGGCGCGGACCCGTTCTTCAAGTCACTCGGCTACGAACCGGCGGGCACGACGCTCGTGTTCCAGAAGAAACTGGACGCGCCGCTCTCGATCCCGGACAGCCGGTTCGCGATGCTGCGGAAGCGGTACGAGACACAAGTGATGCGCGCCGCGACCGTGCCGAGCTGGTGGCACGAGTGCGTGTGGGGCACGCTCGACCCGGTCGAGTTCCGCGTGGTGGACAAGCTGGCGAGCAACTTCATCGCGGCCCGCGCGATCGTGTGGGAACTGGAAGGGTACGGCTGGCGCTGGGGCTTCCCGTCGGCCGGCGTCCTCGACATCCAAGTGCGCCAAGACCTCCGCAAACTCGGGATCGCCAAGCTGCTCCTGTCGCAAATCCTGCGGTTCCTCCAAGACCAGTTCTTCGGCATCTGCGAGGTCCACGCGCCCGCGACCGACGCGGCGCTCACGGGCCTGTGCCGCTCCGCCACGCTCGAACACGTCGACACGGGAACGACGTACTTGAAGAAGGTTCAGTAACCCATGTCGCGCCTCCTCCTCTCCTCGTTCCTCCTCACCCTCTGCGCGTCCCCTCTCAGCGCGGGCAAGTTCAACAAGAAGCTGAACGTCGGCGACGCGGCCCCGGCGTGGGGCGCGCTCGAGGCCACCGACGGCAAGAAGTACGCGCTCGCGGACTTCAAGGACAAGGACGTACTCGTCGTGGTGTTCACCTGCAACAGTTGCATCGTGGCCGGGCTGTACGAGGAGCGGCTGATCGCGTTCGCGGCCGAGTGCAACAAGCCCGGCAGCACGGTCGGGTTCGTGGCGATCAACGTGAACACCGGCAAGGCCGACGCGCTCCCGGCGATGAAGGAGCGGGCCAAGAAGATGAAGTTCGGCTTCACGTACCTGTACGACCCGTCGCAGAAGGTCGCGCTCGACTACGGGGCCATGTTCACGCCGGAGTGCTTCGTGCTGAACAAGGACCGGAAGGTGGTGTACATGGGGGCGTTCGACGACAAGGCCGGCGGCGAGCCGAAGATGAAGTACGTGGCCGACGCGGTGGCCGCCGCGCGCGACGGTAAGGCCGCGGCCCCCGCCGAGACCAGCGCCGCCGCCGGGTGCAAGATCAAGTTCGACAAGAAGGACGACGAGTAGCAAGCGAGCGGCGTGGCGTCAGCCCGCCGGTGGTTCCACAACCACGGTGGGCTCAGCGCGTCGGAGTTGTGCAGCTACCGGCGGGCTGACGCCGCGCCGCTCGCTCGCTCTCACGAAAGCGCCGGCGACTCCGAAAGAGCCACTTCCTCGAACCGCAGGCCCGACGAGTCGTAGAAGATGATGCGGGCGTCGTCGCTCGACCAGACGGCGCTGGTGCGGAGCAGGCGCGGCCCCTCGACGTGAAACACCAGCCCGCACACCCGGCCCCCGCGCCGCACCGGCGTGCGGAACAGCGGGGCTTGGGTCGGGTCGAGCGCGTCCTTGTCGCACAACACTGTGTGAACGTACCCGGCCAACTCCTCCACGGCCGAGAACGAAGCCACCGGACGCGACATCGACACCTCGAACCACGAGCCGAGGACAGCGACAGAAGACCGTTTCGCCTATCCAACCGTTTTCGCCACCCGCTGTCACGCCGATCTTGAACGAAACAGAAATTGTCTTCCCCCCGCGCGTCGGGTTCTACCACCCGTGCAGGCGGCGCAGGGCGTCGTACAGGACGATCCCAACGGCCGTAGCGAGGTTGAGGCTTCTCACGGCCCCGGTGGGCATCGGGATGCCCACGACGCGCGCGGCGAACCGCTCGCGCACGCCCGGCGGCAGCCCGCGCGACTCGTTCCCGAACAACAAGCAGTCGCCGTCCGCGAAGTCGGCCCGCGTGTACGGCGTCGCGCTCGGCGTCTCGACGCACCAGACGCGCGCCGGGTCGATGACCTGTGTGAAGTCCTCGAACGTGACGTGGCGCACCAAATCCACCGCGGGCCAGTAGTCCAGCCCCGCGCGCTTCAGCGAGCGGTCGTCGAGGCGGAACCCCAACCGGCCGATCAGGTGCAGCCGCGCGCCGGTCGCGGCGCACAGCCGCGCGACGCTCCCGGTGTTCGGCGGAATCTCCGGCTCCCACAACGCCACGTGCAACATGGTGCCCCGCTGGTGAACTGTGCCGCTTATATCGGTCGGGCGCGTTGTATCGGTGGAGACTTGAACGGAAGAGGAAAACTGCCCCCAGATACCCGCCCGCGGGGTTCTGGCGGCGCGTCCCACGAATGACAATAAGGGTTGTGCGCGGCGCGCGGCCGGGGGGACGGGCGGATGTCGGAAAAGAACACAACTGCGCTTCAGCTGAAGCGCGTCGATGCCGTGGTGGTCACACTCGTGCTGACCGGGGCCGCGCTCGGTGCGTGCCTCGGGACCGCGCGCGCGCTCGGCGGCACCGGCGCGTTCGGGGCGTGGGGGGCGCGCGCCGCGGGGTGGCTCCTCGAACCGCTGGGCTGGGCCGCGCTCGTGCTGCTCGCGGGCTGGTTCGCGCTCGCCGCGCGCCTCGTCGTCAGCCGCGCGCCGGGCAAGTTGGTCATGCGCGGCGCGGGGTGGGCGCTCCTCACCGTTTGGGCCGCGGTCGGCATCGACTGGTTCGGCGCGGGCCTGAAGTCGCCGGCGGTCGCGGGGCGCGGCGGCTCGGTCGGCGCGTACCTGCGCTTCGGCCTCGAAGACGCCACGCAGCCGGACGTGGCGCTCATCGTCTTCGGTCTCGCGCTGCTGTTGGGGCTGTGGCTGGTCGCGGACCGCGCGATGCTCGCGCTGGCGCGCGGCACCGGGGCGGCGCTCCGCGCGCTGTGGCGCGCCGGCGTGTGGCTCAACGACCGCGTCGCCGACGTGATGGAAGCCGCATTGGTTAAGCTGGGCCGCGCGCTGAAGGCCGTGGGTGGTGGCGTCGCGCGGGCCGTTGCCGCGATCCCCAAGCGCGAGGCCAAGCCCACACTGCCACAGCCGCTCGTGACTTCGCAACCCAAGCCCAAACAGGTGAAAATCACTGCGCCTGTGTCGGTTTCCGTGTCAGTAGACACACCCGCGCCGGTTGCTTCGCCCCTGTCGTGCGAAGCCGCGAGCGACTCGGAAGACATCCCGATTCACGTTCACGCCGGGCCGAAGGTCGCGCCGCTCGTGCGCGCGCCGGCGCTCGTCGAACAGCCGTCGAACGTCGATTACGAACTGCCGCCGCTGTCGCTGCTCAACGACCCGGAGCCGTTCCCGGTTTCGGACCACGAGCAGAAACTGCGCGACATGGCCGTGCTGTTGGAGAAGACGTTCCAAGACTTCGGCCTGAACGTGAAGGTGGTCGGCATCCACACGGGGCCGGTCATCACGCAGTACGAGATCGCGCTCGAAACCGGCCTGCGGCTGAACAAGGTCACGACGCTGGCCGACGACCTCGCGCTGAACCTGCGCGTGCCCACCGTGCGCGTGGTCGCGCCGCTGCCGGGGCGCAACACCGTCGGCATCGAGGTGCCGAACGAGATCCGCCAAACGGTTCACCTGAAGGAACTGGTCGCGGCGCTCGCGGCCGGGCCGAAGGTGAGCAAGTTCCGGCTGCCGCTGTTCGTGGGCAAGGACGTCGAGGGCCGCCCGCTGGCCTACGACCTCGCGACGATGCCGCACCTGCTCATCGCCGGCAGCACCGGTACCGGCAAGAGCGTGTGCCTCAACACCATCATCGTTTCGCTCTTGTTGACGCGCCGGCCCGACGAGTGCCGCATGATCCTCATCGACCCGAAGAAGGTCGAGCTGAGCGACTACGCGCAGATTCCACACCTCATGACGCCCGTTGTGAAGGAAGACAAGAAGGCCGACGCGATCCTGAGTTGGGCGGTCGAGAAGATGGAAGAGCGGTACGAGTGGCTGCACCGCGCGCGCGTGCGGAACATCGCCAGCTACAACGAACTGCCGTTCGAGGAAATCGCCCGCCGCGTGAACCCCGACAGCGAGGACGAACTGAAGGCGATCCCGCGGAAGATGCCGTACATCGTCATCGTCATCGACGAAGTCGGCGACCTGATGATGAAGATGAAGAAGGAGATCGAGGGGAACATCATCCTGCTGGCGCAGAAGTCGCGCGCCGCCGGCATTCACCTGATCCTCGCGACCCAGAAGCCGACCGTGGACGTGGTGACGGGCCTCATCAAGTCGAACATGCCGGCGCGCATCTGCTTCCGCGTCACCAACCGTTCCGACAGCGCCGTTGTGCTGGACGAGAAGGGCGGCGAGCGGCTGCTGGGCAAGGGGGACATGCTGCTGCTGCAAACCGGGCAACTGACCCGCGCGCAGGGCGCGCTCGTGGAAGACTCCGAGATCGAGCGCGTCGTGAACGCCATCGCCACCGACACGCCGAACTACGACACGGAACTGCTGAACCTGAAGACCCGCGACCAACTGGAGGCCGCGGCCGGCGAGGTGGGCGAGAAGCTGCGCGAGCGCGACCCCATTTACGAACAAGCTGTGGAGATCGTCATCCGCGAGCAGCGCGGCAGCACGTCGCTGCTTCAGCGCGCGCTCGGCATTGGTTACGGCAAGGCGTCGCGCCTAATCGACTTCATGGCCGAAGACGGCATCGTGGGCGGCTTCAACGGCAGCAACGCGCGGCAGGTGCTCATCAGCTTCGAGGAGTGGGACGCCCGCAAGAAGGCCGCCGCGGTGTAGGGCAGGCTGGAAGCTGTCCCGAAGGTAACGAGGGTCGCACTTGGACGCCGTCGAACTGCACGTCACCTGTCCGCCCGCCGGCCGCGGCCCGGTCACGACCGGCATCCCGTTCCCGCGCGGCGCGCTCACCGACCCCGCGAAGCTCGTGTTGCGCGACGCGCGCGGCGCGGTCGTCGCGCTGCAAGCGCGCACTCTGGACCGCTGGCCCGACGGCTCCGCGCGCTGGGTGCTGCTCGACTGGATCGCGGAAGCCGGGGCCGCGCCGTACCGCGTCAGCGCGGGCGAACCCGTCGCGGTCGCGCCAGACGTGAAGCCCGCGCTCGCGCCGCTGCCGCAATTACTCATCGAGTGGGGGGACGGTCCGACATCCGTAGCGCTCGAAGCGGCGCACATCGAACACGCCGGCCCGGTGCGCACGACTGCGACGTGGCGCGACGCGCTCGGCCCGCTCGACGTGTCGGCACGGCTCCATTTTTTCGCTGGCCTCTCGGCCGTGCGCATCGAGTTGACAATCCGCAACCCGAATCGAGCGATCCACCCCGGCGGGCTGTGGGACTTGGGCGACGCCGGTTCGGTCTTCCTGAAAGATGTGTCGCTGTCGTTCGCACTGCCCGCGGGCGAAGCCGCGCGCGTTCGATGTTCGCCGGAGACCGGCGCGGCAGTCGAAGAGTTCGCCGCGCCGGTCGAGCTGTATCAGGATTCAAGCGGCGGCGCGAACTGGCGCAGCACCAACCACCTGAACCGCAAGCGCGAGGTGCCGACGCGCTTTCGCGGCTACACACTGAAGGGCGGCGCGCAGGAGCGCAGCGGGCTGCGCGCGACGCCCGTTGCGATCCTCGATACCGGCAAGCACACCGTTGGTGTCGCGGTGCCACATTTCTGGCAGAACTTTCCCATTTCGGTTGACTCCGCGGAATCGTCACTCAATATTCACTTGCTACCGCGACAGTATTCGGACGTTCACGAGCTACAAGGCGGCGAGCAGAAGACGTGGACGTTCGCGGTCGCGTTCGGCGCGGACGCCACGCCCGAATCGCTGGAGTGGTTCCGCGCGCCGGCCCGCGCGTTCGCGTCGCCGCAGTGGTACTGCGCCAGCGGCGCGCTGCCTTATCTCACGCCGAAGGCCGGCGACCCACACAGCGATTACCTGAAGCTGGTGGACGCGGCGATTGAAGGCGCGGACACCTTCGACCACAAGCGCGAGCAGATCGACGAATACGGCTGGCGGCACTTCGGCGACATCTACGGCGATCACGAGGCCGTATACGGAACCGGTCCTGAACCGATGGTGTCGCATTACAACAACCAGTACGACCCGGTTGCCGGGTTTGCGTACCAGTTCTTGCGCAGCGGCAACCTCGTGTGGCTGCGCCACATGCAGGAGCTGGCGCAGCACGTCATCGACATCGACATCTACCACACGACGCAAGACAAGTCTGCGTACAACGGCGGGCTGTTCTGGCACACGTACCACTACGCCGCCGCGGACACCGGCACGCACCGCTCGTACCCGCGGTCGCTGCTTCAGATGAAGGGGATGCCGGGCCTCGACCCTAACAGCGAGAAGGCCAAGCGGTCGAAGCACATTTACGCGGCGGGCGGCGGGCCGGCGAACGAGCACAACTACACCACCGGCCTGATGCTCCACTACTTCCTCACCGGGAGCGAGCAGGCGCGCGAGGCGGCGCTCGGCCTCGCGCGGTGGGTGATCGACCTCGACGACGGCACGAAAACGGTCTTCCGCTTCTTGTCGCGCGCGAACACCGGCTACGCGAGCCAGAGCCGCGACGCGGGCTACCACGGACCCGGCCGCGGGTCGGGCAACTCGCTGTCGGTGCTGCTCGACGGCCACCGGCTCAGCGGCGACGGCGCGTTCCTCGTGAAAGCGGAACAGCTCGTGCGCCGCTGCATTCACCCCGCGGACGACGTACCGAAACGCAACCTGCTCGATGTGGAGAACCGCTGGTTCTACACGATCTTCCTGCAAGCGCTGGGCAAGTACCTCGACCACAAGGCCGAGCGCGGGCAACTCGACGCGACCTACGCCTACGCCCGCGCGAGCCTGCTGCACTACGCGCGCTGGATGGCCGACAACGAGGTGCCGACGCTGTCGCGCCCGGAGATACTGGAGTACCCGAACGAGACGTGGGCGGCGCAAGACATGCGCAAGTGCGAGGTGTTCCAGTTCGCGATGAAGCACGCGACCGGCGCGGAGCGCGACAAGTTCCGCGAGCGCGCCGCGTTCTTCTTCCGCGACGCGGTCGCGCGCCTCACGGCGTCCCCGACGCGCACGCTCGCGCGGCCGGTGGTGCTGATGCTCTCCTACGGCTACGCCCACGCGCACTTTCAGGCGCACCCGAACGAGAGCGCGCCGCCGCCCGCGGTCGCGGCGAGCGACTTCGGCACGCCGCAGGTGTTCGTACCGCAAAAGGTGATCGCGAAGAAGCGGGCGAAACTGCTGGCCGCGGCCGGCGCGCTGTGCGCGCTCGCGGCACTGGCGGGCGTGGTGGCGTGGCTACTTTGGTAGGTGCCGCTTGCCGAGCGGCACCGCGATAACATGGGCGGGAGCTGTGCGAGGGACCGCGAGCCTGACCGCGAGGTTCACGCGGTGCCGCTCGGCTCGCGGCACCTACAAGAGCCTACGGCTTGTACCCCGCGGGCGGGACGACGACCTCGAAGTCGGAGCCTTTCACCTTGCGCAGCTCGTCGTGCAGCACCGGGATGCGCGCGTCGGGCGCGCACGACAGCGCCCAGTCGATGCCGTTGTCGGCAACGAGCATCCCGTACTTCTTCAACCCGTCCAGAATCGCCTTCACTTCGGCCGAGAACTTCGACGTGTCGAAGTCCTTCCGCAAGCGGATGCGCTCGCCCATGCGCGGCAGGTTCTCGTCGGTCAGGCGGCTGGCGAAGTGCGTCGCGGGGTGAACGTACGCGCGGCGCGTCTTCACGACGGTCACGCGCATCGCGTGTTCGACCGCGCCGCGCTTCAGTTCGTCGTAGCGGATCACCGAGGGGAAGATGGGCAGGCCGGCGGCGTCGGCGCTGGTCCACCCGTCGGGCCGCAGCTTGTTGCTCTTGAGGTCGAAGGTCGCGGCGCACGCGGCCTCCCACCCCGCGTTCGTCTTCTTCGTGGAGAAGAACTCGTACAGCATCCGGTTGGTCGGATCGACCACGATCACGTGGCGGTCGCCGCCCTGCTTGAGTTTGTCGCGCTGCACGTCGTCGAGCGTCAGGTTCTTCAGCTTCGGCTCGCGCTGGTAGTGGACCGGCCAGCCCTCGATGGGCGCGTTGTCGGGCACCGGGAACGGCCCCTTGTCGGACTCGGCCGGGTACTCGGTCATCTTCACGTCCACCTTCTTCTGACCGGGCGGGACCAGCACGAAGCCCATGTCCGGGTTGTAGCGCAGCGGCTTGTTCGCGCCGATGCTGGCGACGATCTTCTGCGAGTTCGGGTGCAGCGGCCAATCGCTGACGACGAGGTTCCACGGGTTGTCTTCGGGGAACACCTCGAGCGCCGAAAGCACCGCGTCGGCCTCCGGCGTGTCGAACAGGATGGGCTTGTCGATCTTCGGCATCGTGGCCTTGCGGATGCGCTGCACGCGCGCCGGGTCGCCGCTCACGACGGGTTTCTTCTTCGGCTCTTGCCCGAACGCCCCGACGCACGCGGCGAACACGAGCACGGGGAACAGGTATCGCATGTGTTCCTCGAGTTGTGATTGCAGATTGATGATTGACGATTGAAAGGCAGGATCGGACGGCTCGTGTCGTCTTCAGTCGCCAATCATCAATCTGCAATCGAAAATCACAGTTGGGTTTCGGCCACGTCGATGGCGCGCAGTAGGCTCATGGCCTTGTTCACGGTTTCGTCGTACTCGCTCGCGGGCACACTGTCGGCCACGATACCCGCCCCGGCTTGAACGTAGGCCGTCTGGCCCAGCAGCACCATTGTGCGCAGCGCGATGCAGGTATCCATGTTGCCGCCGAAATCGACGTACCCGACCGCGCCCCCGTACGGCCCGCGGCGGTGCGGTTCCAGTTCGTCGATGATCTCCATCGCCCGCACCTTCGGCGCGCCGGACAGCGTGCCCGCGGGGAGCGCGGCGCGGAGCGCGTCGAACGCCGTCAGCCCCGGCTTCAGTTTGCCCGTTACGGTGCTGGAGAGGTGCATGACGTGGCTGTAGCGCTCGACCGCGAGCAGGTCGCCGATCTTCACGCTGCCCAGTTCCGCGACGCGGCCCACGTCGTTGCGCGCGAGGTCCACGAGCATGATGTGCTCGGCGCGCTCCTTCGGGTCGGCCTTCAACTCTTCGGCCAAGCGCGCGTCTTCTTCGGGCGTGGCCCCGCGCTTGCGCGTGCCCGCGAGCGGGCGGTTGGTGATGACGCCGTTCTCGGCCCGGCACATGATTTCGGGCGACGCGCCGACCAGCGTGACCGTCCCGGCGCGCAGGTAGAACATGAACGGGCTGGGGTTCACGACGCGCAGCGCGCGGTAGATGTCGAACGGCCGCGCCGCCGTCTCGGTGCGGAACCGCTGGCTCAGCACGATCTGGAACGCGTCCCCGGCGTTGATGTACGCGCGCGCCTTTTCCACCGCGGCCTCGTACCCGTCGCGCGTAAAGTTGCTCGCGACGCGCTCGGTGCTCGCGGCGCTCGACTTTGGGTCGATGTCCGTGAGCGCCAGTTGCGCGTCGGTCGTTTGGAGCTGCGCGACGACCTCATCGACGCGCGCGCACGCGGCGGCGTAGGCGGCGCGGAGATCGCCCGTAACGCGGGCGTGCGCGACGACGAGCACGGTCTTGGCGACGTGGTCGAAGATCACCATGCGGTCGTAGAACCCGAAGCTCAGGTCGGGCAGGCCGCGGTCGTCGGGCGGGGCGTTCGGCAGGCGCTCGACGTAGCGCACGGTGTCGTAGCCGGCGTACCCGACCGCGCCGCCGCAGAACCGGGGCAGGCCCGGAACGGTCGGTGCGCGGAACTCGGCGATCATGTCTTCGAGCACGCGGAGCGGGTCCGCGGCGTCCGCCTCGACCCACGGGCCGGAGCCGTCGCGCGTGCGGGTGCGGGTGCCGTGCGCCTCGAAAGTGCGGAACGGCCCCGCGCCGAGGAAACTGTACCGGCCGACGCGCTCGCCCCCGACGACGCTCTCGAACAGGAACGCCCAGTCGTCGTCGGGCAACTTGCGGAACGCGGAAACCGGGGTGAGCGTGTCGCCGGTGAGCCGGCGGTACACGGGCACGAGGGTGTGGTCGCGCGCGAGCGCGGCGAACTCGTCGAAGGCGGGGCGGTGTGACATGCGGCTATTGTTGCGACCGCCGGCCGAACGGCGAGCCGCGCGTTGCGGCCGCCGCGCGCCGTCGGCTACAATGCGGACATCGCACACGGCGGAGGACGAACGGTGGCCCCTGTCACGATCGACGCGGATCTGCTGGCGAAGCTCACGCGCAACGGCGGCACGGTCCCGCTGGCGGACGCCGCGGGCGCGACCGTCGGCTAACTTCGTGTCGTCGGATCGGCTCGCGATGTTGGAACAGGTGTGTTCGAGGCGCAACTCGACGAGGAACCGACCGAAGAGGACAACCGGCGCATCCTCGCCGACCCCCGGCGGTACACCACGGAAGACGTGATGAAACTGCTATAGGGCGAATGAGGGGCGTGGAATGGACGCCGGAAGCGTTTCAACGGATGGGGCAGATCGTTCGCAACAACCCGGCGCGCCGGGGCGAGCGTGCCGCGGCGCTGAACGAACTGACGGCGCGCCTGCGGGCACACGGCGCGACCGCGGGCGAGTCGCGCGGCGGCAGCTTGCGCGTGTCCATCGCGGGGCCGCTCACCGCGTTCTTCGTTGTCGATCCGGGCGCGACCGCGGCCGAAATCGTGCGCGTCCGGGTGCGGTTCCGCGCGTGACGGGGTGCGCGTCCGGTGACATGCGGCTATTGTCGCGGCAGGTGATAGGATAGTCCGTCAGCGGGCCGGGCGCGGCGGCCGGGCGCGATACCCCCTTACGAGCGAGCCATGAAAAAAGTCGGCGTGATCGTCGGGCGCGAGTGGTCGTTCCCGCCGCGGTTCATCGACGAGGTGAACGGGCGCAACGCGGGCGTCGTCGCGGAGTTCGTCAAACTCGGCGGCACCAAGATGGACGAGCCGATCCCGTACAGCGTCATCGTGGACCGCATCTCGCACGAGGTGCCGTACTACCGCAGCTACCTCAAGCACGCCGTTCTCGAGGGCGTCACGGTCGTCAACAACCCGTTCATGTGGACGGCGGACGACAAGTTTTTCGGCGCGTCGCTGTGCGCCAAGCTCGGCCTGTCGCACCCCAAAACGGTCGCGCTGCCGAACAAGGACTACGTGCCCGGCATCGTGAAGACCGAGAGCCTGCGCAACCTCGAGTACCCGCTGAACTGGCAGGCCGTGGTCGATTACGTCGGGCTGCCGTGCATCCTGAAGGACGCCCACGGCGGCGGCTGGCGCGGCGTGTACGTGTGCCACAGCATCGAGGAACTGATCCGCTACTACGACGGCTCCGGCCTGCTCACGATGATCGCGCAAGAGTTCATCAAGTGGGACCAGTACGTTCGGTGCATGTGCCTCGGCCAGAAGCTCGTGCTGCCGATGCCGTACGACACCAACAACCGCAAGTACATCCCGGACCCGAACTACCTGACGCCGGAACTGAAGAAGCGCGTGATCGCGGACTCGCTGAAGCTGAACGCGGCGCTCGGGTACGACATGAACACGACCGAGTGGGCCATCAAGGACGGGGTGCCCTACGCCATCGACTTCATGAACCCGGCCCCGGACATGGACATCAACTCGCTCACCCCCGAGTACTTCGAGTGGGTGGTGAAGCACATGGCCGATCTGGTGATCGACCGCGCGCTGAACCCGCGGCCGCAGCTCAAAGAGCTGAAGTGGAGCAAACTGTTCTGAGGTCTACAAAAGGGCAGAAGAGTTTGATCCGCGGATTGCGCAGATGGACACAGATTTCAAGACAGAAGACAGCAGAGTTTAACCACAGAGTCACAGAGAGCACCGAGGAAGAGAAAGGCCGAGGAAGAGAGAGGACTTTGTTCTCAAGACGCTGCCTTCTCTCTGCTTCTCTGTATTTGTCTTGCTCTGTGTTCTCCGTGACTCTGTGGTTAATGCTCTTCTGCCTTTCTGCCTTCAAATCTGTGTCCATCTGCGCAATCTGTGGATCAAACTCTTCGTGACTTTGGGGCACCCATGTCCGACGCTATCGCGCACTATCACGATCTGCTCGCGTCCGGCACGAGCCTCGCCGCGGAGTCGCAGGCCGCGCTGGAGAAGGCGCAGCAGAACCGCGGGCTGCTGTTCGGTACGCGGCCCGTTTGCACCGTGCTGCGCCCGCGGTTCCTCACGCACGCGCAGTACCGCTTGTTGCACGAGGTCGTGAAGACGCTGCTGCCGGCGTTCCAAACCATCTACGACCGGGCCATTGCCGACGTCCACTTCCGCGCGCAGTTCCGCTTGGTCGATTGGGAGAACGAGTTACTCGCGGTCGAGCCGGGGTTCCCGTGCCCCAGTCCGACGAGCCGGTTCGACACGTTCTTCGCCTCCGACGACGAGTTGTGGTTCACCGAGTTCAACACCGAGACGCCGGCCGGGGCCGGGTACTCCGACGCGCTCACGAAGCTGTTCTACGCGCTCCCGGTGTTTCAGGAGTTCCAGCGCCGGTTCCTCGTGAACCCGATCCCCGCGAAGCCCGGCGTCCTACACGCCCTCACCGACAGCTTCAAGCGGTGGCAGGGCCACACGTCCGACGCCCCGCGCATCGCCATCCTCGACTGGCGCGAGGTGCCCACGTTCAGCGAGTTCGTCCTCTTCTACGACTACTTCCGCGCGATGGGCATCGAGGCGCGGATCGTGGACCCGCGCGAGGTCGAGTACCGCGACGGCAAGCTCATGGCCGGCGACTACCACATCACGCTCATCTACAAGCGCGTGCTGATCGGTGAGCTGATCGAGCGCGGCGGCATCGACCACCCGGTCGTGCGAGCGGTGCGCGACCGGGCCGTGTGCATGGTGAACACGTTCCGCTGCAAGATACTGTTCAAGAAGGCGTCGCTCGCGGTGCTGTCCGACGAGAAGAACGCGGCGCTGTTCGCCCCGGAGCAACTGAAGGCCATCGCCAAACACATCCCGTGGACGCGGGTGATGGAGCCCCGCAAGACGGTCGGCCCGGACGGGAACGCTATCGACCTCGTGCCGTGGGCGAGCACCAACAAAGACCGGCTCGTACTCAAGCCGAACGACGACTACGGCGGCAAGGGCATCGTGTTGGGTTGGACGGTCGACCAGCGCGCGTGGGACGAGGCGGTTCAGACCGCGCTCGCGCTGCCGTATGTGGTTCAACAGAAGGTGAAGTTGCCGAAGGAAGCGTTCCCCAGTTTCGATGGCGGCGCGCTGCACGTCATCGATCGGATGCTGGACACGAACCCGTATGTGGCGTTCAACTCGTACATGCACGGCTGCCTGACGCGCATCAGCACCGAGGCGCTGGTGAACGTGACTGCCGGCGGCGGCTCCACCGTGCCCACGTTCTTGGTGGAGGCGCGCTAGAGTAGTCCGCCGCGGAGCGAGTGGCCTACTCTACCACTCCCACCGCTTCTTCTTCTCGTCGTCGCCTTCGGTGCGGCCCTTCTCCCACGGCTTCGCTTTCTTCGGCGGCTTGCTTTCGACCTTCGGCTCGTCGTCCGGTTCGTCGGCGTCGCCGCGGCGGGCCTTCACCTGCTCCCACACTTCTTCAATCGCCGCGACGATCTCCGGCGGTTTGGCGTCGAGGTTGCTCGCGGAGATGGTGACGCGCGACCGCGTGCCGGAGCGCCGCACCAGTTCCAGTGCGACCTCGGTGCCGCAGTTCTCTTGCGACACGTCCACGAACACTTTCGTGTAGTCGTTCCACTCGTACTCGACGGGCGGGGTCTTGCGGAAGTCGTGGATGCCCTCGGCGTCGATGACGAGCTTCGGGCTGCGGTCGCGCACGTTGCCGATGTGGAACCCGAACAGGACGACGAGGAGCAGCGCGCCGACGCCCACGCACGCCCACCCGCCGGTGCCGGCGTCGGCGAAGTGCGCGATCGTGCCGGCCGCGCCGACGGCGAACACCGTCATCGCGGCGCAGCCGACGGTGCCGCCGGGGTCGTTGCGGAACACGCGCTTCTCGATCTTCTCCATGCGCCCCTCTCCGCGGTCGTACCCGTTCCTTCTACACCGGCGGCGCGAAGCGGTCCATAACGCACTCGCTTCCGCCGCGCGCGTTCGGCATAATAGCCGCACCTCTCACCGCGATCCCCAACACGAAACACCGACCCCATGAAAGCCCCGACGCTCACGCTCGGCATCGAGGAAGAGTACCAGATCATCGACCCGGCGACCGGGGAGCTGAAATCGTACATCACGCAGATTCTGGACGAGGGGAAGCTCGTTCTGAAGGAGCAGATCAAGGCCGAGCTGCACCAGTCGATGGTGGAGGTGGGCACCGAGATTTGCAACACGCCGGCCGACGCGCGCGCGGAGTTGGTGAAGCTCCGCAAGAGCATCACCGAACTGGCCGGGCGGCACGGCCTCGTCATCGCCGCGGCCGGTACGCACCCGATTTCCAACTGGGAGAAACAGGAGATCACGCCGTTCGAGCGCTATCTGGGCGTGCAGAACGACATGCAAGACCTCGCGCGTCAGTTGCTCATTTTCGGCACGCACGTCCACATCGGGATCGAGGACCGCGAGTTCCTCATCGACGCCATGAACGTGGCCCGGTACTTCGCCCCGCACGTCCTCTGCCTCAGCACAAGCTCGCCGTTCTGGACCGGGCGTAACACCGGCCTCAAGAGCTACCGCTCGATCATCTTCCGCCACTTCCCGCGCAGCGGCATCCCGCCGAAGTTCGCGGACTGGGCCGAGTACGAGGGGATGCTCGACACGATGACGCGCACCGGGTGCATCCCGGACGGCTCGAAAATCTGGTACGACGTGCGCCCGAACCACCGCTACCCGACGCTCGAGTTCCGCATCTGCGACGTGTGTACCCGCGTGGACGAGGCCGTGTGCATCGCGGCCATCTTCCAAGCCATCATCGCGAAGCTGTGGAAGCTGCGGCGCGACAACATGACGTTCCGCGTGTACCCCACGGAACTGATCGAGGAGAACAAGTGGCGCGCCGTTCGCTACGGGTTGGACGGCAAACTGCTCGACCTCGGCAAAGAAAAGGAAGTGCCCGTTCGCGAGCTGATTCACGAGATGATCGACTGGTTCCTGCGCGACGTGATCGACGAACTGGGCACGCGCAAGGAGATCGAGTACGCCTATAAGATTCTGGAGGGCGGTTCCAGCGCCGACCGCCAATTGAAGACGTTCGCGCACACCGGCACGACGCGCACCGTCGTCGATCAACTGGTGCGCGAAACACAAGAGGGCGTATCGTAGTTCCAAGTTCCAGAGTTCCAGAGTTCCAAGTTGAAAGGCGCGGAACCCGGACCTGTCTTCAACTTGGAACTCTGGAACTTGGAACATGAACACCTTCGAGCGCGACGGCATTTCGTTCCGCTACCCGGTCGGGTGGTCCGTCGAGGTGGCCGCGGACGCGGACGGCGGTTGGTCCGTGACCGTGTCCAGCCCGGACACGGCGTTCTTCCTCGCGTCGCTCCAACCGGAAGCGGCCGACGGCGGCGACCTCGCCGATCAGACGCTCGCGGCGCTCCAGAGCGAGTACAAAGAACTCGACTCCGAGAACGTGATGGAGACGATCTGCGGTCTGCCCGCGGTCGGGTTCAACGCCGACTTCCTGACCGTGGACACGCCGACCGCGTGCCGGGTCCGCGGGCTGGACACGTTCGCCGGCCCGCTGCTGCTGCTCGCCCAAGTGAGCGAGTACGACCGCGCGAAGAACGACCCGGTGTTGCGCGCCATCGTGCAATCGCTCGACGTGGACGCCGACCGATAGCCACTCTTGTAGGGTGGGACAAGGCTTTGCGCCGTCCCACCTTCTTCATCAAAGGCGTGGTGGGACGGCGCAGAGCCTTGTCCCACCCTACAAGAACGAACCCCATGCCCCTCGACCCTTTCGCACTCAAGCGCGCGCAGATGCGCGACGAGTTCTTCGCCAAGCTGTTCCTACTTGGTGGGTGGCTCGGCGGCACCGACACCTATAAGCGGACGATGTGGGCCGCGGTGCCGGATGTCGCGCTCCAACCGGCCGCGTACACGCTCACGCTGCGCAAGGGGTTGCCCGAAGCCGGGGCCAACAACCGGCTCGTCATGGCCGGGCACGAGGCCATGCTCGCGCAGTGGTTCCACCGCCCGCTGTTGCGCGCCGACATCGAACTGGCGCGCGACTGGTACGCGGCGCACTCCAATACGAAGGCGTTCCCGGCGGAAGTGTGGGACGCGGTGCTGGCGCAGGGGGGCGACGCGCTGGCGCTGCCGCTGGACGTGTGGGGCTTCCCCGGTGGGCAGACGTTCCTCGCCGGCGTGCCGTGCCTCACGTTCGAAGGCCCCGGCGGGCTGATCTCGTACCTCGAACCGGCCATGTGCCGCTACTTCGCGCCGGTCATTCAGGCGACCAAAGCGCGCCTGATGAGCGAAGCCACCCCGCGCGACGCCGAGTTCGGGCTGCGCTCCGCGCCGGTCGAAGTGTGCAATCTCATCCTGCTGCTCGCGCGCTTCGTCGGCGGCGCGGGCTTGAAAGGGGCGGCGCAACTCACGTCGAACGACACCGCGGAGTTCCTCTGGCCGGAGCTGTTCAAGTCCATCGGCACCATCGGGCACGAGATGATGTGCGCGGCGCAGTCGTTCGACAAGACGCTGGCCGCGGCCGAGTACGAGATGATGGACCGCTTCGTGTCCAAGATGGGCACCGCGTCGCTGCTCTGCGACCTCGTGGACGCCGAGACCGTGGGTCTGGAGAACGCGCTGCGCGTGATTCGCGCGCACCCGGAAACCGACCGCGTCGGCGTGCGCGTCGATAGCGGCGACATCGCGGCGCAATGCGTGCTGTACTTCGAGCGAATGAAGGCGCTGGGCATCCCGCCGCGCGTGATCGTGTTCGAGGACGAAGTCACGCCCGACGGCGTGCGCGCGGTGTACGACACGTTCCGCCAGCGCACCGGCACCGAGCCGACGATGCTGTTCCCCGGGGCCGGCGGGTACTGGTGGAAGCTGGTGCACCGCGACACCGTGAGCGCCGCGTTCAAGCGCACCGCGACCGCCGGCCGCCCGAACGTGAAGTTCTCCAACTCGCCCGGCAAGGAGACGCTGCCCGGGTGCGTGCGCGTGTACGCGCGCGGCGACGCGCTCGTGGTCGCGGACGCGAGCGAGGTCATCGACGGCGAGCCCCTATTCGTGAAATTGGTGGACCGGGGCCGCGTAGTCTACGACGAGGACTATCGCGCGCAGGCCGCGCGCGCGGAAAAAACGTGGGGCTGCTACAATCGGTGGGAGCCGTCGCCCCTTGTGGCCGACCACCTCGCCCGGTTCCGCGCGATGCGCGCGGCGGAGGTGGCCGCGGCGCGGGGGCGGCTTTCGTCCGGGGGTTCCGGGTGATTACCTTTCGACCGCACAGCGCGTCCATCACGGCGCTCTCGTACACGCCGGACGGCACCGGGCTGGCGTCCGTCTCGCACGACCGCTGGGTCCGCATGTGGGACGTGGGCGGCATGGCGTGCCAAGCGCTCCGCTGGGAGCAAGTCGGCAGCGACGCCGGCATCAACCACTGCCAGATGTCGCCGGACGGCGCGGAGCTGTTCACCGGCGGCAGCGACGGCCGCATCCGCGTATGGGACGCGCTGACCGGCGCGAAGCTGCGCGAGCACGAACTGCCGAGCCGCGGCAACCTGTTCACGTCGATCTACGCCTTCGTCCTGTCGCGCACCGGCAAGGACGTGGCGTGGTGTGGGTACACGTCCAACGCACCGCCGCACGATGTCGTGGTGGCGAGCGCGAAGTCGCTCGTGGTGCGGCACCGCATCCCGGCCCACGACCCGCAGGCGATGATTCTGACCGCGTACGACGGCGGGTTCGCGTCCGGCTCGTACGACCGCACGGTGAAGTTCTGGGACTGGCGAACGAAGGACTGTTACCGCACGCTGAAGTTCCGCGGCAACATCCGCGCGATGGCCGTTTCGCCGGACGCCAAGCGGTTCGCGGTCGCCGGCGTGACCACGATTACGGTTTATACCCTCGCGGGCCGCGGCGTGGCCCCGGAAACGGTGGCGATCCGCGGGCACCGCAAGTGCATCGAGTGCGTCGAGTTCTCGCCCGACGGCACGCGCCTCGCCTCGGTATCACGGGACGGCACACTGCGCCTGTGGGACACGACGACCGGCGAGTGCAAGCGCGTCTTCGCGCTGAAGCTGGGCGGGCTGCACTGGGTGACGTTCGCCCCGGACGGGTTGACGCTCGCGTTCTCCAGTCTCAAGGGCGATTTGGGCCTGCTGGATCTGGACGACTGACCCAACAGGTACACCATGATCGCGTTCACGCCACACCGCGGCAAAGTCACGGCGCTCGCGTTCAGCCCGGACGGGGCGCGACTCGCGTCGGTCGCGTCCGACCGCACGCTGAAGGTGTGGGACGTGGCGCGCCTCGGCGCGAGCGACCCGGTTTGGGAGGTGCCGCACGCGCACGCCTACGGCGTCAGCCACTGCCAGTACGCATGGGGCGGCGCGGTGGTGTACACCGGCGGCAGCGACGGGCTGATGAAAGCGTGGGACGCGAAGGACGGAGCGCCGGTCGCGAAGACCGACCCCAACGAGTACCCGGAGGCGAACAGCGACGGGGTGAACGCCTTCGGCCTGTCGCTGTGCGGGCGGTTCGTCGTGTACGGCGGCGGCGACGTGTGGCGGCCCGCGGAGTTCGTCGTCGCGCGGGCGTCCGACCTGACGCCGGTGCGCCGCGTGCCGGGGCACCTCGGCGCGGTCGGCATCTTCGTCCCGCAAGAGAAGGGCTTCGTGAGCGGCAGCGCCGATCAGACCGTGCGGTTCTGGGACTGGGACGGCACAACGAGCCACGGCACGATCAAGCTGCGCGGCGTGGTGCGGGCGCTGGCCGGGTCGCGCGACGGGCGGCACCTCGCGGTCGCGGGCGGGGCGCTCGTTCACCGGTACGCGACCGCGCCCGTGGGCGCGCCGGCCCCGCGCGCCGCGCCCGCGAAGGCGGGCACGTTCCGCGGGCACACCAAGCGCGTCGAGTGCATCGAGTTCTCGCCGGACGGCACGCGCCTCGCCTCGGCGTCCGTGGACGGCACGGTGCGCGTGTGGGACGTGGCGACCGGCGCGGAGCTGCGCGCGTTCGCGCCGAAGCTGGGCGGGCTGCACTGGGTCACGTTCGCCCCGGACGGCCTGACGCTCGCGTTCTCCAGCCAAAAGGGACACATCGGGCTGCTCGATTTGGACGACTGAGGCCCTGTGCTTCGTGTGTGATAGAATGGTGGCGGAGGATAGCCATGACGAACGCTTATGTTGTGACCGGGACACTGACGAGCGCGACGACCGTGCAACTCGACGAAGCACTTCCCGTGTCGGACGGGAAGGTGCGCGTTGTAGTGGAGGCTACCGCACCGAGCGAGAAGCCGAACTTCCGCCAAGTCGTTCAAGCGATATGGGAAGCGCAACGGCTCCGCGGCCACGTCCCGCCCTCGGCAGAAGAGATCCAAGACCAAATCCGCGAGGAGCGAGAAAGCTGGGGCGACTGATGGAGCGGATCTATTTCGACTCCGTTGCCCTGATCTATTACATCCAGCGGCGCGCCCCGTGGCACGCCCGTATCGACGCGCGGCTCGCGTCGGGGCCAGTGCAGATCGTTGTCAGCGACCTGACTCGAATGGAATGTCGTGTCAAGCCGATCGAGCTTGGCGACGCCGTTCTACTCGCAGAGTACGATACCCTCTTCTCTGCTGCCGAACTTGCCCCGATCACAACGGCTGTCTTCGACCGCGCGACCGACATACGGGCCGCGTACAGGTTCAAAACACCTGATTCGATCCACGTCGCTGCCGCCGTCGAAGCCGGTTGCGACATCTTCTACACCAACGATCACCGCCTTGATGCGTTCACCGGGATCACCGTCGAGGTGATATAACGTCGGCATGAACACGCACGGCTTCCTTCGCGTCGCGGCGGCGTGCCCGGAACTGCGGGTCGCGGACTGCCCGTTTAACGCCGACCGCACCCTCGCGCTCATGGCCCGCGCCGAAAAAGAGGGCGTCAACCTCGTCGTCTTCCCCGAGTGCGGACTCACCGGGTACACCTGCCACGACCTGTTCCACCATCAGGCGCTCCAGCGGGCCGCCGAGGACGCGCTCGCGAAGGTGGTCGAGAAAGGCTCGCAGGTGTTCCGCGGGGTCGCGCTGGTGGGCGTGCCGCTCGCCATCGAGGGGCAACTGTTCAACTGCGCCGCGGTCATCCACGCGGGCAAGGTGCTCGGCCTCATCCCGAAAACGTACCTGCCGAACTACAAGGAGTTCTACGACTGCCGGTACTTCTGCCCCGCGGACAACGCGACCTTCGGGGCCGCGTCGTGCGCCGGCCAGAGCGCCCCGTTCGGCACGAACCTGCTGTTCGACTGCCGCACCATGAGCGGGTTCACCCTCGGCGTCGAAATCTGCGAAGACCTGTGGCAGCCGGTCCCGCCCAGTTCGCTCCAAGCGATCATGGGCGCGACCGTGCTCGCGAACCTGTCGGCCAGCAACGAGGTGATCGGCAAAGCGAGTTACCGGCGGAACCTCGTCGCGTCGCAGTCGGCGCGGTGCATCGCCGGCTACGTGTACTCGTGCAGCGGCGACGGCGAATCGACCACGGACGTCGTCTTCGGCGGGCACTGCCTGATCGCCGAAAACGGCGTGACGCTGGCCGAGAGCAAGCGGTTCCAGCACGGCCAACAGTTGCTCGTGACCGATCTCGACCTTGACCGCTTGCTGCACGACCGCATCCAAACGAACAGCTTCCACGACGCCAACCGCGTCTCCGATCTTGGCTTGGGGAAGTACCGCACGCTGTCGTTCGATCTCGACGTCGCGCCGCGCGAGCCGAAGTTGGTGCGCGCGGTGGACGCCGCGCCGTTCGTGCCCACGGACCCCGCCACGCGCGACGAGCGGTGCCGCGACATCTTCCAAACGCAGGTGGCGGCGCTCGGCCGCCGGCTGTCGCACATCGGCACGCCGCCGGTGTCCATCGGTGTCAGCGGCGGCCTCGATTCCACGCTCGCGCTGCTGGTGCTGTGCAAGACGCTCGACGCGCTGGGTGTGGAGCGCGACCGCGTCCACGCCCTTACGATGCCGGGGTTCGGCACGACACCGGAGACCAAGGGCAATGCCCACGCGCTCTCCCGCGCGCTGAACGTGTCGCTCCGCGAGGCCGACATTCGCGCGATGTGTGTGGAGCAGATGCGCGCGCTGGGGCACGCCCCGTTCGGCATCAAACTGGACGGCGAAACGGCCGACTCGCTCTCGGAGAAGCTGCGCCACCTGTCGGCCGAAAAGCGCAGCGACCTGACCTTCGAGAACGTGCAGGCCCGCGTGCGCACCAGCTTGCTGATGAGCGCCGGGTTCGTGATCGGCACCGGCGACCTGTCCGAACTGGCGCTCGGCTGGTGTACCTACAACGCCGACCACATGAGCATGTACAACCCGAACGTGAGCATCCCGAAGACACTGGTGCGGTTCCTAGTGAAATGGGCCGCGGAGAACGAGTTCGACGGCGACGCCCGCGCGACGCTCCTGAAAATCGTCGAGACGCCGATCTCGCCGGAACTGCTCCCGGTGGACGCCAGCGGCAAGATGACGCAATCGACCGAGGCCAGTGTCGGTCCGTACGAACTGGTGGACTTCTTCCTGTACCACTTCCTGCGGTTCGGCGCGGCCCCGGACAAGATCCTGTTCCTCGCGCAGTTCGCGCAGTTCTCGAAGCCGTACCCGGCGGACGAGGTGCGGCACTGGCTGCGGGTGTTCCTGCGCCGGTTCTTCGCGAACCAGTTCAAGCGCAGTTGCCTGCCGGACGGCCCGAAGGTGGGCAGCGTGAGCGTGTCGCCACGCGGCGACTGGCGGATGCCGTCGGATGCCGCGGCCCGCGTCTGGCTCGACGCCGTGGAGGGCGAGGGGTGAACGAGGAGCGCGCGTTCCGCGCGGCGATTGCCGCGCACCCGGACGACGACGCGCCGCGGCTGGCGTTCGCCGACTGTCTCGACGAGCACGACCGGCCCGCCGAGGCCGAACTGATCCGCGTGCAGATCGAGTTGGAGCCGGTGCGCGAGGACTACGGCGACGCGCGGGCCGACGTGCTGCGCGGGCGCGAAGAGGCGCTGCTGCGCCCGCTGCGCGACGGCGAATCGAAGTGGCTCGCGGGGCTGGGCTGCTGCCGGTTCGGGGCCGATGTCGAGTACCGGCGCGGGTTCGTGGACGCGCTCAAGCTGCCGGCCCGGTGGCTCGTCGAACACGGGGCCGCGCTCCGCACGCGCTACCCGCTGCTCCGCAAGCTCGTGGTGTTCCGGCTTAACGGCTGGGGCGCGCGGCTCGCCGCGTGCGAACACCTCCGCGGCGTCCGCGAACTCGATCTGCCGTGCTGGTATTCCGACGCGGACGCCGACGCGCTGGCCGGTTCGCCGCACTTGCAGGCGCTCGACGTGCTGCACTACTGGACCGGCAACTGGCAGGCGAACATCGCCGGGCAACTCCGCCTGCTGGGCGCGTCGGGTGCGTGGCCGAAGCTCCGTTAACTGCGCGTGGTGTTGGGCGACGACGGCGACCGCGACCTCGTGAACGAGGCCGCCGGGCGCGCGATCGCAGACGTGTTCGACCCCAACCGGTTCGAGCTGTTCCCGATGCGGGCCGACTTCAGTTGCACCTTTCTGGTCGGCAAGTTCGCGGACGGGCGGCAGTTCTTCGGCGACGAACCGGGCGATTACGGCTACGACCCCGCGACGCCCCCGCCGCCCGGCCCGGTGCGCGTCGAGGGCCAAGTGTTCGACGCGGCCGGCAATCCGACCGAGACGACGGTGCTGGAATTGCCGCGGGAACTGGTGTACTACCCTCTAAAACTCGCGCGAAACGTGGAGCGGCACCGGGCGCTCATGGCGGACCTGCGCACCAAGCGCGACGAGTACCTGCGTGCGACCTACGGGTTCGAGCGCGCGTTCATCCGAGTCAAACAGTTCAGTTTCCGCGAGTGCGGCCCGTACCGCGACCCGCAGTACAGCAACCTCGGCGCGGTCGACGACCCGAACGCCGACCTCGCGACCGACTACCACGGCCCGCGCGGGTACGGCGAAAGCGTGTACGGCGGCGTGACGGGCGAGGAGTACGACTTCTCCGCGGGCAACCACTGGGTCTGCGACAAGTCGGGCACCGTGGTGTTCACGTGATGATGAACGAAGACGGCCGGGGTGAACCCGGCCGCTCGCTTTGTTGCGCTCGCTTCGCCCGCTACTTCGCTTTGCGGGCGTGGTTGGCGAGGTCGGCGCAGTGGCCTTCGAGGTCGCGGTTGCCCGTCCGCTGGGCGGCCTCTAGGCCGGCTTCGGCGAACCGAAGGGCGTGCGCCGGGGCCTTCAGCCGCAGCATCTCCTCGGCCGCGGTGGTGTAGAACTTGCCCTCGTCCGGGTGCAGCGCGACCAGCCCGTCGAATTCGGCCGCGGCCTTGTCCGCGTCCTTCGCCTTCACGTACAGTTGCGCCTTGCGGAGCTTGTAATCGGTGCCGCGCGCGCCGCCGTTGTGCTCGGCGTCGTACTTCGCGCCCGCGTCGATCAGTTCCGCGGCCTTCGCCACGTCGCCGCCCGCGGCGGCACCGGTGATCGCGGTCGCGTAGAGGCGGTAGCGGTCGGGCGCGGCGGCGTCGAACGGCTTCGTCAGCCCGGCTTGGGCGAGCGCGACGGCCAACTCGCGTGCGTCGAGCTTGATCGCCGCCAGCATCGCCTGTTCGATGTCGCCCACGGAACTCGCGCCGAGGTCGATGGCCGCCAGCTCCGCGGTGTTCATCTCGCCGATCGCGCGCGGCTTGGGCGAGCGGGGGGCGTCAGCCCCCTGATTCTTCGGCGCTTCTTCAACGGGTTTCGGCGCGGGCGCGGCGGCCTTCACCTCTTCGGGCACCTTCACGACCGGCGGGTCCGCCTTGACGTACTCCAGCCCCAGCTTGTGGCGCAGCCCGGCGAAGTTGTACAGGTTCAGCGGGACCAGTGCTTCGCCCACCGGCTTGTGCGGCAGCACCGCGGCGAAGCAGTCTTCGAGGTACTTGACGACGCCGAACACGTGCTTGCGGAGCACCTTGCTCCCGACCGCGTCGAGCGGGGTGTTGCCGGCCAGCGCCTTCAGCGGCTTCTGGGTCCAAATGCTCTCGAAGTAGTGCGTGGCGTAGTCGCGCATCTTGGCTTCGATAGCGGCCTCGTCGCCGCCGCCGGACGGCTGCGCGAGGGACTCGAGAACCACGTCGCCGAAGTTGAGCGGGTGCTGGCTCGGCACCGGCTGTTCGACGGCCAGTTGGAGGGCGGCGCGCAGGTCGTCGGCGGCGCGCGCCGCGGACTCGCGGTTCGGGTGGCTCAGGCGGATCGCGCCGTCGCGCACCATGATCCGGGCCGCGACGCGCGCGAGGTTCACCGCGCCCGCACTGATGAGCGACGGCAGTTCCTCGACGACCAGCCCGACGATGGTGTTCGACTCGCGGTCCACGCGCACGCCGCGCAGCTTCCCGCTCTGGCTGTACTGCTGCAACACGCCCTGCACCGGCTGCGGGTCGCGGATGGGCATGGTGAACGTGTAGGAGATGTGGTCGCTGTCGTTCTCCATGCCGTAGCCGCAGCGGAGCACTTCGGCCAGCGCCGCGGCCTCTTCCGCGCGGTAGTCGTCGGTTTCGAACTCGACGGACTTGGTCAGCGCGGCGACGGCCTTGGGCTGCTCGCCGAGCCACGCGAGGACGACGCCGAGGTTGAACCACGCGGCCGGGTCGTCGGGGGTGACGGCGGTGAGGTCCTCGAAGGCCTTGCGCGCGTCGGAGTAGCGCCCGGTGGCGGCGCTCTCCGGCACCGGCTTGGCGGTGGGGCGGAAGGTGTACTTCTTGCTCGCGGCCAGCGGGTACGGGCCGTCCGCGCCGAACTCGGCTTCCAGTTGCCCGCGCAGGTCCGCGTCGGCCGGCTGGAAGTGGACCGCGCGCTCCAGAGCGGCGCGGGCCGCGACCGGGCGCTGGAGCACGGTCGATTCGAACTGGTAAATCTTCAGGAACACGGAGGTGAGTTGGTCGTGGGCCTCCGGGTCGTAGGTCTCGGCGGCCTTGCGGTACAGCAGCAGCGAGCCGAGCAGTTCGCCCTCGTTCTCGCGGAACTGGCCGCGGAGGAAGTACGCCATCCCGAAGTTCGGGTTCAGTTCGAGGGCTTTGGAGAGCGCGTCTTCGGCCTCTTCGACCTTCTTGGCCCCGGCCTCTTGGTTCGGGTCGGCGTGGCCCGCGTTGTAGAGGAACTGGGCGTAGTACCCGCGGATCGGGGCGCTGTCCGGGTGCGCGGCGATCAGCCCTTGCATGGTGGCGAGTGCGGCCCCGTGCTGGCCCTGCCGCTCTTGCTCGAAAGCCTTTTCGACCGTGCCGAAGTACGGCGCGCAGCACCAGCGGAACTTCTTGCCGCTGCCGCACGGGCACGGGGTGTACGGGTCCAGAGCCATCGGTCGCCACCTTCCGAGAGGACCGCGGCGGCGGCGCGCGGGGTCGCGCGCGTCGTAGCGGTTATTCCGCTCAGAATAGCGGATGGGGTTGCGCCTGAAAACGGGGCGGGCCGAGTTTGACACCCTCAAAAGGTGTCCTAATTTTGCGTGCCCCAGAAATCTCGCGGCGGGGCACGAGCGCGCCGGCCCCGGCCCGCCCACGAGCGCACCCCGGCCCGGCCGGGCTTCTCTAAGGGATACCCGAAATGGTGACGAGCGACCTCGGCGCGTGCGAATGGTTCGTTTGGGACCTGCGCCGCAGCGGGCTGATCGACCGCGGCCCGCTCGATCAGATCGTCGGCGAGTTCCTCAAGCGCAACCCGCGCGCCGAAGCGCCGTCCCTCGCCGAGTTCCTCGTCGATCAGGGCACGCTGACCGCGTTCCAAGCCGAGCGCATCCTCAACGGCAAGAGCGCCGGCCTCGTCCTCGGGCCGTACGTGCTCCTCGACGCCATCGGTCAGGGCAGTATGGGGCAGGTCTACAAGGCCACCTCGAAGAACGACAACGTGCAGTACGCGGTGAAGGTGCTGCCGCGGCGCAGCATGTGGAACGTGCGCCTCGCGCGCCGGCAGGTGCGCTCGTTCGGCAGCTTCACGCACCCCGCGGTCGTCCCGTTCGTGGACGTGGGCACCGCCGGCGGCCTCCACTACCTCACGTGGCCGATGGCCGAGGGCCAGACCCTCGAGTCGCTCGTGCAACATCAGGGCCGGCTCGCCCCGAACCAAGCCGTGCTGTACGCGGTGCAGGTGGCGCAGGGGCTGACCGCGGCGCACCAGAACAACCTGTTCCACGGCCTCATCAAGCCGTCGAACGTCATGATCGGTTCCGACAATCAGGCCCGCATCCTCGACTTCGGCATCGGCTCGCTGCTGGTCGAGAACGAGGGCGAGAGCCTCGTGGACACGATGTCCACCGCGAACACGCTCACCAGCGGGCTGGACTGCACCAGCCCGGAGAGCATCATGGAGCCGACGAACCGGACGCCCGCCGGCGACCAGTACAGCCTCGGCTGCGTGCTGTACTACGCCCTGACCGGGCGCGTGCCGTTCCCCGAAGGGTCGGCCGTCGAGAAGATGATGGCCCACCAGACGAAGGAGCCGCTGCCGCTGCGCGAGCTGGCCCCGGACGTGCCCGCGGGCCTCGAAGTCGTGGTGAAGCGCCTGATGGCCAAGACCCCGGAAGGCCGGTACACGGGCTGCGACGAACTGGTGGAAGCGCTGGAACCGTTCCTCGGCGACCTGAACCAGATTCCGGGCGGCGCGCCGAACCAGTCGGGCAGCCGGCCGGGGCTGGGGAGCCAGTCGAGCGGGCGCATGCCGGGCCTGCCGGGGCGCGGCACCGGGCGCATCACGCTGCCGAACAAGACCGGGCCGGGCACCAGCGGCGAGCGCCGCACCG
>VGZJ01000052.1 GCA_016872595.1 Planctomycetota bacterium
TCGCCCACCCGCTGCACGGCCAGCCGGCGGCGGGCCTCCAGTTCGGCCGCTGTACCTTTGGTCCTCATGGCAAACAGGTTACGACGATCCGGTGGGTTGTACAGGGCTCGCTACCTGCCGGTCAGTAACGGCAGTGAGTTCTCTTTGCGCATGAGGTGCTTGGGCACCGGGGCGGCCGGGAGGTTCTGCCCCCCGCCCGCAACGAGTGCCAGCACGCCAAGCGCGACCGCGACGTGACGCGACACGGCTCCTCCTTACTTCCCGAAGCAGAAGAGGTGCGCGTCGCCGCGCACGAACACCTTGCCGTCGGCGACCGCGGGGCTGGCGAACACGCGCTCCTTCAGCGCCACCTTCGTCGGCTCCGCGAACTCCTTGTCGGCCTTCACGACGGCGATCTCGCCGGCCTCGGAGACCATCACGATCTGGTCGCCCACCATGACCGGCGAGGCGCTCACGTCGGACTTATCGAACACCCGCTCGGCCCAGAGCGCCTTGCCGGTCTTGGCGTCGGCACAGGTGGCGATGCCCTTGTCTCCGATCCAGAACAGCCTGTCCCCCTTCGTCAGCACGCACGGCACGTAGGGCGTGTCCTTGCGCAGCTCCCATACCTTCGCCGGGGTCTTCTTGTCGGGGTCAATGGCGGTCATGTACCGCGCGCCGCTGCCGTCGCCGCTGTACAGCACGATCAGTCCGGCCGCGTACACCGGGTGCCCGATCACGCGCAACGGCATGCCCTCCTTCGGCCACGCGACCACGTGTTCCCAGTTCACCTTGCCGGTCTTCGGGTCGTAAGAGGTGATGGCCGTCGTGGTGCCGAGGACCAGTTCCGCGGGCTTGCCGGGGCGCTCCAGCACGAACGGCGTGGAGTAGCACGCGCGGACGTGCTTGCGCGGCGCGATCCACTTCTTCTCGCCGGTCTTGGCGTCGAACGCGACCAACTCGGCGCGCTGGTCGTCGTCCACGTTCACGAACACGAGGCCGTCGTGGAGCATGGGGGAGAACCCCGGCCCGTGCTGGCTCTTGTACCCGCCGAGCGAGGCCCGCCACACCTCTTTGCCGGTCAGGTCGTGGGCCACGAGGCTCACGCCGCTGCCGTCCCACCACTGGCAGTAGATGTGGGTGCCGTCGCTGGCGGGCGTGCCGGAGGCGAGCGAGTTCTTGGCGTGGATGTGGGCCTTCTCGCCGGTGAGGTCGCGCTCCCACTCGATCTTGCCGGTCGCCGCGGCCACGCACACCAGCGTGCGGGTCTTGCCGTCGGCGGAAGCCGCTTGCAGGTACACCTTGCCGTTCACGACGATGGGCGAGCCGGCCCCTTTACCGGGGAGCTTGGTCTTCCACAGGGGCTTGGCCGGGTCCATGTCCGGCAGCGGGCCTTCGACCGCGCCGGTGCCGTTGGGCCCGCGGAACCGCGGCCAGTCCGCGCCGCCGGCGAGGGACAGGGTCAGTACGAACACGAACGACGACACGAGGCAGCGGCGCAGCATGAGGGGCATCCCGGTGGGAGGAGTGAGAGAGCGGGCGGGAGGGTTGGGGAGGATTATCGCAAAAGGGCGCGGAGATGCAACAGGCACGCGGCAGAACGAAACGGGCCGCGGGGGGTGAGCCCGCGGCCCGCGACCCGACCGGCTACTTCTTCTCTTCCTTGATCTCCACGACCTTGCCCTTGCCGAACGTGTTCTTGAGGAACTCGACGTCCTTCAGCGCGTCTTCCTTCTTGTCGTGGCCCACGGTGCCGATGGCCACCGACTTGCCGTCGGCGTTCTTGACGCGGATGCGCCAGCCGTCTTTGGCCTTGTACACCTCGATGGTGCCGACGTCGCCCGCGGCCTTCGTGTCCTTCTTGTCGTCCTTCTTGTCCTTCGGTTGCGCCGGGGCCGACGGAGCCGACGACGCGACCACCAGCCCGACCCCGACGAACAGGGCGAGCGCACACAGAGCCTTACGCACGGGAACACTCCTGCGAGAAAGAGAGATAGAGGCGCGGGATTATCGCGCGCGAACCGGCGCCGTGCAAGTCGGTGCTGAGAAGTGTTGAAGAAAAGACGCGCCGCGCGCCGGCGCGCGACGCGCTACGTACGGGGCCGACGTTACACGTTGACCTTCTCGAACGGCTGAACCACCACGGGCTTGACGACCAGCCCGCTGCGGATGGCGGAGGCCGAGACCCAGACCTTCTTCACCACGCCGTCGATCACGCACCGCACCTTCTGGAGGTTCGGGCGGAACTTGCGCTTGCTGGTGCCGAGGATCTTCTTGCCGACGCCGCCGAGGTACTTCGCCTTACCGCGGTACTTCTTGCGGTTACCCTTAACCGCCTTCTTGCCGGTGAAAACGCACGTCTTAGCCATGACCGTGATCTCTTCGCGTGGACGCAAAAACGGAACTCTTACTATAGGGGGCCGCGGCGCGGCGGCAAGGACGCGGTATCCGCGAAGTGCGCGAAGGTCGAAGTTGCGCGGATCCAGCAGTGAGCAAACCTCTCGCGCGAAGCTCAACCTGTGGTGAAGTTCGGGTAGTCATACATTCCACCACCAAAGCGTGGGAGAGGTGAGCGCGCGGGCGCACACCTTACCCAGTTTCCGCGCCATTCTCGGCAATTTGCGCGCGAACCCGTGAACCGGCGAAAACGGGCAAGCCGATGCTTCCGGCACGCACGGATGCGGCGGCGCGCCACGGACGGCGCGACCCGGCCCGCGCAGGGAGGCCCGGCTATGACACGGTGGTTCACAAAGCGGTGGGTGTGGGCGGCGCTGGCCGGGGCGGGCGTGACTCTCTCGCTCGCCGCCACGCGCGGCGAGGAGCCGCCGAAAGCCGGCACCACGATCACGCTACCCATCGACGGGAAGGCCGAGCGCCAGTTCAAGGTGCTCAAGACCGAGAAGCAACTGGACGGGACGTACCTGTCCGAACTGAAAGACGTGAAGACCGGCGAGACGCTGTCGTTCCTCACGCGCCCCGGCGACGACGCCCCGAAGGGCGCGAAGGGCACGAAGGGCGCGCCCAACACGACGGACACCGGCCCGCCGAAGGCCCGGCCGCGCACCAGCGACCCGCTCACCCCGCCGCCCACCGCGATGCCGGACCCGATGAAGGACAAGGGCGGCGACAAGCGGCCGATCCTCGGGCGCATCTTCGGGGACAAGGACAAGACGCCCGCACCGAGTACATCGAACGCGCCGCCCGCGACCGACGCGAAGAAGCCGGGCCTGCTCGGGCGCGTGTTCGGGCCGAAGAAACCGAGCGGCCCCGGCATGCCCGCGGCCACCTCGACCGGCCCCACGGCCGGGCCGGTGGTCAAGCCGAGTCCGTCGAACCCGCCGCCGATCATCCCGTTCCCGTCGGGCGGGTTCTCGGGCACCGGCGAGCCGCCGCGCGTGATGCCCCCGACCGCGCCGAAGCCGGTCGCGCCGCCGCAGGCGCTCCCGTCGATCCCGGCCGTGCCCCCGGTCGCCGCGCCGAGCGCGCCCGCGTTTCCCGCGCCGAGCGCGCCCGCGTTCCCCTCGGTTCCGAGCGTCCCGAGTGTGCCCGCGCCGCTGCCGCTCCCCGCGGTTCCGAGCGCCCCCAGTGTGCCCGCGCCGCCCGCGGGGACGGGCCTGCCGCCGATCCCGGTTCCCCCCGGCGGCACGTCCGCGACCAAGCCCTTGCAGGTCGTGGTGCCCGCGGGGTACGTTCCGGCGCAGGTGGCATTCGACCGCGACGTGCAGCCGTTCGTGATCGCCCTTCAAACGATGCAAGCGCCGTCGGCGCGACTGACCGCGGCGAAGGCGCTGGCCGACGGCCGGCACCGATCGACGGACGGGGTGAAGGGCGTACTGTTCCAAGCCGCGCAGCTCGACCCGTGCGGCGAGGTCCGGGCCGCGTGCCTCACGCACCTGTGCGATCTGGGGTACTTCACCCCGCAGTTCCTCGGCTTCATCGAGGCCGCGTGCAACGACACCGACCCGATGGTGCGCGACGCGGCCAAGTCCGCCTGCGCGAAGATGATTCGGAAGTAGGACCCACGAGCGGAAAAGACGGTCGACCGGGTCACAGGATGAGACAGGATGAAAAGAGCGGAGCGCTCTTTTCATCCTGTCTCATCCTGTGACCCGGTCGAACTGTCTTCCGGTCGATTGCCCACCGGCACTACACGCTCGGCAATATGAGTTGCGTGTAGGTCACGTCGAGCCAGCGGTCGAACTTGCGGCCCACTTCGCGGAACACGCCCATTTCCTTGAACCCGACGGCGTACTGGAGCGCGAGGCTCGCGGTCTGGTCGCTACTCGCACCGCCGATGATGGTGTGCAGCCCCGCGGCCCGCGCGCGCTCGATCAGGTCGAGCAAGAGCGCCTTGCCGATGCCGCGGCGGTGGTGCTCGTGGTGGATGTACACCGACGCTTCCGCGGCCCATGCGTACCCGCACCGCGACTTCCACGGCGACAGCGACGCCCAACCGATCACCGCGCCGTCGCTGTCTTGCGCGACCGTAGCCGGGTACTTCGCGCTCCGTTCGCGGAACCACGCCGCGCGCTCGTCGGCCGTCTCCGGCTCGATCTGGTAGGTGCAGGTGGAGTGCGCGACGTAGTAGTTGTAGATGTCGCGGATCGCGCCGAGGTCGGCCGCGGTCGCGGGGCGAACGGTGAACGTGGACACGTGCAACCTCCTTTGCTCGCGAAGCCGCGAGCGGCGCTACTCCGGGAACCCGTGCTGGCGGCGGTGGTAGGGGCCGTCGTACAGTTGCGTGGACTTGGACGGCTCCAACCGACCGTCGCCGGCCAGCGGCTTCACGCGCGCCAGTAGCGCCGCGGTTTCGTCCCGCGTCATCGGTTTGAAGTTGTCGGCGATGCCCACGTCCTGCATCAGCACCTTCATCGAATCGATGCCGACGACGAGCGACGCGATGTCCTGCCCGAGCGCGAACCGGATGCACTCGTCGGCGGTGGCCGCGCCGTCGGCCACGATCTTCCCGCCGTTCTCCATGTTCCCGCCGCCGAGCGACTTCATCCCGATGGCCGCGACGTTCTTCGCCTTCAGCGCCGGCATCACCTCGTGGATGCTGCTGCGGTAGAAGTAGTCGCACACGTTCACGGGGAGCTGGCAGGTGTCGTAGTTGTCGTGCGTGGCGAGCATCTTGAGGAAGATGTGAGGGGCCTTGTGGCCGGTGAAGCCGAGGTAGCGCACCTTCCCGGCCTTTTGCGCCTCCAGCGCGACCGCGAGCGCGCCGCGCTCGACGATCCACTCCGGGTCGTTGTCGTAGTTGATCTCGTGGAACTGCCACAGGTCGATCACGTCGGTCTTGAGGCGGCGCAGGCTGTCGTCGAGGTGCTGGCGGCTGTGGGCCGCGTCGCGCCCGCAGTTCTTCGTCATCAGGAACACCTTCTGCCGCCGGCCGCCACTGGCCAGCGCCTTGCCCATGATCTCCTCGCTGCGCCCCTCGTGGTAGTCCCACGCGTTGTCGAAGAACGTGATGCCGTGGTCGATCGCGGCGTGCATGATGCGCTCGGCTTCGGCGTCGCCGATGGCCGGTTGGCCGATGTGCCACCCGCCGAGGCACAGGACGGAAACGTTCGCGCCGGTCTTACCGAGGGGCCGCGTGGGGATCGCCATGTGAAGGCTCCGAAGGGGAGAAGTGGGACTGTTATAGCAGAGAACGCCGCGCCGCGGAACGGCGCGCAAGTCGCGATGCGCGTGCCGGTTAGCGGGCGGCGGTTTCGTGTTGTCCGCTTTTTTCCGCGCGCGGGGCAATTTCTTCCAAATATCCTCTGCCGGCCGCGAATACCTAGTACGGCGGCAGGAGCCCGGTGTTCGGGACGGCCGAACCGCCCTCGACCCTGACCTACTACCTAAGGGGACGGCCATGTTGAAGAAGCTGGTGATTCTGGGGGTGATCGGCTTCGTGGCGGTGAGCGCCTTCGGCGGCACCAAGATCGCGTCGTACATCCGCAGCGAGATCCGCGCCGCCCGCGAGCGCGCCGAAGACAGCATCCCGCCGGAGAAGGAACTGGCCCGGCTCCGCAACGAGATCAAGCTGCTCGACAAGGACATCATGGGCGTGGTCAACGAACTCGCCAAGCAGCGCGTCGAGGTCAACACCCTCAGCGAACAGGTGGACGACCGCGCCGCCAAGTTGGAGAAGTCGCAGGCGCTGCTGAAGGCGCGGGCCGAGGCGATCAAGAGCGCCGAGGGCCAAGTCACCTTCGGGAACCGCACCCTCACCGTGCCCGCGGCGAAGGCCGAACTCGAAGCCGACGTGAAGGTCTACGTCGCCAACGAGAAGACGCTGAACACCCTCAAGGCGACGATGGCGACCCGCGTGAAGGTGCGCGACGCCCTCGAGAAGCAGCTCGAAGCGCTCAAGAACCAGAAGGCGGAACTGGTCGCGGCCGTGGACGGGATGGAGGCCCAGCTCGCGGAGCTGAAGCTCCAGCAGACCGAGAGCAAGTACCAGACCGACGACAGCCGGCTGGCGAAGATCAAGGACGACCTGCGGAAGCTGAAGACGAAGGTGGACGTGGAGCGCGAGAAGCTGAAGCTGCTCCCGCTGGCCCACGACGACAGCCCGGCCCCCAGCGCGAACAAGAGCGTGGACGACATCATCGCCCCGCTGACCGCGCCGAAGGTCAAGCCGGAAGCCCCGAAGACCGGCACCAAGCTCCCGCTGGCCGACTAAGGGCAGCAGAAAGCAAAAGGCCGAAGAGTTTTGACAGGATGGACAAGATAAAGCAGGGATGAAGAGTTGAAATCACTCTTCTCTTCATCTCTGTGAATCCTGTTCATCCTGTCAAAACTCTTCGGCCTTTTGCTTTCTGCGTGATCTGACTTCATCTGCGCCGAAGTCCGCGCCATCTGTGCGGCCAATCTTCACGCCAGCAGCTTCCCCACCACCTTGCCGTGAACGTCGGTCAGGCGGAAGTCGCGGCCCTGTAGCCGGTAGGTCAGTTTGGTGTGGTCGAGGCCGAGCAGGTGGAGGATCGTGGCGTTCAGGTCGTGAACGTGGACCTTGTCTTCGACCGCGTTGAAGCCGAGTTCGTCGCTCGCGCCCAGCACGGTGCCCGGCTTCACCCCGCCTCCGGCCAGCCACATCGTGTAGCAGTTCGGGTGGTGGTCGCGGCCGTCGTTGCCGCCCTGCACCATCGGGGTGCGGCCGAACTCGCCGCCCCAGATCACCAGCGTGTCCTTCAACAGCCCGCGCTGCTTCAGGTCTTTGACGAGCGCCGCGCTCGCCTTGTCCGTCTTGCCGCACTCGGTCTTGAGGCCGTTGGTGAGGCCGCCGTGGTGGTCCCACGCCTCGTGGAACAGTTGCACGAAGCGGACGCCGCGCTCGATGAGCCGCCGTGCGAGCAGGCAGTTGTTCGCGAAGCTCGGCTTGCCCGGCTCCGCGCCGTACAACGCCAGCGTTTCCTTCGTCTCCTTGCTCAGGTCCATCAGCTCCGGGGCGCTGGTCTGCATCCGCCCGGCCATCTCGTACGCGGCGATGCGCGAGGCGATCTCGGGGTCGCCCACCGCGTCCAACCGCTTCTTGTTCAGGGCGTTGATCGCGTCGAGCGAGTCCTTCTGGATGTCGGCGTCCACACCGGGCGGGTTGCCGAGGAACAACACGGGGTCGCCCGCGGAGCGGAACAGCGTGCCCGCGTGCGATGAGGGAAGGAACCCGCTGCCCCAGCACGAGTTCCCGCCGCTCGGCCCCTTGTTGCCACTGCTGAACACGACGAACCCCGGCAGGTTCTTCGACTCGCTGCCGAGGCCGTAACTGACCCACGCCCCCGCGCTGGGGCGGCCGAATTGCTGGTGCCCGGTCAGCGCCATGATCTGAGCCGGCGCGTGGTTGAAAGCGTCCGTGACCATCGACTTGACGACGGCGACGTCGTCCACCACTTCGCCGAGGTGCGGGAGCAGTTCGCCGAGTTCGGTGCCGCTCTTGCCGAACTTCTTGAACTTGAACTTGGGGCCGAGGAGCTTGGAGTTCGGGTTGATGAACGCGGCCCGGTAGTTCTTGACCAGCTCCGCGGGCGGCAGCGTGCCGTCGAACTTCGCCAGTGAGGGCTTGTTGTCGAACAGCTCCAAGTGACTGGGCGCGCCGCCCATGAACAGGTAGATGACGCGCTTGGCCTTCGGCTCGTAGTGCGGCTTCGGCTTCGCCTCGTCCGCGCCGCGCGCGAGGTCCGCGAGCGCGACCGCGCCGAGGCCGACCCCGCAGTCGCGGAGGAACCACCGGCGGTTGAGCAAGTTGGGGAGCATATCGAACGACCTCGCAACGCGGGTTACGTGCTTCTCAGCGAACTGGGAGCGTAAGCGACCGGAGGTTTCACGAATCATGTTCGCGGTGCCTCCGGCCGCTTACGCTCCCGGCTCGCCGGTGCTATTTGTCCTTCAGTTCGCGGACGAACACGTTCATGATCTCCAGCCCTTGCGATTTGGTCGTCTGCGCGCTTCCGATCACGAGCGTGCCCGGGTTGATCGCCTTCTTCGCTTCCAGCGTTGCCGCCAGCACGCCGTTCACGGTGAGGGTCAGCTTCTTCCCGTCGAACCGAACGACCGTGCGGTTCCAAGTGCCGAACTTCACGCCGGGGTTCTTGGCCTTGTCCTTTTCGACCTCCGCCCAGAGCGCCGGGTCGTAGTCGGCTCCGTACTCGTTCGGGGCGAAGGTGAAGCCGGCGTCGGCGAAGTTCAGGTAGCAGTTCTCCGCCCCCTTCGCAGGCAGTTTCCAGTCGAGGACCAACTCGACCGGACCGTACCGCTTCTCGGTCGTCAGTTGACCCTTCCCCGTGCAAACGAACTTCCCGCCTCCGACTTTCCACGCATCCTTCTCCGCCTTCCAGCCGGTCGGGTCGATGCCGTTGAAGATGCTGGTGTGGCCCTCCCACTCGTTCGCGATTTCGGCCGGCTTGGGGTTCGTGCTGGGCAGTTCCTTGATCTTGATGTTCTTGAAGTGACACTCCGCGCCCTCGCTTTCGAGCGCCAGATAGCCCTTGCGCGGGTTGCTCTGGCTCACGCCGGACACTTCCTTGCCGTTCACCGCGAGCTTGATCGTGCCGTCGTTGGCCGTGACCTTGTAGTGGTTCCACTCGCCGCCGCCCTTGACGCGGTTCTCGCTCGGCAGGCACCGCTCCATCTTGGGGTTCACCGGGTGAACGCGGTCCGGCTTACAGCGCGCGCCGTGGATGCTAAAGATGTCGCCGTGGCTGGTGGCCCAGCCGTCTTTCGGGGCGAAGTTGATGAGCACCTGAACCTCGATGCCGCGGGTGTACGGCGTGCCGACGCCCGGCAGCGGGTCGCCCCACACGAACAGCCCGCTGTTCGCCATCTTCACCTTCTCGACGTGCATCCACTCGAACTCCAGAACGAAGTTCTCGTACTGCTTCGCGGAGCGCAGGAACCCGGTCGGCTCGCCGGTGGTGACGATCTCCCCGTTCTTGACGAAGAACGTGTCGGGGTGACAGTTCACGTTGGTCCAGCCGTCGAGGGTCTTGCCGTCGAACAGCGGCTTGAACCCGTCGTCGCCCGCGGGCGCGGCCGGCTTCTTGTCCTCGGCGGGCAGGAGCGAAAGCGTCGCTCCGACAAAGGCGCAAGCGACGAACAGGCGCAGGGACAGCATGAGCAGGTTCCTTGAGAGGGTTTCGCGGCGTCCCCGGTGGGGACGTGATTCACTCTTTTGTTACGGTTTCGTCCAAGTTCAGCAGCACGCGGGCGATCACGGCGAACGCACCCCAGTCGGCGAAGGTGAGGCCGTCGGGCTTCGCGGCGTCCTTGTCGCCGGTGGCGATTTCGGCCGCGTTCGCTTCGCCCTCCTCGAACCGCTTGCGGGTCTTGTCGAGCAGCTTCGTCAGCACCGCGAGTTCGTCCGCGGTCGGCGCGCGCGACACGCACAGCCGGAAGGCGTACGTCAGGCGCTCCGCGTCGGTCTTCCCGCCTTCGAGCACGGCCCGCTTGCCCAGCGCACGGGCGCACTCCACGAAGATCGTTTCGTTGAGCGCGGTGAGCGCTTGCAGCGGGGTGTTGGTGCGGGTCCGCTTGACGCAACTGGCCTCGCCCACGGGCACGTCGAACACGGTGAGCGCCGGGTACGGGGTCGAGCGGCGGCGGAACGTGTACAGCGCGCGGCGGTAGCGGTCCTCGCCCTTCGCCTCGACCCACTCGAACGGCCCGTAGCTCGCGGGCGGCTTGAAGAGGAACTCCGGCGCGGGCGCATACACGCTCGGTCCGCCGATCTTGCGGTTCAACAGCCCGCTCGCGGCCAGCGCGATGTCACGCACGATCTCGCCTTCCGCGCGGAACCGCGCGCCGCGGGCCAGCAGCTTGTTATCGGGATCGGCCTTCAGCACCTCTGGCGTGATGCGCGACGACTGCTTGTATGTCGCGCTGGTGACAATCAGTCGGTGCAGGTGTTTGAGGCTCCACGGACGACTGATCCGGTGCGCCTTCTCGTTCGTCGGCTCCATGAACTCCACCGCGAGCCAGTCGAGCAACTCCGGGTGCGTCGGCTTTTCGCCCTGCGTGCCGAACTCTTCGGGCGAGTCCGTCAGCCCGCGGCCGAAGTAGGTTTGCCACACGCGGTTCACGATCGCGCGCGAAGTCGTCGGCGATTGCTTGTCCACCAGCCACTTGGCGAGCGTCAGCCGGCTGCCGTCCGCGCCCTTCGGCAGTTGGTGCAGGAACAGTGGCACGCCGGCATCGACCTTCGGACCGGGGCGCAGGAAGTTGCCGCGCTTCAGTAGCCACGTGTCGCGCGACTCGTCGCGCCGCGCCGCCACGAGACTCGTCGAACCTTCGGGCCACTCCTTCCACAGCGCTTCGACCTTCTCGTCGGCGTCCTTGAACGCGACCCCGCGCCAGTGGTCGAAGACCGTGTGCGCCTGCGCCGGGCTGCGCTTCGCGACCGGAACCGCGAGCGCCGCCCGCACCAGCGGCGGGAGCAGGCTCGCGTCGGGCTTGGCGTCATCAGTGACGCTCAGCCGGAAGCGGCCGAGGTTGTTGTTCATGTGGTCGTCGCTGTTCCACCCGCCGTGGACCTGCTTCAGGTTGAAGTGCAGCAGCGCGCCGTCGGGAACTTCGACGGGCTTTTCGGGCACGAACACCGCGACCCGCGGCGCGTTGCGGCGGCCGGGGCCGGCGTCGATGCCCCACGCGGTATCGTCCTTGCCGTCGATGGCGAACTCGACCGGCCCGGTCACGCGGCGGCGGTCGCTCTTGTCGTAAAAGTTCGGTTCCAGTTCGCGCTCCGGGTTGCCGTAGTCCGCGACCGCCTTCACGAACTTCACCTTCGTTCGCGCGCCCTTGCTTTCGATCTCGACGCTGAACTCGCTCAGCGCGCTGGTGCCTTTGAAGGAGCGACCGGGGCCGTTGCACGGCAGGTTCGGGTCGTTGAGCTGTTCGAGCCGGAACCCGGTGATCCGTTTCAGCGGGCTTGCGCCCTTCAGCGTCGTGGCAAACTTGGTGGGGGCGTAGCCCTGCGCCAGAATCGAGCCGTCCTTTTGGGCGATGTAGCGCTGGCCGTTGTCGCCGGTGTTCTCGACCGTGAGGGTCTTCCACGCCGGCTCCGTCTGCGCCGCTTCCCACTTCGCGAGCCGCTTCTCCCAATCCGCGTTGGCCTCCTTCAGCTTGGCGTCGATTTCGCTCATGCGCGAGCGCAGGCCGTTGATCGCCATTCGCTCTTTCGCGGAGTAGACGACGCGCTGCGCCTCGTGGTCGTTGTTGAGGAACGCGAACAGCCGGTAGTACTCCTCCTGCGAGATGGGGTCGAACTTGTGGTCGTGGCACTGCGCACACGCGACGCTGAGGCCGAGGAACGCCTTGCCCACGGCGTCCACGCGGTCGAACATCGCGTCCGTGCGGAACTGTTCGGGATCGACCCCGCCCTCTTCGTTCAGCATGGACATGCGGAGGAACCCGGTGGCGACGATCTGGTCCTGCGTTGCGTTCGGCAGCAGGTCGCCCGCGATCTGCTCGATGGTGAACTGATCGAAGGGCAGGTCGCGATTGAAGGCGCTGATGACGTACTCGCGGTAGGCCCACACTTGGCGCGACTTGTCCTTCTCGTAGCCGTCGCTGTCGGCGTAGCGGGCCGCGTCGAGCCACCACCGCGCCCACCGCTCGCCGTAGTGCGTCGAGGCCAGCAGCTTATCCACGAGGCGCTCGTAAGCGTCTGCGCGCGCGTCGGAGACGAACTCGTCCACTTCCTTCGGCGTGGGCGGCAGGCCGACGAGGTCGAGGTACAGCCGGCGCGCGAGCGTGACGCGATCTGCTTCCGGCGACGGCTTCAGTCCCTCTTTTGCCAACCGCGCCCGAATGAACGCATCAATCGGGTGCGCGCCCTTCGGCACCGCCGGCCGCACGGGCGCTTTGAACGCCCAGTGGTTCTTCGTGTCGTCGGCACTCTTAGCGAGCGGGGGGCGTAAGCCCCCTGTTCCCATGAGCGCGACGACCAGCGCGACCGGAACCAGATTCGCAGTTCGTAGCATGGGGAGTGCGTCGTTGTGTTGGCGGGTTGTGGCGCGCACAATGGCGGCATTGTAACCGGAATCGCCCTTTCGGATCGACCGCTAAACGCGCAGAGTAGGTGGCCCATGCTTCGCCTCGCGCTGTTCTTCACTGTTACCATCGCACAGGGGGCTTACGCCCCCCGCTCAGAGGCGGCCGACAAGCCCAACGTGCTGTTCATCGCTATCGACGACCTGAACGACTGGGTCGGGCCGCTCGGCGGGCATGCGCAGGTGAAGACGCCGAACCTTGACGCGCTCGCGAAGCGCGGCACCACGTTTACTAACGCCCACTGCCAAAGCCCGCTGTGTAACCCCAGTCGCACCAGCGTGCTGACCGGGTTGCGGCCGAGCACCACCGGCGTGTACGCGCTCCAGCCGTGGTTCCGCACGTCGGACAAGCTCAAGGACCACGCGACGATCTTCCAGCACTTCGCCAAGAGCGGTTACAGCACGATCAGCACCGGGAAGATATTCCACGGCGGCTACCCGCCGAAGGAGGCGCGCGCCGCGGAGGTCGGCACGTTCGGCCCCGCGAGCACGTTCGGCGCACTGCCGAAGGCGAAGCTGGTGCAGACCCCGGACCCGATTCGCGCGATGGACTGGGGCGTGTACCCGGAGAGGGACGAAGACTGCTTCGATCACGACATCGCAACGTGGGCCGGCGCGAAGCTGAAGGACATGCCGAAGGAGCCGTGGTTCTTCGCGGTCGGGTTCCAGCACCCGCACGTTCCGTGCGTCGCGCCGCAGAAGTGGTTCGATCTTTACCCGCCGGACAAGCTCGAACTGCCGACGATCAAGGCCGACGACCGCGAGGACCTGCCGCGGTTCGCGTCGTACCTGCACTGGAAGCTGCCCGAACCGCGGCTCAAGTGGCTGCAAGACAACAAACAGCACACGGCGCTGGTCAGGGCGTATCTCGCGAGCATCAGCTTCGTTGATGCGCAGGTGGGCCGCGTGCTCGATTCGCTCAAGGCGAACGGTTTGGAGAAGAACACCGTGATCGTACTGTGGAGTGACCACGGCTGGCACTTGGGCGAGAAAGGCATTACCGGGAAGAACACGCTGTGGGAGCGCTCGACGCGCGTGCCGCTGGTCTTCGCCGGCCCCGGGGTGAGCGCGGGCGCGCGGTGCGACCGCCCGGCCGAACTGCTCGACCTGTACCCGACGCTGCTCGACCTCTGCGGCCTGCCCGCGAACGCCGCCAACGAGGGGTTGAGCCTCGTTCCGCAACTGAAGGACGCGAGGGCCGCGCGCGAGCGACCCGCGGTCACTACGCACGGCCCCGGCAACCACGGCGTCCGCACCGAGAAGTGGCGCTACATCGTGTACGCCGACGGCAGCGAGGAACTGTACGACCGCGCCGCGGACCCGCACGAGTGGACGAACCTCGCCAAAGAACCGAAGTTCGCCGACGTGAAGAAGGCGCTCGCGAAGTGGGCACCGGCCAAGAGCGCGCCCCCGCTGCCGGGCAGCGTGAGCCGATTGCTCACCTTCGACAACGGCGTGCCCGTTTGGGAAGGCAAGCCCATCGGCGCGAAGGACGTGTTCCCCCAGTAGGACAGGCTTCCAGCCTGCCCGTGCTCGCCCATCATTGAGGTTCTCCATGCTGCGAATTGCTTCACTGCTCACACTCGCTCTCGCGCTGTCGGCGCGCGGCGCGGACCCCGCGCCCATCAAGCTGTGGCCGGGCAAAGCGCCCGGCGAGACGAAGGACATCGGCCCCGAAGTGCTGACCCCGCCCAAGAACGACAAGGACGTGAAGCGGATCGGCAAGGTGAGCGAGCCGACGATCACCGTGTACGCGCCGCCGAAGGGCAAGGCCAACGGCACCGCGGTGCTGGTCGCGCCCGGCGGCGGGTACAACATCCTCGCCATCGAACACGAGGGCACGCAGGTGTGCGAGTGGCTGAACACGCTCGGCGTTACGGCCGTGCTGCTCAAGTACCGCGTGCCGCGCCGCGAAGCCCAGACGCCCGACAACCTCGCGATGGTGCAGGACGCGCAGCGCGCGCTCGCGCTGGTCCGCGCGAACAGCAAAGAGTGGAACATCAACCCCGACCGCGTCGGGATGCTCGGCTTCTCGGCCGGCGGGCACCTCACCGTTTGCACCGCGCTCACCAAAGAGCGCCTCTACGACAAGGTGGACGACGTCGACGCCGCGAGCCACCTGCCCAACTTCTGCATCCTCGTCTACCCCGCGTACCTCGTAGACAAAGAGGGGAAACTGAAGCCGGAGTTCGCGGTGACGAAGGACAGCCCGACGATGTTCTTCGCGCACTCGACCGACGACCCGGTGACGAGCGACAGCAGCGTCGCGCTGTACACGGCGCTCAAGAAGGCCGGCGTGCCGGCGGAACTGCACCTGTACGCGACCGGGGGCCACGGCTACGGCATGAAAAAGGTGCCGCACCCGTGCGCCACGTGGCCCGACCGCGCCGGTGACTGGATGAAGGCTCGCGGGCTGTTGGAACCGAAGAAGTGAGTCGTGTAGGTCGCGGTCGGGCGGCGAAGCGCCGCTCGACCGCGACCTACAGGAAAAGAGTGCGCCCGCTGGGGCTCGAACCCAGGACCACAAGCTTAAAAGGCTCGTGCTCTACCAACTGAGCTACAGGCGCGTGTGGCTTGCCACACTCCCATCATAGAGGGGCGGCGCGGTCTGTAAAGGCGCGTCCGAGGCGCGGGCGGTGTCCGGCTTGTTCCTTTCTTCCGCCCGCTCGTACAATGTCGGCTGACGTACCGACCGCCTTCGCGGGTGCCGCGCCATGCCGACTCCGACGCCGAGCGCCGACCGCCCGCGCCGCGTCGCGCTCCTCGGCTCCACCGGGTCCGTCGGCACCAGCACCCTCGACGTCGCCCGCCACCTGCCCGACCGCGTGAAGATCGTCGGCCTCGCGGCGAACTCCAAATGGGAGCAACTCGCCGACCAGTGCCGGGCGTTCAAGCCTCGAATCGCCGTCATCTGCGATCCGAAGGTCTACAAACGGGCCGACCGCGCGTTCTTCCCGAAGGAAACCGAACTGCTGTGCGGCGAAGACGGCGTGCGCCGGCTCGTCGCCGACGCGGACGTCGATGTCGTGGTGTCCGCGGTGGTCGGCGCGGCCGGCCTCACCGGGACGTGGGCCGCGCTCGACGCCGGCAAAACGGTCGCGCTGGCGAACAAGGAAACCCTCGTCGTCGGCGGGCCGCTGGTGACGGAACTGGCTGCCAAACGCGGGGCCAAGTTGCTCCCGGTCGATAGCGAGCACTCGGCCATCTTCCAAGCGCTGACCGGGCACACCGCGGCCGACGTGTCGCGGGTCGTGCTGACCGCCAGCGGCGGGCCGTTCCGCGGCAAGCGCCGCGCCGATCTTGAGGACGTGACGCCCGAACAGGCGCTCAAGCACCCGACGTGGCAGATGGGGCCGAAGATCACCATCGACAGCGCCACGCTGATGAACAAGGCGCTCGAGGTCATCGAGGCCCGCTGGCTGTTCGACCTGCGCGCGGAGCAGATCGACGTGATCGTTCACCCGGAGTCGGTGGTTCACTCGTTCGTCGAGTTCGCCGACGGCTCCGTTCTGGCGCAGCTCTCCCCGCCGGACATGCGGCTGCCGATCCAGCTCGCGCTGCTGCACCCTGAGCGGGTGAGCGGCCCGGCGAAGCGGCTCGACTGGCGCGCGCTCTCCGCGCTGTGCTTCGAACAAGCGGACCGCGACACGTTCGCGGCGCTCGACCTCGGCTTCGAGGTGGCCCGCACGGGCGGCACCTGCGGGGCCGTGCTGAACGCGGCGAACGAGGCCGCGGTGGGCCGGTTCCTCGCGCGCGATCTCGCCTTCCTCGACATCGCCCGGTGCTGCCGGGCCGTGCTCGATTCACACGACTACGAACCCCGGCCCGCGCTCGAACGGCTCATCGCCCTCGACGCGTGGGCGCGGCAGGAGGTTGGACGTTGGACCCCAACGCGAACGCCGGCCCGGTGAACCCGGACCCGAACCCGAAGCCCGACGACGTCGCGCGCCCCGGCCCGGTCGACCCGACCACGGGTCAGCCGGACCACGCCGCCGAAACCGCCGAACTGAAAGGCTGGTTCCGCGAGAACGCGGTGTCGCTCGCCATCACCGCGGCCGTGGTCGCGCTCGTGTGCGTGTACCTCGACCCGATCGACACGCTCAAGGTCGTGTTCGGCCTCGGCCTCGTGATCTTCATTCACGAGTTGGGCCACTTCCTCGCGGCCAAGTGGTGCGACGTCCACGTCCGCACGTTCTCCATCGGGTTCGGCCCCGCGGTCCCGTTCTGCTCGTACAAGTGGGGCGAGACCACGTACATGGTCGGCATCATCCCGCTCGGCGGGTACGTGGCGATGGTGGGCGAGGGCGAGGACGGCGAAGAGGCCGAAGAGGACCCGCGCAGCTTCCGCAAGAAGACCGTCGGCCAGCGGATGCTCATCATCTCGGCCGGCGTCATCATGAACATCATCCTCGGCCTCGCGTGCTTCATGGCCGTGTACCTGCACGGCGTTCAGGAGAAGCCGGCGACGCTGGGCTACGCCGAGAGCGGCGGCGCGGCGTGGCGCGCGGGCCTGCGCACCGGCGACACCATCACCCAGATCGGCAGCCGCACCGACCCGTGGTTCAACGACGTGCGCCCCATCGTCATGAGTAGCGGCAAGGACGAACTGGTTCCGATCAAGTGGCGGCGCGGGGGCACCGAGTTCGAGGGCACCGTGACGCCGATCCGCGACGACGGCCAGCGGTTCCCGCAGCTCGGCATCTCGCCCCCGTCGAAGCTCGAACTGATCTCCGGCGTCAAGCAGAAGGTGCGCCCGTACTACCCCGGCAGCCCGGCGGCCGCCGCCGGCACCGGCGACACGAAGTTCGAGCCGGGCGACAAGGTCGTGAAGATGACCGACCCCGCGAACCCGAAAGGCCCGCTCACCCCGGTCGCCGACTTCAACGACTACCACACGCGCGCCGTGCTGCTCGCGAAGGACGAGATCGCCTTCGAGGTCAAGCGCAAAGGCTCGGACGACACCGCCACGCTAACCGTGAAGCCGGCGTTCCGCCACGACCTCGGCATGCGCATGCGCATGGGCGAGGTGGTCGCGCTGCGCAAGGGCGGCCCGGCCGCGGCCGCGGGCGTCGTCGCCCGCAACGAGGGCGCGGACCCGCGCCACGGCGACAAGATCAAGGCCGTGCTGCTGCCCCCCGACGCGGCCGGCAAGCGCGTGTGGTACGTCGCCGGCGAGGTCGATTGGGCCAAGCCGGAGTTCAAGACCGAGAACCCCAAGGCCGTCGAGGTGCGGGCGCTCGACCCGCTGCTGCTCCCGCACCAGCTCAACGCATGGGGCGCGACCAAGACCGAACCGACCGAGATCGAACTGATCGTCGGGCGCGCCGCGCACCCCACCGACACGACCGCGCGGTTCCCCATCAAGTTCGACCCGTCGTTCCGGTTCGACCGCGAGGCCGCGCTCAACCCGAACAGCCCGCTCGCGGTCAGCGGGTTGGGGCTGGCGTACTGGGTCGAAGCCTTCGTGGACGAGGTGGCCCCCGGTGGCCCCGCGGCCGGCGCGACCACCACGGCGGGCGAACTGCCCACCGGCCTGTATTACAAGGCCCGGCGCTTCGTCGGCATCGACGGCCGCGACGTCGCCCCCGGCGGCGAACACAAGCCGCTCCAGAAGAACGACGTGATTACCGCCGTGCGGTTCAAGGCCACGGGCGACGACGGCACCCTGCGCGCCGGGGCGTGGAAGGACGACCTGAAGCCGCAACAGTGGGCCAGCGCCGACACCGTGTTCCAGAACAACGCGGCCGAGATCGACCTGCGCGTCAAGCGCGGCACCGAAGAGTTCACGGTCACGCTCAAGGGCCGGCCGCACGCCGAGTTCGCGACCGACGACCGCGGGCTGGTGTTCCAAGCCGAATCGCAGATCCAGAAGGCCGGGAGCGTGGGCGAGGCGCTGACCCTCGGCGGGCGGCGCACGCTCCGGTTCATCAAAGAGGTGTACATGAACCTCTACGCGATGATCGCCGGGCGCGTGAGCGCCAAGACCATGAGCGGCCCGCTGACCATCGCGAACGTGTCGTACCGGCTCGCCGGCGAGGACTTCTGGCAGTTCCTCCTGTTCCTCGGCATGATCTCCGTGAACTTGGCCGTGGTGAACTTCCTGCCGATCCCGGTCCTCGACGGCGGGCACATGGTGTTCCTGATTCTGGAGAAGGTGCTCGGCCGCCCGGTGCCCGAGCGCGTGTTCGCGTTCGCCATGTACCTCGGCCTGTTCCTGATCCTCATGCTGATGGTGTTCGTGCTGTTCCTCGACGTGGGCCGGCTGTTCTTCGGCATGAACTGACGCAACACGAATCGCGCGAGCCGCACCACTCCCCACAGTAGGTGAGGAGTGGTGCGGCTCGCGTCGGTGCCGGCGCTCTGGTCCGGTTCGGCACCCTACCCCTGCACCGGCATGCAGACCTGTTCGAGCAGCTTCTCGCACTTGTCCTGAATGATGTCGGCGAGGTTCGGGACCGGGAACCCGGCGGGCAGTCCCTCGCGGATCGCCGCCAGCCAGCGCGGGAAGGCGTACAGTTGCGCGAACCCGTCCAGCGCGACCGCTTCGAGGCGCGTGTGCTTGCCCCGGCGCTCGGACTCGTGCAGCAGCGTCTTGCTCTTCCCGGTCACGACGATGTCGTCTTCGGGGCGCAGCAGCACCAGCAGATCGACCACTGCCGGCTCGGTTTCCAGCACGTTCAGCTTCACCTCAAGGTCCTTGGGCTTGCCCGCGCCGCGGGCGAGGAACAGGCCCAGCCCCATGCGCCACGGCTGCCCCCCCTTACAGGCCCAGTGCGCGATCGTCACCACGCCGTAGGTCGGGTGCTCGCCGTAGGCCCACTCGCCGACGACGTGTTGGAGCCGCCACGCGCCGACCTTGACGCCGTGCTCGTGGCAGGCGGCGAGGAACGCACCCAACCCGGCCTGTAGTTCGCGGGTCGCGCCGGTCAGCGCGCCCTCGGGTTCGAGCTTGCGCCGCGCGGCCCGGCACTCCTGCTCCCACATCTCGACGAGCGCTTCGGGCGAGGTCTTGGCCGTGCCCGCGGACGGGAAGTGCGCCGACACCGGCCGCGGGGCCTCGTCGTCCGCGTCGAGCGCGAGCGCCATCGGCACGTCGTCGGCCACCGGCGGCAGCGGGGAGGGCGCGAACCGCGGCGACACCGGCACCGGGTCGGTGGGGGCCTCGATGATGTCCACGTGCTTGAACGTGACACTCGGCGCGGGCGCGGGGTCGAAGTCGCGCCCCAGCAACTCGGCCACGCGGCTCGCGGGGTCGGTGGCCTCGTGCGAAGTCGCAAACGGTTCTTCGCCCTTCTCTGTCTTCTGCTCTTTGTCCTCTGTCCTCTGAATGAGGTCGTCGGGGCCGTACACGACGTGATCGAACAGGTGCCGGTACTGTTGGAGCATGTCGCGCAGGGTCGGCTCGGTGCGGGCGATGCGCATCACCTGTTCGTCGGTGAACGGGAAGATTTCCGGCACGGCCGCGCCGCGCGGCAGTTCGCCCAGCACCGGGCGCAGGCGCGCCTCGACCACGCGCCGCGCCAGTTCCGCCGCGGGCGCTTCGAGCCGGAGCGCTTTCACGGTGCCGTGCTTGGGGACGTGAACCGGGTTGTTCAGGCGGTCCTGAATGTAGCCGTCGAGCGACGGCACGAAACGGTTCCACAGCCCGCGCTCGGCGAAGACGAGGAAGCACAGCCCGTCGATCTGGTGCATCACCTGCACGATGCCGGCGAAGAACGCCTCCGCGGTGCGGTGGGCGTCGTCGTTGCGCCGCGCGAGGAGCAGGTCTTCGAGCTGGTCGAACGCGACCACGACGGGCGTCTTCAGGCTGCGGAAGATCTCCGTGATGACCTTGAACAGCGCCAGCACGAGGTCTTGGCGCGTCGGGCGGACGTGGAACTCCAGTTCGGCGAACCCGAACGTGAGGAAGTTCGCGAGGTCCGACTCGTCGCGCAACAGCGCGGCCTTCGCGAACCCTTGGAAGATGTGCCGGCGCATGAGGCCGGCGGTGTTGTGCGCTTCCGCCTTCTGGACGTACGCGGAGATGAGGTCGAACGCCTTTTGCGGCGTCAGGCCGGCGTCGGTGAGCGCTTGCAGCACGGGCACCGGGGCGCGGGCGAAGTTCGCGTACCCGCTCAGGTTCTCCGCCAGCCACTCCGCGCGCTCGCGGGCCTGTTGCGTGCCGAGGCCGAGCCGCCGCGCCCACCGGCCGAGGCCCGGCGGCGGGAACAGTTCCACCTTCTCGCTCTCGCTCAGTTCGCGCAGCGCGACGCCGAGCATCCGGCGCACGAGTTGGTCGCCGACGTAGTCGAGCGGGCGCACGCCCTTCTGCTTCCCGCCGCCGAGGAGCGTGTCGATGATCTGGAACAGCAGGTATTCGAGGAAGTCGGAGTCGCGCTGGTACACGCCGGGCGTGACGAGCAGTTGCCACTGCCCGCCGGTGCCGTGCTTGATGCTGTGCAGCAGGTGGGTTTTACCCGCGCCCTTGTTGCCGAGGACGGGCACGACTTCGCTGTGCGTCTGCGGGTCGTAGCGGTACAGGTCGATGATGGCGTGGAGCAGGTCGCGCTCGGCGGCGAACAGCTCCGGGACGTGGAACCGCGCGCACACTTCGTCGTCCGGGTTGCGGGCGAAGTAGTTACGGAACGGGTTGCCCGCGCGCTTGAGCACGTCGCGCGCGCGGTCGGTCAGCGCGAGTTCGGTAGCTACGGGTGCGGTCGCAAGTGCGGTCATGAGAAGAACCTCCGTGTTCAGGCGCGAAGCGAGGCGTAGTAGGCGATGCCGTGGCCGATGAGCAGGGCGTACTGCGGTTCCGGCAGGGCGTACAGCGGGCCGGTCCACGCGTGCAGCGAGAGCGCGCCGTCCGTGTGAAGCTGGCGCAGGCAGTCGTGGAACTCGCCGATGGTCAGCGCCGCGTTCTGCGCGACCGCGCGGAACAACTCCGGCAGCGGGCAGTCGGTGGCGGCGCGGCGCGCGCGCAGGTGGGTGACGACGGCGGGCGCGAGGGCGAAGGGGGGCGCGTCGAGGACCCCCCCCCCCCCCGGCCCCCCCCCCCCGAGGGGGGGGGGGCGGGGCCCCCCCCCCCCCCCGGCCCCCCCTCCCTGAAGGGAGGGGGGGAGATAGAGCCAGCGCGCGCCGCCAAACTGTGGGGAGCGCCAGTGTCTGACTCCCCCCCTCCCTGAAGGGAGGGGGGGGCGGGGGTGATAGGTTGGGGCGCGCTAACGGGCACATGCACCTTCGACGCTGCAATCTCTGGAAGCACCCGCGCCACAGCTTCCTTCAGCCCTTGCAGGCTCTCGGCCATTTTGCGCGCCGTATCGAGCAACTCGCCCACTTCGCCTTGGCGCGCTTCGAGGGCGCGCACGAAGTCTTCCAGCACCTGCTTCGGGTTCACCGCAGCCAGCAGGAAGTCCCAGCCCTTTTCGGTCAGCGCGAAGCGCTTGGCGTCGGCGGCGCTGGCGCGGACGAGTTCGTCGGCGAGGCACTTCTGCGCGGCGGGTTTGGCGACCGCGGTGTTGGGGAACAGGCCGGGTTCGGCTTTGGAGGCGTACAGCGGCAGCCCGCGCGGTTCGGCCGCGAGCCGGGTCAGCGCGTCGGTGATCTGGTGCGTGAACTTGTCGGCCACGGGTCCGGTTCCGTGCGGGCACTGCAATACGGGGTCGGTATGTTAGGCGGAACCGGCGGCGCGTTGCAACCCCGACCGGCGCGCGCGATGATTGGCGCGCCCGACGCGACTCAGGAGACCGACCATGCCCCCCCGACTGTGCGCGGCCCTCGCGCTGGCCGCGGCCCTCGCCGCGGCCCCGGCCGCGGCCCAAGACCCCAAACTGCCCGACGTGCGGGCCTTCGACAAACTCGTGATCGAGAGCCTGCGCGACGTCCACGACAAGGGCGCGGACCTGTACAACGGGCCGCGCGAGTTCGTCGCCACCTACCGCATGTATCAGGGCGCGCTGCTGGCCGTGCGCCCGCTGCTCGGCCACCGGCCGGAGGCCCAAAAGCTGATCGACGCCGGGTTGCTGGCGGCCGAAAAGGAAACCGACGCGGCCCGCCGCGCGGTGAAGTTGCACGAGACCATTGAGGCCGTGCGCAAGACCCTCAAGAACGCCAACGGCATCACCAAGCCGATGGACCCGCCGGAGAAGAAGCCAGAAGAGAAGAAGCCAGAAGAGAAGAAGCCAGAAGAGAAGAAGCCAGAAGAGAAGAAGCCAGAAGAGAAGAAACCAGAAGAGAAGAAGCCCGCGTTGCCGGTGGCTCCGCCGCCGCGCGCGAAGTAGCGGAGGCGTGCCGTGGCGAATACGGAACCTGTGCCCGCGAGCGAATTGCCCGTGGGCGTCCCCGCGCCGGGCCGCTACCGGCACTACAAGGGCGGCGAGTACGAGGTGATCGGCGTCGCCCGCCACAGCGAGACCGACGAGTTGCTCGTGGTGTACCGGCCGCTGTACAACGCGACCGGCCTGTGGGTGCGCCCGCTCGCGATGTTCCTCGAAACCGTCGCCCACAACGGCGCGCCGGTCCCGCGCTTCGCGCGCATCGATTCGGCTTAGCGTTACGGAACGAGGCGCGCCGCTCGCTACCGTCACAGCACCTCGCGCAGCACTTCCGCGAGACGGTCGATCTCGGCTTCGGTCGTGTAGAAGTGGTGGCTGACGCGGACCAGCAGGCGCGTCGGGCGCTCGATCACCGGGATTTCCACGCGCCGCGCCCACAGTTCTTTTCGCAGTTCCGGGGCCGTGGGGCCGGGCGGTAGCTCGAACGCGGTCATCGCGCCGCCCAGCGCCGGCGGGGTCGCGAGCGGCAGGCCCACCCCGTCGCCGATCACCTTGCGCGTGTACGCGCCCAGTTCCGCGATCCGCGCGCGGACGTTGTCGAAACCCAGCGCGGTTTGGAAGTCGATGGCCGCGGGCACCGCGAGCCACGGGCAGATGTCGCGCGTGCCCTCGAACTCCAAGAACCGCGTGCGCGGCGTGCTGCCGTAGGCGTCGCGCGCGTCCGGGCCGACCGATTGCCCGCTGTCACTGATGGGGTACTTGTCCGCGAAGTAGCCCCAGCTCACGTGCAGCGGTTGCAGGCGGTCTTCGTTGCCGGGGCCGATGGCGAGGAACCCCGCGCCGCTCGGCGCGAGTAGCCACTTGTGCAGGTTCCCGGTGTAGAAGTCGGCGTTCACGTCGGAGACGTTCAGCGGCACGTAAACCGGCGCGTGCGCGCCGTCCACCACGCTGGCGATTCCACGGCGGCGGGCCTCGGCGCACAGTTCCTTCGCCGGCAGCACGAGGCCCGTGGGCGACAGGACGTGGCTGAAGAACAGCGCCCGCGTGCGCGGGGTCATGGCGCGCGCCGCGGACGCCACGATCTCCGCCGGGTCGCTCGTCATGGTCGGTAGCGGGAAGGTGCGGATCGTGAGCCCTTGGCGCTGGGCGGCGCGCTCCCAGCACCAGATCATCGCCCCGTATTCGTGGTCGCTCATCAGGATTTCGCCGGGCGCGTTCAGCCGCAGCCCGGAGGCGACGAGGTTGATGGCCGCGGAGACGTTCGACGTGAAGACGAGGCGCGGCGCGGTGGTGCCGAGGAACGCGGCCGTCCGCTCGCGCGCCTCCCACAGTAGCGGCGGCGCTTGGCGGACGTAGAAGTCCGTGGGGCCGGCGGCGAGGCGGCGGCGCAGCTCGGTGGCGCGCGCGAACACCGGCTCCGGTAGCGGCCCGAACGAGCCGGTGTTCAGCATCGTCACGGTCGGGTCGAGGATGATCTGCCGCCGCGCCGCGGCCCAGTCGATCGCGCCCACACGCGCCTCCTAGAATTGGGGTGTCGGCGCGCCTACGGGGTTGACTTCCGCCGCGCGCCCCGCCATCGTTTTAGGGACGCTGAAACCTCGCGCCGGCCCCCGCCGACAGGAACGTATGGCCGCACCGAAAGACGATCCCGACCTCGACCCCGTCGAACCCGTGGAAGTGGTTGACGACGACGCGCCGCCCAAGAAGAAGGACAAGCGCGGCGCGGACGACGGCGACGCGCCCGCGCCGAAGGGCAAGCGCGACAAGGGCCGGGCGAAGGACGAGGACGACCCGCCGCCGCCTAAGAAGAAGAACAAGCGCGCCGCGGACGACGAAGACGGTGACGAGCCGCGCCGCCTCAAGAAGGTGGACGGGAAAGCGGTGCCGTACCCGCCGCAGCCGGAGAACCTCCCCGAAGGGCTGGCCGACTACCCCGCGGCGTTCAAGCGCCAGCAGAAGCGCCTGCTCGCCGGCCTCGTACTGTTCCTCACACTCTACATCGGCGCGGTGCTGTTCTTCGCGCTGTTCGCGTTCTGGTGCGTGTGGAGCTTCGAGCACCTGTTCCCGATCAAGGTGATCGGGCTGGCGTTCTCCGTGCTCGCGCTCGTGTTCCTTGTCAAAGGGTTCTTCAAGCGCCCGGAAGGCGGGCGCGACGGGCACGTCGAACTGACCGAGGACGAGCACCCGGTCCTGTTCGAGTTCATGCGCCAGTTGTGCGACGAGGTCGGTGCCCCGGAACCGAACCGGCTGCTCGTCTCCGCCGACGTGAACGCGATGTGTATCGCGCGCACCAGCTTGTTCAGCCTGTTCAAAGAGCCTAAGAAGGACGTGCTGCTGGGGCTGGGGCTGGTGAACGCGGTGAACCTGAGCGAGTTCAAGGCGATTCTGGCGCACGAGTTGGGCCACTTCAGCCACGTCGGGAACACGAGCAACTACGTCCACATCATGCAGCGCGTGATCCGCGACATGGTGCAGGGCGAGGACGTCTTGGATCGGTTGGTGTCGGCGTGCAAGTCGAGCGAGTCGTTCAAGTGGCTCGGGTACGCCATCGGCGGCCCGCTGTGGCTCGGGCGCAAGGTCATGTTTCAGGCGTACAAGATGATCGTGCGCCAAGAACTGGCGGTGCGGCGCGAGGAGGAGTTCCACGCCGACCTCGTGGCCGTGAGCGCGGCCGGCAGTAACGCCTCGGCCCACGGGCTGCTCCGCGTCCGGTTCGCCATGCAGTGTTTCATGCAGGCCCTGCGCGACCTGTCGGTGGCGATGGACCACAAACTGTACACGAACGACCTGTACCTGCACCAAGACCGGGCCGCGCCCGTGGTGCGGCGGCAGAAGAAGGAGCCGACCCTCGGCCTGCCCCCGGTCATCGCCCACCCGACGGACGGGCAGAACATCGAGGTGTTCGACGCCGAGGCCGACGAGATGGAGGACGGGGACGACACCCCGCCGATGTGGCGCTCGCACCCGTGCGACGCCGACCGCGAGAAGAACGCCAAGCGCCGGTTCGTGCCCGCGGTCATCGACCACCGCTCGCCGTGGCTGCTGTTCGGTAACCCCGCGGACCTGCGCGAGCGCCTGACGTACAAGTTCCTCCGCATGGTGTTCAAGATCCCCAAGAACACCGAACTGACCGACGCGGTCGCGGTCCAGAAGTTCATCGACAACGAGCACGCCGACACGACCTACGACCCCAAGTACAAGGGGTGCTACGACGACCGCCCGCTCGAACCCGGCGACATCTCCGAGCTGAACGCGCTCGTCAAGGAGAAGCCGTGGGACGACGACCGCATGGAGAAGGTGCTCGACAAGCTGTACGACGGGTGCGAGAAGCACACCGAGACCCACGCCGAACTGTACAAGGAGCTCCAAGCGCTGCGGGCCAACATCGTCGGCCGGCCGTCGCCCAAGACCAAGCGCAAGATGGAGGAACTGGAGAAGGAGCAGGACGAGAACTGGGAGTGGTTCAAGTCGTTCGACCGGCGCGTGTACCTGCTGCACGTGCAAATGGCCGCGCAGGTGGACAAGGACCAGAAGGACGAGTTGGTCGAGCGGTACCGGTTCCAACTGGAGGTACAGCGCCTGTACCAAGAGTCGCGTCAGGCGTTCAACAAGGCCGACGCCTACCTCGACGCGCTCGGGGCGGCGCAGCGCGGCCAGTTCACCCCCGGCCCGGACTTCATCGGCGAGGTGCTCGCGGTGCTGCGCGAGTCGTGGAAGGCGCTCCGCAACATCATCAAGGACGCGCGCGACATCAACCTGCCGGCGATGAAGAACTTCGAGGAGGGCGAGAACCTCGCGAGCTTCATTCTGGAAGGGAAGATGGTGCCGGAACCGCCGCTGACCTACGCGAAGGGCGTGTGGATCCACAAGCTGATGACGCAGCTTCAGGGCGTGCGCCAGAAGTGCTTCCGGCTGCACTTCAAGAGCGTCGGCGGCATCCTCGCGATTCAGGAGAGTGTGGCCGCGAAGTGGAAGGCGCTGCGCGAGCCGGTTTCGGCCGAGATTCTGGAACCGGAGCCGGTGGCCGCGGAAATCCTGCCGTCCGAACCCGTGGCCGCCGAAATCATCGCCGCGGAAGTGCTACCCGCGGAAGTCGTCGCGGCCGAGGTGCTGCCCGCGACCGTGGTGGCCGAGGTTCCGCCCCCACCCGTCGTGGTCGCGCCGCCGCCTGCGCCGCCGCCGGCGGTGGTC
>VGZJ01000053.1 GCA_016872595.1 Planctomycetota bacterium
AGCCGTCACCTACCTGTTCGATTGGATCGCCACCATGCTCCGCAAGCTCCTGCACCCGCACCCCAAACTCACAACCAACACTGGGTGAACTCTAGGCGCCGCGCCGGTTGACGGGGCGCGGCGCTCGTGCGACACTAGCTTTTCACCTGCCCGCGCCCCCTCACGCGAACCGACCTTCACCCAATCCCGAAGCCAACCCATGCCGCGACCGTGCACGCCCGCGCCGCGCCCGCTGTCCCGCCGCACGTTCCTCCGCGGGGCCGGGGTCGCGATGGCGCTCCCGCTCCTCGACGCGATGCAGCCCGCCTTCGGCGCGCCGAAGGGCGACGTGCCGCGCCGCATGGTGTGCATCGAAACGAACATGGGCATCCTGCCGCAGTACTTCTTCCCCGAAAAGAGCGGCAAGGACTACGCGCTCACGCCGTACCTCGAAAAGCTCAAGGCCCAGCGCGACCAGATTACGGTGTTCAGCGGCACCAGTCACCCCGGCGTGACCGGCGGGCACGCGGCGGAAAAGTGCTTCCTCACGGGCACCCCGCACCCGGAGCGCGGCGGGTTCCGCAACTGGGTCTCGCTCGACCAGTACGCGGCCGAGCAGTTCGGCAACCGCACCCGCTACCCGTCACTCGTGCTGGGGTGCGGCAACGAGGGCCAGACGCTCAGCTACACCCGCAGCGGCGCGCCGATCCCCATTGAGCGCAGCCCGAAGAAACTGTTCGAGAAGTTGTTCGTTCAGGGCAAGCCGAGCGAAGTGGCCGCGAAGCTCGAAGAGATCAAACAGGGCCGCAGCACGCTCGACTTCGTCGGCGACGAGGCCAAGCGGCTCAACGGCTCGCTCTCCGCGGCGGACAAGGCGCGGCTCGAACAGTACCTGACCGGCGTGCGCGAACTGGAGCAGCGCCTCAAGAGCGCCGAGGAGTGGGAGAAGAAGCCGAAGCCGACGACGACCGCCAAGCCGCCCGAAGACGAGAAGGACGGGCGCGAGTTCGCCCGGCAGACGAAGATCATGTTCGACGTGATCAAACTCGCGCTCGAAACGGACTCGTCGCGCCTCGTGAGCCTGTTCATCGACGCGACCACGATCCACAACATTACGCACCACGGCAACCGGCCGGAGGTGCTCGCGGAACTGAGCGCGAAGGAGGCGAACCAGTTCGACGCGCTCGGCCACCTGCTGAAGTCGCTCGCCGACACGAAGGAACAAGACGCGACGCTGCTGGGCCGCACGATGGTGCTGTACGGCACCTGCATGGGCAGTGCGAACAGCCACTCGAACCACAACCTGCCGGTGCTGCTGGCCGGCGGAGGGTTCAAGCACGCCGGGCACCTCGCGTTCGACAGGGACAACAACTACCCGCTTACGAACCTGTTCGTGTCGATGCTCCAGCGCCTCGGCATCGAAACCCGCGAGTTCTCGACGGGCAAGGGCACCATGCGCGGGCTGGAGCTGGCGTAGGCAAGAAGTAACCCAGCCCCCGGCCCCTCCCTGAAGGGAGCAGGGAGAAAGAGGGTTGCCGATTCGACAGCGCGAACGGCGCACAAAGGTGTTTACTCCCCCTCCCTTCAGGGAGGGGGCCGGGGGGTGACCACTCACGTGGCTCGATCACACTGAACTCAACACCATGCGCACACTCCTTACTACCTTCCTCGCGCTTCTGGCCGCTAGCGGCGCGAGCGCCGCTCCCCCGACCAAGTTCCTCGACGCGCACTGCGCGGCGTGCCACGACAAGGACGCCAAGTCCGGCGGCCTCGACCTGACCGCGCTCAAGTTCGACCCGGCGAGCGCGGAGAACTTCGCGCAGTGGGTGAAGGTGTACGACCGCGTCGCGAGTGGGGAAATGCCGCCCAAGAACAAGCCGCGCCCGCCAGCGGCCGACACCAGCACCGCGCTGAAGGCGCTGAAGACCGACCTCGTAGACGCGGAGCTGAAGGCCGCGCGCGCCGACGGCAAGACCCGCCTGCGCCGGCTGACCCGCGCCGAGTACGAGAACACGATGCGCGACCTGTTCGACCTGCCGGGCATCCCGCTGCAGATCGACCTGCCGCCGGACGGTCAGGTCCACGGGTTCGACCGCAACGCCGACGCCCTCGACCTGTCGCACGTCAACCTCGCGAAGTACCTCGAAGCCGCGGACCGCGTGCTCGATTTCGCCGTCGTCACGCGCCCGCGCGCGCCGAAGCCGGACAAGTTCCGCACCTCGCTCGCGTACCCGGCCGGGTTCGTCGCGCACGTCCTCATGCACGGCGACGGCGTGCTCCTGAAGAACAAGAAGCCGGACCCGGACTTCCCGCCGGCCGGCGCGCACGACCACATCGACCAAGGCGCGCACGAGCGCATCGGCTCGTTCCGCAACGGCGCAACGGTCGGCCTGTTCCGCACCGAGGACGAGTCGTTCCACCCGTACTTCAACGAGTGGGTCGCGATCTACCCCGGGCGCTACAAGCTCACCACCTCGCTGTGGAGCTTCAAGTGGGACAAGGGCCAAGTGCTGCCGGCGCGCGGCACCGAAGCGGCGCGGCTCTCAATCGTGCAACTCGTGGGCGACGGGCGCGGCGGCGGCCACCCCAGCACCGTCCTCGGCTACTACGACGCGCCCAGTCTCACCGAGAAGAAGCACGTCGTCACGACGTGGCTGAACCCGCGCGAGACCATCGGCTTCAACGCCGCGTCGCTCGCCCACGCCCACACGCGCGGTAAGGACCGGGCGATGGGCTTCACCGGCCCGGCCGTCGCCTGCGACTACTTCGAGATCGAAGGGCCGATCCACGAGACGTGGCCCCCGCTCGGCCACAAGCGGCTGTTCGGGAACCTCGAAATCAAGCCGTTCGACCCGAAGGCCGACCCGAAGGTGACGGCCCCGCGGCGCGCGCCCGAGCGCGAGCGCCAGCAGTTGTTCATGGCCCGCAACAAGCCGGACTTGGTGGAAGGCGTGTGGACCGTGTTCAGCGCCGACCCCGCGGCCGACGCGCGCAAGCTGCTCGCGGAATTCCTGCCGCGCGCGTTCCGCCGCCCGGTCGCGCCGGCCACCATCACGCAGTACGAAAAGCTGGTCGCGGCACGGCTCGAAGCCGGTGACTGCTTCGAGACCGCGATGCGCTACGCCTACCGCGCCGCCCTCTGCTCGCCGGACTTCCTCTACCACGTCGAACCGGCGGGCGACCTCGACCAGTACGCCCTCGCCTCGCGGCTCTCGTACTTCCTGTGGAACTCGCTCCCCGACGACGAACTGACGGCGCGGGCGAAGGCCGGGGCGCTCGCCGACCGCGGCGCGATCCGCGCGGAGGCCGACCGCATGTTGCGCGACCCGAAGGCGCAGCGGTTCGTCGAAGACTTCCTCGGCCAGTGGCTCAAGCTGCGGCTCATCGCGGCCAACGACCCCGACCGCAAGCTGTACCCGGAGTTCAACAAGTACCTTCAAGACTCCATGCTGATGGAGAGTCACGCCTACTTCCGCGAGCTGCTGGCGAGCAACCTGCCCGCGGCGCACCTCGTCAAATCGGACTTCGCGATGCTCAACGGGCGGCTCGCGGCGCACTACAACCTGCCGCCCGTGGACGGCACGCAGGTGCGGCGCGTGCCGCTGTCGAAGGGCACCCCGCGCGGCGCGTTCCTCACGCAGGCCGCGATCCTGAAAGTGACCGCGAACGGCACGACGACTTCGCCCGTGCCGCGCGGCGCGTTCGTGCTGGACCGCTTCTTCGGTCAGCCGCCCGCGCCGCCGCCGCCCAACGTGCCCGCAGTGGAACCCGACGTGCGCGGCGCGGTGACGATCCGCGAGCAGCTCGACAAGCACCGCAACAACGCCGCGTGCGCCAGTTGCCACACCAAGATGGACCCGCCGGGCTTCGCGCTCGAAGAGTTCGACGTGATCGGCGGACACCGCGGGCGCTACCGCTCTCTGGGCGCGGGCGACCCGGCCCCGCGCGGCAACATCGACCCGTTCATCGGCATCGGGTTCAAGCTCGGGCCGAAGGTCGATTCCAGCGGCGCGCTGCCCGACGGCCGCAAGTTCGCCGACCTCGTCGAGTTCCAGACCCTGCTCGCGGCCGAAAAGGAGTTGCTGCTGACCAACCTCGCCCGGCAGTTCGCGGTATACGGCACCGGCCGCGGCGTGTCGTTCGCCGACCGCGACGACATCGCCCACATCGTCCAAACCACGATGAAACAAGGCGACGGCGTCCGCACGCTGCTCAACGAACTGCTCGACAGTCGGCTGTTCAAGACGCGGTAGCGCCGCGCGCTACTTGGTGGCCTCGGCCAGCGCCAGCACGCAGAACGCGGTGCCGGCGTTCGTGATGTAGTGGGCCTTGTCGGTGTTCAGCGAGCGCGTGTACCAGCGCCCGCTTTCGCGCTGGTTCGCTTTCAGCCACTTCGCCGCGCGCGCGACCGGCGCGTCGGTCGGCTTCGCGCCCGCTTGCAGCAGCACGAAGGTGACGAACCCGGTGCCGTAGCCGTCGCTCTCGGCGTTCGGGTCGTTGGGCGTCTTCTCCTTGTCGCGCCGCAGGTACGCGCCCAACGAGGGCAGGCTCCACCCGCCGTCCTTGCGCTGCTTCGCGAGCAGCGCGGCCACGGCTTTCTGTTGCTGGTCCGCGGTCATCAGGCCGGGCACTTTGGTTGAAGCCCACAGGAGCATGGCGGAGTGGTGCAGGTCCGGGGGAGGCACGGCCTTGAAGTAACCCTTCAGCTTCTCGATGGCGGCGCGGGCCTTCGGGGTTTTGGCGTAGTCGCCGGGCGCGTACCCGATGGCGAGCGCGGCGAGCGTGGCCCCGTAGTAGTCGTCGTGTTCGAGCGGGGGCCAGTCGCACTTGAGCCAGTTCCACTCGCGCGGTTTGCGGTTCGGGTCCAGCATGCGGTCGAGGGCGGCGCGCGTGGCCGGGTGCAACTCGCCGCGGCGCGCGTCGTGGACCGCGAGCGCGAACGCCGTGGCGACCACGTAGGCCGGGCCGCGCGGCTTCTTCCCCGCGCCCCACGATTCCACGTCCTTGATGAGGAACTCGCGCACCTCGGTCACGCCCGCGTCGCCCCTCAGCAACGGCCGCGCGGTCAGGTACGGCATGTTGGTGTGGCAGGTGACGCACTTGCGGTCGCGCGTCCAGTTCACCGCGACCGCGTCGAGGTATTCGCCGGCTTTGGCCGCCGAGTACGCCTTGGCGAACGGCTCGTCCGGCGACGGGATTTCCGGTTCGGGGTAGTCGTCGTCGGCCCGCACGGGCGCGACCAGCAGCACGAGCGCGAGAAGGGAAAGGCGCATGGAAACCTCGGTACTCACGGCGAGCGGGGGGCGTAAGCCCCCTGTTCCAAGAGCAAGAAGAGAACAGGGGGCTTACGCCCCCCGCTCGCCAGAACGTCAAGCGATCTCCTTCAGCTCGAAGCCCTTGCGGTAATCGCGGAAGAGCATCGCGTCGGCTTCTTTCGCGGCGCGCGTGAGGCCTTTGAACTTCTCCGTCTTGGTGTCGATGGTGAGCGGCAGGCCGAACTTTGCCATCGTCTTGTCGGCGTCCACCTTGTTCGCCTTCAGGTGGGCGAGCATCGCGCCGGCGAAGGCGTTCACGTTCTTGTCGGTGCTGACCTGTTCGGCCTTCGCCAGCGGCATGTCGGTGCCGAGGCGGTAGCTGATGTTCGCGAGGTGGCACAGCGACGCGGACAGGTGCCCTTCGGCGATGTCGCAGTTCAGGTCGGTGTGCTTGCGGCTCCGCACGGCCTTCACGAAGTTGTCGAAGTGGTGCTGGTCGCTGCCCAGCCACTGCTTCTTCTCCGCGTCCCAGCCGAACCGCTGGAGTTCCTTGCCGCCCTTGTCGAAGGCGATGCCGCCGCCGTAGGTCGGGCACACGACGTAGCCCTCGGAACCGACGAAGATGTTACCGACCTTCGCGCCCTTGTAGTCGCCGGTCGCCAGCCCGCGGACCTCGAAGATCATCTTCGACGGGCCGTAGTCGAACACGCACAGTTGGGTGTTCGCGGTCTCGCCGTCGTCCACGTAGCCGAAGCGACCGCCGAGGCTGAACGCCGTGTTCGGCATCGTGGAGAGGCCCAGCCCCCAGCGGGCCTTGTCCATCTCGTGGACGCCCTGATTGCCGAGGTCGCCGTTGCCGGTGTCCCACATCCAGTGCCAGTTGTAATGCACGGTGCCGTACTTGTCGTTCGGGTTGTTGCGCTTGGGCTTCACCAGCGGGGCCGGCCCGCACCAGAGGTCGTAGTCCATCGTCTTCGGCGGTTCCTGTTCGCCCTTCTTGATGCCGGTGTCGCCGATGCTGTTGCGCGGCTTGTAGCACAGCCCGATGGCGAGATCGACCGTGCCGAGCTTGCCGCCGCGCACGTACGCGATGGCCTCCTGCATGCCGGGGTTGCTGCGGCTCTGCGTGCCCACCTGACAGATGCGCTTGTACTTGCGGGCAGCGGCCGTCATGATCGCGCCCTCGTGGACGTTGTGCGTCGCCGGTTTCTCGACGTACACGTCCTTACCGTTCTCCATCGCCCACACCGCCATCAGCGCGTGCCAGTGGTTCGGGGTCGCGATTGACACGATGTCGATGTCCTTGTCCGCGACGACCTTCCGAATGTCCTTCTCGAACTTGGGCGCTTTGCCCTGCTTCTTCTCGATGGAGGTCATCGCGCCGCCGATCACGGCCTCGTCGCAGTCGCAGACCGTGGTGATCTCGCAGTTGTTCTTGCCGAGGAACCCGGAGACGTGCGCGCCGCCGCGCCCGCGCACACCGACCACGGCGACGCGGAGCTTGTCCATCGCGCCGCGCGCCGCGACCGGGGCCGGGGCCGGCTTGGTGTCGGCGGCGGTCGCGGTGCCGGCCGCGCCCGCGGCGGCGATGATCGCGGCCCGGTTCAGGAACTCACGACGACTGAAAATGTCCATGGTAGCCTCGAAGCGAGTGGGAGGGGACTGGATAACACTCTAATCGGCGCGCGTGCGATAAGGAAGGGGCTTCCCCGCTTACCAGCGCCAATCGAGGCCGAACTGGAGGCCGTTCACCACGAGGTCGCGTTGGGTGAACAGCGGGCGCGGGCGGTATGTGCCGGAGAAGTTCGCCGGCAGCGCGTTGGGCACGAACGTCAGATCGACCACGTGGTCGATCTGGTCGCCGGGGCGGATCACGTTCGTCCACAGCAACAGGTTGTACCCGGCGAAGACGCGCAGGTTCGGCGCGACGCGGTAGCCGACGTTCAGCGTCAACTCGGGCGCGACGCTGAAGCGGTCGCGCGTGAACCGGCCGAGGTTCGGGCCGGCGGCGTTCAACCCGCCGCGGAAGTTCATCGGGGCCATCCCCGGGCGCTGCCGCACTTGCGCCCCGTCGATCTCCAGCACTTGGTGCGTGACGCCGAGCGAGAGGCCGGCGCGGGCGTCCACGTCCCAGTTGCCCCAGCGGCGCTCGTACAGCGCGCCGACCTGCGCGCCGTGGAACTCGTTGCGCACCGCGAACCGGTCTTGCACGAGCACGCGCGTACCGACCGGGTCCGTCAGTTCGACGCGCGTGCCGCCCGGCCCGATCACGGTGATGTCTTCGGTGATGGTCAGGCGCTCGCGCAGGTTCAGGTGCCGGTAGCCGGCGAACCACTCGGCCTTCACGTCGCACCCGCTCACGAGGCACCGGCGCAGGGCGAGGTCCGCGCCCCACAGCCGGCTGTCGCCGGTCGCGGTCAGCGTGCCGCGCAGGACGCCCGGCAGCGCGACCGCTTCGCCGTTCTCGCCCAGCGGTTGGCCGGTCGCGGGCACCACGTTGGGCACGAACACCGGGCGCGTGATGGTCGGGAACCGATCCGAATCGACCACCGCCGTGGCCGACCGCGTGCCGAGGAAGAAGAACCCGGCTTCGATGTTATCGAATCCGGCGCGCAGGCGCGACCCGGCGCGCGTGCTCTCGATGAACGGGCCGGGGCCGACGATGGCCGTCGTGCCCGGCTCGCCGAGGTAGCCGTTGCGCGCGGGGTCGGCGTTCGTGGTCGCCAGCACCGGTGTGGCGAACCCCGGCAGCCACCACAGCAGGTATTCGCCGCGCACGAACAGCCGGTTTAGCGGGTTCTCGTCGTCGGCGATGGTCAGGCCGTCGTGCCCGTGCCCGGTGTGAACGAGGTCGCGCGCCGGCGGGTAGTCGCGCGACAGGCGGATCGGCAGCGAACCGAACGCCGCGTGCTTGTCGCGCGTCAGCACGCCGGCGGGGAACATCAGCTCCGCGGGCGCGGGCTGCAACTCCGGTTCCGAGGGCTTCGTCCGCGGTTCGGGCAGCGGTTGCGGATCGACCGGGCGCGGCTGCGGCAGTGGTGGCGGCGGTAAGAACTCCGGCGCGTGCGGCGGCATCATCATCGGCGGCGCGGGCGTCGGCTCGACCGGGCGCGGGGGCGGAACCGGGTCCGGTTGAACTTTCGGCCGCGCCAGCGGCGGTGGTGGGGTCATTTCCGGCAGCGCCGGGATCGCGGGCAGCGGGCCGGCGGAAAAGGTGCCCCCTCGCGGTCCGCGTACGTCGCCGGCCGCGGGCACGACCGACGGCACGAACGGTTCGGCGAACCCGCCGGCCGGGGCGAGCGGGGTCTCGCGCGCCGGGAGCCAGACCGGGCCGGGGTCAGCGGGCGCGCGCACCGCCGGCGGCAACAGTGGCGGCGCGCCGGGCGCGCCCCAGTCCGCGCCGCCCGCGAGCCGCGCCCCGGCTGCCAGCGCCAGTCCCAACCCGATTGCCTTCGCGCGGAAGAGTGTCATGTCCGCCGGCCCTCGACCACAGTTCATCAGGTTGTTTCGGCCGCCGCGCCGCGTGACCCGCACAGTTTCTCAAAACGGTACGACGCGCGAAGGCCGCAGCGCTTGCGCCAGTTCGCGGGCTCGCGCAACCAGCGCAGGTTACGGGTCGAGAAAGTCCGGGTTGACACCGGCGGGGCAATTTGGAATGAGCCGCGCGCTTTGTTTGGGAGACCCCGCGAATGCGAGCAACGTGCCGAACTTGGCGGGTGTGGGCGGCGCTGGCGGTCGTGCTGATCGTGGCCGGTCCCGCGCGCGCGTTCTACTGGCACGGCTGGCCCGGCAGCCAACTGCGCGTCGAGCCGACGCTGATCGGCCCGCCGGTGCCACTCGCGCCCGTGCCGCTGCCCGAGCCGACGATCTTCAACCCGGTCCCGCCGCTCGGCCCGCCCGCGCCGACACCCGAACCCGCCACCGCGGTGCTGGGGGTGCTCGGCATCGGCGCGCTCGCCGTGCGACGGCTCCGAAGAAGAGGGTGAAAAGCAGAAGAGTGTTGACAGGATCACAAGATAAGACCGGATGAAGAAGAGGGGCGTTCTCTTCTTCATCCGGTCTTATCTTGTGATCCTGTCAACACTCTTCTGTGCTGTGCTACGCAGCGCGGCGGACGGACTGGCGCAGGTACGTTCCGATCACCTCGACGACGCGCGTCTGCTGCTGCTCCGTGATTTCCGGGAACATCGGCAGGGCCAGCACCTCGCCCGCGGCGTGCTCGCTCGTGGGGAAGTCGCCGGTGCGGTAGCCGAGGAACTTGAAGCACTCTTGCTGGTGCAGGCTCAGCGGGTAGTACACCTCGACCCCGACGCCGCTGTCCTTCATGTGCTTCACGAGCGCGTCGCGGTGGTGCGCCGGGACGCGCACGACGTACTGGTTGAAGGTGTGGCGGCGCTCCGGGCGCGTGGTCGGGCGGCGCATGAACCCGTGCAAGTTCGCCCCCTCGATGAGCGAATCGTACCGCTGTGCGGCGGCCTCGCGCCCGTTCAGCCAGTTCGCGACGTGCGGCAGCTTCACGCGCAGCACCGCGGCGTGGACCGCGTCGAGCCGCATGTTGTAGCCGATGAACTTGTGGTAGTACTTCACCTCCGAGCCGTGGACGCGGAGCGCGCGGAGCTTCTTGTCGATGGCCGGGTCGTCGGTGGTCACGAGGCCGGCGTCGCCGAGCGCGCCGAGGTTCTTCGTGGGGTAGAAACTAAGGCACGCGACCGCGCCGAGGGTGCCGCACCGCTTGCCCTTGTACTCGCTGCCGAACGACTGGGCCGCGTCCTCGATCACGTGGAGCCGGTTCTGCTCCGCGATATCCCAGACGGCGTCCATGTCGCAGCACTGGCCGAAAAGGTGGACCGGGACGATGGCCCGCGTCGCGGGCGTGATCCGGGCCTCGATCTGGCTCGGGTCGATGTTGAACGTGACCGGGTCGATGTCGGCGAACACCGGCTTGGCCCCGACGCGGCACACGGCGCTGGCGGTAGCGAAGAACGTGAACGGCGGGACGATGACCTCGTCGCCCGGGCCGATGCCCAGCGCGTGCAGCGCCAACACGAGTGCGTCGGTGCCGGACCCGCACCCGACGCCGAACCGCGCGCCGCAGAACGCTGCGGTCTCCTGCTCGAACGCGGCCACCTCCGGCCCCAGAATTGCCTGCCCGGACGCCAGCACGCGAAGCACCGCGGCGTCGATGCCGTCCTTCAGCGCGCGGTACTGCGCCTGAATGTCGCACAGCGGGACGGGGCCGGAAGTCGGTTTCACGAAAGCGCCTCCATGCGCGAACTACTACGGCGGGCGGGAACGTATGCTATCCCTACGTTAATATCGGCAAACGTGTCAACCCGGCTTGCCCCAACTTACGAGGACGTGACGAATGACGCCGGCCCCCGCGCCCGAGGACAAGCCCCAACCCCACGCGGCCGAACTCGCCCCGGAACTCGCGCCACTCATGGCGCGGATCGCGACCGACCCCAACGCCCGCGCCGCGGTGCTCCGCGAACTCCTCGGCGACGCCGCGTGCCGGCAGATCGGCATCTACCAGATCCCCACGGGGTTCAAGCTCTCGGTCGTGATCCCCGTCTACAACGAGGAGCGCTGGCTCGCCGAACTCGTGCGCCGCGTGCAGGCCGTCGAGATCCCCAAGGAACTCATTCTGGTCAACGACTTCTCCACCGACGGCACCCCGGCGATTCTGGCCCAACTCGAGAAGCAGTACGACAACGTCCGCGTGTTCCACCAACCCAAGAACATGGGCAAGGGCGCGGCCCTCCGTGAGGGCTTCAAGCACTGCACCGGCGACGTGGTGATCGTGCAGGACGCCGACTGGGAATACGACCCGGCCGAGTACCCCAAACTGGTGCAGCCGATTCTGGACGGCCGGGCCGACGTGGTGATCGGCTCGCGGTTCATCGGCGAGAGCCACCGCGTGCTGTACTACTGGCACTCAGTCGCAAACAAGTGGCTCACCACCCTGTCGAACTGGTTCACGAACCTGAACCTGACCGACATGGAGACCTGCTACAAGGTGTTCAAGCGCGAGGTGATCCAGAGCATCACGCTGAAGAGCAACCGGTTCGGGTTCGAGCCGGAAGTGACCGCGAAGATCGCCCGCCGGCGCAAGGGCAAAGCGCCGTGGCGCATCTACGAGGTGCCGATCAGCTACAGCGGGCGCACCTACGAGGAGGGGAAGAAGATCCGCCTCAAGGACGCCTTCCAAGCCCTGTACTGCATCGTGCGGTACTGGATCAAGGACTGATTGAAGCCGCTCGCGGCTTCGCAAGCGGCGCGAGCGCTTCACATCACTTGGCTAATCGGATCGGCCTCGTGGCCGATGAACACCGGGCGGTCGCTGGCCGTGTATAGCGGCTTGCTCCGGTCGATGCCCAACTTCTCGAACACCGTCGCGCCGTAGGCTTCCGGCGTGTACGGGTCGTTCGTCACCTGCCCGCCGTCCTTGTCCGTGCTGCCGATCACCTGCCCGCCCTTCACGCCCGCGCCGGCGAGCGCGATGGAATAGGCGTTCGTCCAGTGGTCGCGGCCTTGGAACTTGTTCAACTTCGGCGTGCGCCCGAACTCGGTCACGAAGCACACCAGAGTTTCCGCCAGCAGCCCGCGCTGGTCGAGATCGGCGATCAGCGCCGCGAACGCGCGGTCGGTGCTGCCCATCATCGGCCACGTCCCGATGCCGTACCGCCCTTCCCCGCCGGCCTTGTCGCGGATCGTGCCGCACGAGCCGTTCACGTACATCAGGTCGTGGTGGTCCCAGTTCATGTTGAACCCGCCGGGGTACTCCTTCGCCAGCGGCCAGCGCACATCGACCGTCACGAACCGCACGCCGGCCTCGATCAGTTTGCGGCCGACGAGGTAGCACGCCCCGCGGTGGCCGATCCCGTACCGCTCGCGCACGGCCAGCGGTTCGCCCTGATAATCGAAGGCTTTCGCCACTTTCGCGCTCGTGAGCGTGTCGAACGCTTGGTCGTAGAAGCGGTCCATGCCGCCGAAGGTGCGGCCGGTGCCGGCCGACGAGCGGCCGTTCAGCCCCGCGAGCAACTGCTGCCGGGCGGCGAGGCGCGCCGCCGGCGTGTCGGCGCGCGGGTCGAGTGCGCCCACCTTCCAACCCGGAGCCGAGAGGTCGCCACCCCCGGTCTTGAACGCCTTCGTCCCGACCGGCAGGAAGCCCGTGCTGGTTACGTTGGCCTGTTCGTGGTTGCCCGGCACCATCACATACGGCGGCAGGAAGTGCGCGCTCGTGCCCAACGTGTGCGACGCCACCGAGCCGAGGTCCGGCATGTGGACCGCGCTGCCGGGGTGCGCCCCTGACAGCATGTATTGTGTGCCCTCGCCGTGCCCGCTGGCCCCGGCCTTCGGGTGCCACATCGACCGAACCACCGCGAGTTTGTCCGCGACCTTCGCCGTTTCCTTCAGCAGTTCGGTGAACCGCATTCCGGGCACTGTCGTGCTGATCGGCTTGTACGGGCTGCGGTGCTCGACGACCGCGTCCGGCTTCGGGTCCCACGTGTCCATCTGCGACACGCCGCCCTGTTCGAGGATCACGAGCACGCTCTTGGCGCGGGCGCGGGTGCTCGCGGCGAAGGTGGGCCGCAGGCCGGCGAACGGGACCAGACCTGCGAGGCCAAAGAAGTTGCGGCGGGACAGCAGACGGGGCATGAGTGGCGCTCGCGGGAAGGCGGAACCGGCGGGGAGATCAGCAGACCCCTATTGTGCCACCGGCGCGCGGAGAAGGGAACCGGAAAGTCGCCCGCGCGGTGCATCGACCCAGATTGCCAAAAAAGAGATCGTCATTTCCCTACCCAGAGCGCCACTCCCCCCCAGAGCGCCACGGTTTTCGAGTGACGTTCTGGGGTGAAACGCTTGTTTTTCCAGCGTTTTCCACCCCAGAGCGCCAGAGCGCCAGAGCGCCAACTCGTCTGGGGGGTGGGAGGCCGACTCTCATCACTTGGCGCACACAGTTGCAATGTGAACAAAATGTCATTTTGCGGCGCGAAATGGCGCGCTGACCGGACGACCCACCCCGCGCGCCGGGGTCGCATTGCGTGGACCGGCCAGATTCGCTATCACCCCCCGCCGCCCGCGGTGCACCGCGGCGCGGGCCGGTCGGTGCAGTTTTCCCGCGCGCGCGCCGATGGTGTATCGGTGCGGAAGGGGTGACGAGTGGCGGTACTGCTCAGCCTGAGCCTGTTCGCGCTGTGGACCGCGGTCGGCCTCGCGCTCTTGAACGCGGGGCGGTTCCGCGGCCCCGTGCGCAAGCTGCTGCTCTCGCCGACGGTCGGCGGCGCGGCGTTCGGGCTGGCCGCGTACACCGGGGTGCAGTTCGGATTCGCGGTCGGGCGCTCGGCCGCGGCCGTCGGGGTCGGCGTCGCGCTCGGTGCCGCCACGGGGCTGTGGTGCACGCGCGGCACCTTCGCGCGCGCCCGCGTTGCCGCCCGGCGCTACTGTGCGTTCCTCGTCGTCATCGTCGCAACCTTCTTTCTGACCGCGTGGCCTATGGTGCGCTACGGGTTCGACTGGGTCGCCAACGGCAACGACGACATGGCGAACTACTGCCTCGGGGCCGCGGGGTTCCGCGACCACGGGTTCCTGCGCGTGCCCACGCCCGAAGAGGTCCGCGACGGCTCCGACCTGACGCAGCGGCTCTGGTTCCTGTACCACGACGCCGGCACGCTGACGCAGAAGCGGTGCGGGGCCGAACTCACGCTCGCCCTCGTGGGCACGTGGACCGGGCTGACGCCGCAACAGGTGTTCATGCCGGTGATCGCGGCATTCAACATGGCGCTGGTCGCGGCGACCGCGGGCCTCGTGCTGGTCTGCACGCGGCGGCGGGCCGCGGCGCTGTGGGCCGCGGCGCTGCTCGCGGTGTCGTCGCAGACCGCCTACGGCGTCGTGCAGCAACTCATCGCGCAGGCCGCAGGGCTGGGGCTGCTGTGTACCTCGGTGGCGATGGTGACAAGCCCATTCCGCCGGTTCCGCACCGGGCCGCTGCTGCGCCGGGCCGCGGTGTGCGGGGTCACGTTCGCCGGGCTGATCGTGTTCTACCCGGAGGCCGTGCCGTTCCTCGTCGGGGCGTGCGTGCTACTCGGCGCGCGCGACCTGCTGCGCCGGTACCCGGTGCGCCGGCACATCGGCCACGCGGGCGCGGCGATCACCACGATGGCGCTCGTCGCCCCGGTGTACTTCATCGGCACCGCGCACTTCCTCCTCGGCCAAGCGAATCAGGGGGCCGGGGCGAAGACCCACACCCTCGAAATCTTCCCGTTCTTCATGACCCCGCGCGGCCCGGCGCTCGTGTGGGGGATGCTGCCCAGTTACGGCGCGGTCGCGGAGCCGCGGCTCAGCGCGGCGCTCGTACTCGGCGCGGTGCTGCTGGCGGCGCTGGCGTTTCTGGCGCTGGCGCAATACCGGCGCGGGCGGGCGTTCGCCGCGGTGCTGGTGGCAATGATGGCGATGGGCGCGGTGTTGTACGCCCAAAAGGCCGCGTTCGGGCTGTTCAAGATCGCCATGTTCGCGCAGCCGTTCATCTGGGCCACGGTCGCGGCGTGGGTGGTCACGCGGTCGCGGCGCTGGCGCGTGGCGGTCGCCGCGGGCGCCGTGCTCGTCGTCGCCGGGCTGAACGCGCTCACCCAGTACTGGTACGTGAAGCAGAGCACCGGGCACGACAGCCGCGTGGACCTGCCGGCCGCGACCCGGCACCGGGTGCTGAGCCAGTTCCACCGCGAACTCGCGGGCCGCGCCGCCGCGGGCGAGGTGTCGCGCGTGCTCCTCACCACCGACAACAACGTGCTGCTGAAGCTGCTCGGCTCCGACGCCCGCGGGGTGCCGGTTACCGCGCTGACCATGTCACCGTTCTCGCGCGCGGCCGAGGCCGACGACCCGATCCTGACGCGGCACGACCGCGGCGCGCCCGCGGTGCGGGCCTACGAGGAACTGCAACTCGACCCGCGCGCCACCGGCCCCGGCGTGACCGACCCGGACACCGGGCAGGCGCTGCACCGGCTCGTTCACGTGCCCACCAACTGGACCGCCGACGCCCCGGACAAGGTGCTCGTGGTCGGCGGCGGCGGCGCGCTGACGGTGTTCAACCGCTACCACTACCCGGAGAAGGGGCCGGCGCTGGTGTGCAAGCCGCTGAGCGCGGTGCGGAACGTGGCCGTGTTCCGCGACGCGCTCGGCGCGCGGCACATGTTTCAGGGCATGGACCACATCGAACAGGTGGCACTGCACCGGCTCGAACCGGACTCGTCGTTCCCGCACCGCACGTTCGCGGGCGCGGGCCGCGCAATCGTGGCCGACGTGCTGAACCCGTCGCCGCGGGTCCGCGTGGTCGCGTCGTACACCGGCGCGCACCGCCCGGTTCCCACCGACCGCCGCGCGATGCCGGCGCAGGTGGTGGGCACCCGGCGCGTCCCGCTCGGCGCGATCGGCGACGGCTCCGCGCGCCTCGTCTCGCCGCCCGTCGAGCCGCAGCGCGTCGGCGCGGCCAACCTGCTGCTCCTCGACTTCAACACCGAACTGAGCCGCCCGCCGAACCGCCTCGGCGGGTTGGAATCGCTGTGGGGCAACGAGCTGCCGCGCGACCGTCGCCACCTGAGCGGGCACCTGCGCGACTTCTCCGTTATCACCGAGGAGGAGTACGCCGCGTTCCGCCCGCCGGAGAAACTCGCCAAGTTCCCCAACGACCTCACGCACGAGCACCTCGAGTACTCCGGCCTGTACGAGCACGGCTGGATGAACAAGGTGTTCAAGGTGCGGCTGACGCAAGCCGGGCCGGGGTACGAGGCCGTTGTCCGCGGGCAGATTCCGGCGTTCCCCGGTAACGAGAGCTTCACGACCGAAGTGACGATTCTGGTGGACGGCCGCGCGGTCGGCACGCGCGCGCTCGTGCCGGGCGACTTCGAGGTCCGGTTCCCGGCCGGGGCCGCGACCGGGCCGCGCTGGATCGAGGTGCGGTTCAGCGGGTCGTACATCCTGCCCGGCGCGGACGGCCGCCCGGCCTCGGCCATGATTACCGGCGTCGGGTTCGAGCCGCGCGACGAGTCGCGGTCGCGCCCGCCCGAAAAGCTGACGACGTTCCCGGCCGACCTGAGCCACCCCGCGCTCACGCACAGCGGCATCGACCGCGACGGCTGGGTCGCGCAACTCGGCAAAGCGCGCCTGTGGTTCGCCGGCGCGGGCCGCGACCTGATCGTGCGCGGCACCGTCCCCCCGTTCCGCGCCGGGTTCCGCACCGAACTGGTCGTACTGCTCGACGGCGCGGAGGTCGCGCGGCGGGCGCTCGGCACGGGCGATTTCGAAGTGCGCGCGCCCGCCGGGGCCGGCCCGCCGGGGCCGCGCTGGGTCGAGTGCCGGTTCACCGAAATGCAGAAACTGCCGGACCCGGACCACCGGACCCGCGCCGCCACCGTGACCGCCCTCGGCTTCGAGCCGAAACAGTAAGCACACTCGCGAAGCCGCACGCGGCTTTACGGTTCCAAGAAAGGGACTCCCATGCCCGCGCTCCCGCGCCTGAGCCTCGTGATCCCGGCGTTCAACGAGGTCGCGACCATCCAGCGCACCCTGCGCGCGATCCGGGCGTACCTCGAGCCGCGCGGGTTCGAGTACGAACTGATCGTCTCCGCGGACGGCACCGACGGCACCCGCGAGGCCGCCGCCGCGCTCGTCAGCGAACTGCCCGTGAAGGTGCTCGGCGAACCCCAGCGCCGCGGCAAGGGCAAGGGCGTGCGCGAGGGAATGCTGACCGCCACCGGCGACATCGTCGGGTTCCTCGACGCCGACTACAAGGTCGCCATCGACGAGATCGAGAAGGTGCTGCCGTGGTTCGATCAGGGGTTCGACGTGGTGATCGGGTCACGCAAGGCCGCCGGCGCGGCGATGAACGCCAAGCGCCCATGGTACCGCAAACTCGGCTCCAGCGGGTTCGCGCTGCTCATGCGCCCGCTGGTGGGGTTGCGCGGGATCGGCGACACCCAGTGCGGGTTCAAGTTCTTTCGCGCCGCGGTCGCCCGCGACCTGTTCTCACGCCAGCGCATCGACGGTTACATGTTCGACGTGGAAGTGCTCTCGCTGGCCGTGCGCAGCGGCTACAAGGTGAAAGAGATCGGCGTGAGCTGGCAGGACGACGGCGACACCCGGCTGAAGCTCGTGTCCGGCAACTGGAAGAACCTGAAGGACCTGTTCCGCATCCGCTTCGGCCGCACGAACAAGGCCGCGTGACACTATCGCGAGCGGCGCGGCGCAAGCCCGCCGGTTCCACATGCACCGGCGGGCTTACGCCGCGCCGCTCACTGAGGGCTTCATGAACTACTTCGTCACCGGCGGGGCCGGCTTCATCGGTAGCAACCTCGTGGACCGGTTGCTCGCGGCGGGCCACCGCGTCACCGCGTTCGACAACTTTAGCACCGGACAGCGGCCGTTCCTCGCCGACGCACTAAAGCGGCCGAAGTTCGCGCTCGTGGAAGGCGACTTGCTCGACAAGCCTGCGCTGACGCGCGCGGTCGCCGGGCACGACTTCGTGTTCCACCTCGCGGCCAACGCCGACGTGCGGTTCGGCACCAACCACCCCGACCGCGACCTGCAACAGAACACCATCGCCACGTTCAACGTGCTCGAAGCGATGCGCGCCAACGGCGTGAAGCGCATCGGGTTCTCGTCCACCGGCTCGGTGTACGGCGAGGCCGACGTGTTCCCGACGCCGGAAACCGCGCCGTTCCCGATCCAAACGAGTCTGTACGCGGCGAGCAAGGTCGCGGGCGAGGGACTGATCTCGGCCTACGCCCACGGCTTCGGCTTCCAAGCGTACATCTTCCGGTTCGTCTCGATTCTCGGCGAGCGCTACACGCACGGCCACGTCTTCGACTTCTACGCCAAGCTGCTCGCCAACCCGAACAGCATCGAGGTGCTGGGCGACGGCAAGCAGCGCAAGAGCTACCTGTACGTTCAGGACTGCATCGACGCGATCTTCACCGTGGTGGAGAAGGCGACCGAAGCGGTGAACGTGGTGAACCTCGGCGCGGACGAGTACTGCCAAGTGGACAACTCGCTCGGCTGGATCTGCGACCGCCTCGGCCTGAAGCCGAAGGTGAACCACACCGGCGGCGCCCGCGGGTGGATCGGCGACAGCCCGTTCATCTTCCTCGACACCGCCAAGCTCCGCTCCTTCGGCTGGCGGCAAACGCTCAGCATCCGCGACGCCGTCGTGCGCACGCTCGACTACCTGCGCGCGAACCCGTGGGTGCTGGAGTCGCGCAAGGCGGCGTGAGTCGCTCGCGGCTTCGCAACGTGCGAAGCCGCGAGCGGTTCCGGCTTGATGAACGATAAAGGGACTCCCCATGCGCATCACCGTGTACGGCCTGTGGCACCTCGGCAGCGTGACGGCGGCGTGCCTCGCGGAGGGTGGGCACACCGTCGTCGGCCTCGACCCGGACGCGCGCACGGTCGCGGACCTGAGCGCGAACAAGCCGCCCGTCGACGAACCCGGCCTCGCCAAGCTCGTCGCAGAACAACAGCAGGCGCGGCGGTTGCGCTTCACCACGAGCGCGGCCGACGCGATCCCGCAGGCGGAAATCGTGTGGGTGTGCTTCGACACGCCCGTTGACAGCAACGACAACGCCGACGTGCAATGGGTCCGCGACCGGCTCGAAGACGTCGCCCCGCACCTCACGCCCGGCGCGCTCGTGCTGATCTCGTCGCAGGTGCCCGTCGGGTTCGGGGCGAAACTCGCGGCCGACTGGCAGGCGCGCGGCGTGCGCGTCGCGTGCTCGCCGGAGAATCTGCGATTGGGGCAGGCGCTCGACTGCTTCCGCAAGCCGGATCGCGTCGTGCTGGGCTGTGACGACCGCGACCGCGCGCGGCTGACCGAACTGCTCGCGCCGTTCGGCGGCGACCGCGTGTGGATGTCGGTCGCGTCCGCGGAAATGACGAAGCACGCGGTCAACGCATTCCTCGCCACGTCGGTCGCGTTCATCAACGAGCTTGCTAGAATCTGCGAGCTAGTGGGCGCGGACGCGAAGGAGGTCGAGCGCGGCCTCAAGAGCGAACAGCGCATCGGGCCGAAGGCGTACCTGTCGCCGGGCGCGGCGTTCGCTGGCGGCACGCTCGCGCGCGACATCGGCTTCTTGCTCGAAATCGCCCAGCGCCACGAGCGCCCGGCGCACCTGTTCCGCGGCGTGCGCGAGAGCAACGAGTGCCAGAAGAACTGGCTCCGCGACCAACTCTCCGCCGTGCCCGCGGGGGCGACGGTCGCGGTCCTCGGCCTCACCTACAAACCCGGCACCGACACGCTCCGGCGCAGCGGGTCGGTCGAGTTGTGTCAGTGGTTACTCGCGCGCGGCGTGAAGGTTCGCGCGCACGATCCGGCCGTGAAGCCCGGCGCGGACGAGCTGCGCGGCGTCGAACTGGCGACCAGCGCCGAGGGCGCGATGCGCGGCGCGGACGTGAGCGTACTGGCGACGCCGTGGCCCGAATACCGCGCGCTCACCCCGGCGCAGGTCCGCGGCGCGATGCCGAAGCCGCGCGTCATCGACCCGACGCACTTCCTCGCCGCGGGCTTGGCGAACGACCCCACTATCGCCTACGTCGCAGCCGGTCGCGCGGCTTGAGGATTTCCGATTGCAGATTTGTGATTGATGATTGAAAGCCAGCGCCGCATTCGCAGAGCCGCGCGGGTCTTCAGTCGTCAATCACAAATCTGCAATCTCCAGTCGTCTCCGATGCCCCCAAGTGCCCTTGTTCCCAACCCGTCGGGCGCGGTATAGCCCGCTCAGGTTACGCACCTTGGAGGGGCGCATGGACGCACCGCTCGCCGGTCGGTCGGCCGTTGTTACCGGAGCGAATCAGGGCTTGGGCCGGGTGATTGCCGAACACCTCGTGCGCGCCGGGGCCAGTGTCCTCGTCACCGCGCGCGGCGCGGACCTGCTGCACCGGACCGCGACCGAACTGCGCGCGCTCGCCACGCGCCCCAACCAACAGGTACTCGCTCGCGTCGCCGACGTGTCCAAAGAGGCCGACTGTAACGCGACCGCGATACAGGCCTTCGCCGAACTCGACAACCCGTGCGTGCTGGTCAACAACGCGGGCGTGTACGGGCCGTTCGGCCTGATCGAAGACAACGACTGGGCCGAGTGGGTGCGGGCCATCGAGATCAACCTGTTCGGCACGGTCCTCATGTGCCGGGCGTTCCTGCCGCACATGCGGGCCGCGAACTACGGCAAGATCGTGAACCTGTCCGGCGGCGGAGCGACCGCGCCGCTGCCGCGCATCAGTTCCTACGCCGCGTCGAAGGCCGCCGTCGTGCGGTTCACCGAGACGCTGGCCGAAGAGACGCGCGGAACGGGCATCGACGTGAACGCGGTCGCGCCCGGCGCGCTCAACACGCGCCTGATGGACGACCTCATCGCCGCCGGGCCGGAAAAGGTGGGGCAAGCGTTCTTCGACAAGATGACCAAGACCCGCGACAGCGGCGGCACGCCGTTGGACAAGGGCGCGGAACTTAGCGTCTTCCTCGCGTCGGCCGCCAGCGACGGCATCAGCGGGCGGTTGCTCAGCGCGGTGTGGGATGACTGGGCGAACCTGCCGGCGCAGCGCGACCAACTGGCGACCGGCGACATTTACACGCTGCGGCGGATCACGCCAGAAGACCGCGGGGGGTGGAAGAAGTGCGCGTAGCAATCGTGGGCTGTGGGCTGATCGGCGGGAAGCGCGCGAAGAGCCTCGCGGCGCTCGGGCACTCCGTCGTCGCGACGGCGGACGCCGTACCCGAGCGCGCCGCGGCGCTGGCGAAGGTCTACACGGGTTGCGTGTCGAGCGGCGACTGGCGCGGCGTGGTGTCGCGCGCCGACGTCGACGCCGTCGTGGTGGCAACGATCAACGATTCGCTCGCACCGATCACGCTCGGCGCGGTGAAGGCCGGGAAGCACGTTCTGGTCGAGAAGCCGGCGGCGCGCTCGGCCGACGAGCTGCGCCCGATCGTAGCGGCGGCGGCACAGAGCGCCGGCGTCACGGTGCGCGTCGGGTTCAACCACCGGTTCCACCCGGCGCTGCTGAAGGCGCGCGAGCTGGTGGACGCGGGCGCGGTCGGGCCGATGATGTTCGTGCGCGGGCGGTACGGCCACGGCGGGCGCGTCGGCTACGACCGCGAGTGGCGCGCCAACCCGGCGCTCGCGGGCGGCGGCGAGCTCCTCGATCAGGGCGTTCACCTCATCGACCTCACGCGCTGGTTCTTGGGCGACGTGGCGCGCGTCAGCGGAGTTACCACGACCTCCTTCTGGGACATGCCGGTCGAGGACAACGGCTTCGTCTGCACGCAACACACGAACGGCTGCGTGGGCTGGCTGCACGCGAGCTGCTCGGAGTGGAAGAACCTGTTCAGCCTCGAAATCTACGGGCGCACCGGCAAGCTCCAGATCGACGGCCTCGGCGGGAGCTACGGCCTCGAGCGGCTCGCGTACTACCGCATGTCGCCACAGATGGGGCCGCCGGAAACGACCATCTGGGAGTACCCCGGCGAGGACGGCTCGTGGAACGCGGAGTTCCGCGCGTTCGAAGCGGCGGCGAGCGGCGAGCGGGCCCTCGGGGCAACGCTGGAGGACGCGGTTGCGGCGCTCGATGTGGTCGCGCAGGTGTACGCACAGTCCGCGCCGCGTGCGGCTTCGCGAGCGGCATAGCAGGCGCGGCACAATCGGTATCTTCGGCAAACCTTCAAGCGTGAGGCGCGTTGTTACCGATCATCACAAGGCCGCGCGTTGCGCGCCTGTTCGATTCCCCCGCACGGAAGCGGAGCGACCGATGATTATCACCCGCAGCCCCCTCCGCATCTCGCTCGGCGGGGGCGGCACCGACCTGCCGTCGTACTACCGCGAGCACACCGGGTTCCTCATCGCCGCGGCCATTGACCGGCACGTCCACATCGTCATCAACCGCTCGATCCTGCCGGAGATGATCCTCAAGTACTCGCAGACCGAGCGCGTCACGGACGTGACACAGATCCAGCACCCGCTGGTGCGCGAGGCGATGCAACTGGTCGGCGTGCCGGCGCACGGGTTGGAGATCGCGGCGATGGCCGACATCCCCGCGGGCACCGGGCTCGGCTCGTCCGGCAGCTTCTGCACCGCGCTCCTGCGCGGCCTGTACGCGCTCGAGGACGGCAACCCCAGCGCCGCCGAGATCGGCGAGCAGGCGTGCCATATCGAAATCGACCGCTTGAAGGAACCCGTCGGGAAGCAGGACCAGTACATCGCGGCCGTGGGCGGCGTCACCTGCTTCCGCTTCAACCCGGACGGCCACGTCGAGTACTGGCCGCTGCGCACCAGCTCCGACACGCTCCGCAAGCTCGAAAACAACCTGCAACTGTACTTCACCGGGTACACGCGCAGTGCGTCCGAGGTGCTGCGCGAGCAGGACACGAAGACGAAGGCCGCGGACAACTCGATGATCGAGAACCTGCACTTCATCAAGGACCTCGGGTACAAGTCGAAGGACGCGCTCGAGGGCGGCGACCTGCGCGGGTTCGCGGAGCTGATGAACGTCCACTGGCGCTCGAAGAAGAAGCGCAGCGGGAACATGTCGAACTCGCGGATCGACGAGTGGTACGAGCTGGGCATGAAGAACGGCGGGCTGGGCGGGAAGCTGATCGGCGCGGGCGGCGGCGGGTTCCTGATGTTCTACACCGAGAACCCGGACCAACTGACCGCGGCCATGAGCGACGCGGGCCTACAGAACGTGCCGTTCCGGTTCGACTTCGAGGGCACGCGGATCGTCAGCGGCGCGACCCCGTCGCCGGCCCTGCGCCCCGCGATCCGCCGCGCAGCATAGTAGGTGCCGCCTGCCGGGTGGCACGGCCGAACGGCGCAACCGGTTCGAGGGAAACGCGGAACGAATGTCATCGCAGTGCCGTCCGGCAGGCGGTACCTACTAGGACGACTCCCGTGAACGACCTCGCATCGACACCCGTGCTGATTCTCGCCGGTGGCAAGGCCACGCGGTTGGGCGACGTCACGAAGTCGATCCCCAAGGCACTGGTGCCGCTGGCGGGCAAGCCGTTCATCGACCACCAGTTCGCGGAACTGCGCGAACAGGGCGTGCGCGACGTCGTCATGTGCGTCGGGCACTTCGCGGACCAGCTCCGCGACTACATCGACGACGGGGCGCGGTTCGGGCTGAACGTGCGGTACTCCGAAGACGGCGACACCCCTCGCGGCACCGGCGGCGCGGTGCGCCGGGCGCTGCCGCTGGTCGGCGCGGGCTGCTTCGTGCTGTACGGCGACACGCTGCTCGACGTGGACTACGCGAAGGTACTCGCCGCGCTGCCGGTGAACGGCCTCGGCGTGATGACCGTGTTCCGCAACCAGAACAGTTTCGACAAGAGCAACGTGGTCTGGCGGAACGGGCGGCTGCTGCGGTACAGCAAGGCCGACGCGACCGAGGACATGACGCACATCGACTACGGCCTGTCGCTGTTGCGCCGGGCCGCAGTCGAGCGCGTCCCGCCGGGCGCGCCCTCGGACCTCGCGGAGCTGTACAGCGCGCTCGTGGGCAGTGGCGAAATGGTCGGCTACGAGGTCACCCGCCGGTTCTACGAAATCGGCTCGCCCACGGGCCTGCGCGAGGCGGAAGAGTTCGTCCTTCGCAAAGCGGCGTAGGTGGCAGAACCTACCCCCCGCCCCCTTCCCCAAGAGGGAAGGGGGAGCAAAGCCAATAGAGCCCTTCTCCCCCTTCCCTCTTGGGGAAGAGGGCCGGGGGGTTAGGTCTTCTTCATCCGAGGAGTTCGCTCGATGTCGTTCACGCAACAGTTCCTGACCGAGGCCAGCCAGATCATCGCGAAGCTGGACACGGCAGCCATCGACAAGACCGTCGAGGCGCTGGCCGCGATCCGCGCCCGCGGCGGGCGGCTGTTCGTCCTCGGCGTCGGCGGGAGCGCGTCGAACGCGGCCCACGCGGTCAACGACTTCCGCAAGATCGCCGGCATCGAGACGTACTCGCCGACGGATAACGTCTCGGAACTGACGGCCCGCACCAACGACGAGGGCTGGGAAACGGTCTTCGCCGAGTGGCTGAAGGGCAGCAGGCTGGACGCGGACGACGGCGTCCTCGTGTTCTCGGTCGGCGGCGGCGACCTCGAGCGCAACGTCAGCCCGAACCTCGTGCGCGCCGTGCAGCACGCGAAGAAGGTGGGCGCGACCGTGTGCGGCATCGTCGGCCGCGACGGGGGCTACACCGCGAAGGTGGCCGACGCCTGCGTGATCGTGCCGACGGTGAACGCGGCCCACGTCACCCCGCACGCCGAGGCGTTTCAGGCGGTGGTGTGGCACCTGTTCGTGTCGCACCCGGCGCTGAAGGCCGCCGCGACCAAGTGGGAATCGGAAGCGACCAAGAAGGCGGCGTAAGCCGCTCGCGGCTTAGCACGAGGGATATGGATGCCGCAGCGCGTGGTATTTCTGGACCGCGACGGGGTGCTGAACCGCGCCTTCCCCGAGGGCGGCACCACGCGCCCGCCGATGAGCGTCGCCGAACTGGAACTGCTCCCCGGTGTGAAGGACGCGCTCGCGCGACTCCGCGCCGCCGGGTTCGCGCTGGTCGTCGTGACCAACCAACCGGACGTGGCGCGCGGCAAGCAGACCCGCGCCGCGGTCGAAGCGATCAACGATACGATGCGCGCCGAGCTGCCGCTGCTCGACGTGTTCGCGTGCTACCACGACGGCCCGGACAAGTGCATGTGCCGCAAGCCGCAACCCGGCATGTTGCTCGCGGCGGCGGCGAAGCACGACCTCGATCTGGACTCGGCGTTCCTGATCGGCGACCGCTGGAGCGACATCGTCGCGGCGCACGCCGCCGGGTGCGCGGGCGTGCTGATCGACACGCCGTTCAGCAACGCCGAACGGTGCAACCCGGACCACCGCGCCGCCGACATTACCGGGGCCGCGAACTGGATTCTGGCGACCATCGCGACCGCGACGGCCGCGCGCTCGGCCGCTTAACTAGTAGGCACACTCCGTGTGCCGTTGCTACACGAGGCGGACAGCTACGGCACACGGGACGTGCCCGCGATTCTGGGGATCGGGAAGCTACAACGGCACACGGAGTGTGCCTACTACTCTGGGGACCGACGATGAAACTGTTCGTAGACACCGCGGACGTGAAGGAACTGGAAACGTGCCTCGAGCGCGGGTTCCCGTCCGGCGTCACCACCAACCCGCTGCTCGTCGCGCGGTCCGGCTGCACCGACTTCGGCGCGCACATCCGCTCGATGATCGACGCGCTGATCAAGCACGACGCCAAGATTCCGCTCTCGGTCGAGGTGAACACCGCGGACCCGAACAAGATGGCGGATCAGGCCGAGGAGTTCGTCAAGGAGTTCGGCGACTACCCGTACCTGAACATCAAGATTCCGGTCGGCTGGAACGAGCTGAAGGTGATCGCGCAGCTCGCGAAGCGCGGCGTGCCGGTGAACTGCACCTGCTGCATGTCGTACAACCAAGCGGTGATGGCCGCGAGCGCCGGCGCGAAGTACGTGAGCCTGTTCTGGGGCCGCATCCGCGACATCGGCTACGACGCCGGCAGCGTGGTGCGCCAAGTGCGCGACACGCTCGACCGCCGCGGCTCGGACAGCGAGATCATCGTCGGCAGCATCCGCCACCTCGCGGACGTGAACGAGGCGATCCAAGCCGGCGCGCACATCCTGACGGTGCCGCCGAAGTTCTTCCCGCAGATGTGCGCCCACCCGAAGACCGACGAGGCCGTGGGCCAGTTCATGACCGAGTTCCGCGCGTGGGAACAGGCCGTGCAAGCCAGCCAGCTCAAGCGCGCCGCGTAAGGCGAGCGAGTAAACGCCACCCGCCGCCGACCCGCAATGGATCGGCGGCGTGTTCGTTTCCTGAAGGCCACGAAAGGCGAACGGCCGGTGTCAGCCAGCTGGTAGCTGCTCAACCCCAAACACGTCAAAGTTATCACCAGCGCGCGAGCGGCGCGGCGTAAGCCGGCCGGTAGCTGCACAACTCAAGTACGCGAACGTGAATCATTGGGCCTCGTACCGGCGGGCTTACGCCGCGCCGCTCGCGCGCTGGAGAACCGCGAAGCGCATCTACTGATCCGCAGGTAGGGAATCCTGTCTATCTCCTCCTCGCATATGGGAAGGGTAGGTCGGACCCGTCCCACAGACTCCGGAGGAGGTCCGGGTCGCACTTCAGCTCGATGAG
>VGZJ01000054.1 GCA_016872595.1 Planctomycetota bacterium
CGCGAGCTTCGGCGGCGCGAGCGGCGGCTCCGGCTCCTCGTCCTCGAACACCTCGTCCAGTTCCGCCTCGTCCACCTTCTTCCGCATCAGGAAGTAGATCATCGTCGCGGCCGACCAGAAGAAGCTGTAGCTGAAACCCAGCATCATCAGGAACGCGAGCGTGAGCCAGAAGCACACGATGCCCGCGCCCCAGTTGTTGTACCACCAGAAGTCGGCCCGGTTCTGCTCGTACAGTTCCTTGTTCGCGGGCTTGTAGGTCATCACGAGCCGGTTCGACTTCGTGAGGTCCGTCGTTTCCTTGCCGTCGCGGTCGATCCCGGCCCACGCGCCCTGAACGGCGTAGGGGCTTTCCTTCGTCAGCAGTTCCTTCCAGCCGAACGATTCCGGGGCGTAGATGAACAGGTACTCCGGCTTGCGGTCCTGCCACACCACGCTCGCGGTGAGGCCCACGGCCCACTTGCCGACGTACACCGCGACCGACGCGAAGAACAGCACGAACAGCGTGACCGCGGCCCCGTAGAAGATCGCCACCAACCAGTTCCAGATGTAGTGCCACGGGGCTTGGTACACGTAGTTCACCGAGCGCGACAGGGCGTCGAACGTGTCGCTCTGGTCGCCCTCGGCGCTCAGCGTCGTGTACATCATCGGGTACCCGACGAGGCCGATCAGGAACACCGTCATGATCGCGCCGCCGATCAGCACCGCGGGCAGCCCGAAACCGAGCAGCACGATGTCGCCGAGGAGCGGGACCAGCGCCACGAGGCCGTACATGAACAGGCCGAACACGGCCGCGGCGATGATGCCCAGCGGGATCAGCGGCGCGCCGAGGTAGCTCATGTAGCGTGCGGTCACGAACCGCACCGCCTGCATCAGGGTGATGGGGCCTTTGTTCGCGAGCTGCACCGCGGCGATGCGGGTAATGACCCCGCCGCAGAACGCCCACACCGCGATGTTCGCGAACAGCACGAAGAACAGAAACACGCGCGTCTGGAAGCTGATGCCGGGCGAGACGAGCTTCGCCACCGGGAGCAGCAGCTTCACGAGCGGCTCGACGAGCACAGGCACGGAGCCGGAGAAGAACCCGCCGACGGCCCGGTCGCGGTCGGCCGCGGAGCCGCCCAGCGCGTCGGTGAAGAACAGGAACGGGTTCGGCCCGCGGTACTCGTACCACGGCAGGGTGCGGAGCCGGCCGCCCGGCCCGGCCAGCGCGTCGAGTTGCTGCCAGCGGGCGTAGTCGCGGTCGAACCGCCGCCGGGCCTCGGTCGCCGCCGCCGCGTCCAGTTCCTCGGTCTTGTAGTCGGCCCCGGTCGCGGGGTTCTTCTTCCCCTCGAAGTCCTTCTTCACGACCGCGACGTTGTAGTCTTGGTCGTTTTCGAGCGGGGCCTTGTAGTAGAAGACGTTCGACAGCACCCACCACGAGAACGACATCGTGAGGATGCCGCCGGCGGCGATGAACAGCTTGCGCGGGTCCAGAGCGATCTGGAAACAGCGGAAGATGTTGGTCCACGGCAGGGCCGTGCGGTAGTTGAACCCGGCGGGCTGGTCGCGTCCGTCGGCCATGCTGACTCCTAATTAGCTGAAGTGCGCGCGTCGTGTCGCGAGCCGGTAATCGGAGAGGCTGCGAGACAGGGGGGGATTATACCCGGCGCGGAACCCGCGGCAATCGCAAGGCCCCGCGCCGGATGTTCGTAGTGACCCGCTTCAGCGGGTCTTAGCCCGGCGTGCCACCGCGAAGGCCGCCGGCCCCGTGACCCGTTGAAGCGGGTCACGACGAACATCAGCCGCCCCTACTTCTTCGCGCCCACGAGCGCCGCGAACCGCGGGTCGGCGCGGAGGCCGGCGAGGTCCGGGTCCAGTTCGAGTTGCCCGCGGGCCTTCCACGTTTGCACGAGTTCCGCAAGCACGCCGAACGCCAAGTCCTTGCACCGCTTGGCGACCGCGGGGTCGGCGGCGTGCGTGCCGGCCACCGCGAGGCCGCACACCGCCTGAAAGCGCGTCTGCTGGTCGAGCGTCTTGAGCGCGAGCAACTCCTTCGCCAGCTTTTCGGCTTCGACCGCCTTCCCGACGCGCGCCAGCGCGAGCATGTACTCGACTCGCGGCTGCACGTCGGTGGGGTCGATCTTCGCCAGCGCCGCGCGCAGGCGCAGACACTCGTCGAAGTGCGCGGCCGCGCGGAACGCGCCGCCGAGCGCGGCGAACCCGCCGCGCTGCCGGGCCGCGCAGCCCAGCCGGTAGTTCATCGCCGCGACCAGCCACTGCCCCGCGAGGTCGTCCGGCGCGGCCTTGAGCGCGGTCGTGAACTGCTCTTGCGCCTGCGCGTACAGGGCCTCGGCCGCGGTCACGTCCGTGCGGGCCGCGAGAAGGAAGTCACCCAGCGCCGTGCGCGCGAGGGCGATGTCGGTGCGCAGCGCCAGCCCGTACCCGGCGCTATCGGGAGTGATCTTGAGGAGGGTTTCGCGCTCGGTCAGGGCCGCGCGGTAGTGCTTTTCGGCCGCGTCGAACGCTCCGAGGTTCGCGCGGGCGTCGCCGAGCCGTACCTGAAGTTCCGCACGCAACCGGCGCACGTCGAGCGCGCCCGCGGTGCGAAGCGCGCCGAAGGCTGTGTCCGAAGCGGTGTAGCTCTCGACTGCCGCCACCGGGTCGCCGAGTCGCAGGGCCGCGGTGCCCAGCAGCCGGTGGCTGTCCGCGACTTGGAACTGCGCGTTGTACAGGTCGCCCGGCCCGTATTTCGTGTTGGTGTCCTTGTCCTTGATCGCACCGTCCTTCACCAGCTTCTCGACAATCGGCACGCGCGCGTGGCGCGCCTTGAGGCCGGCGACGTGCAGCTCGCGCGCCCGCGCCCCGTTGCCGAGCCGCCACTCGACGTCCGCGAGTTGGTGACTGATGTTCGACACGTTGAACAGCGCGACGGCGTCGGCGGGGCTGTCGGCCGCGAGCTTCGCGAGAAGGGTGTGGGCCTTGTTCGTCCACTGCGCCGCCTTCTCGATTTGGTTGGTCTCGAAATAGATCGTACCGAGCCGCGAGTACGCGATGCCCTCGGTGCGCGCGTCGAGCACGTTTCGTTCGTCCGGCACTTTCACCGCGTTCAGGCGCGCGAGCATCTTGTTGACGATCTGGAGCCGGAGCGGGGCGAGCGCGGCCTTGCCCTTCATCAGCCCGTCCACCTCGCGCAGCACCTCGCGCACGGTGAGCAGGGTCTCGTTGCGCTGCCCGGCGTACAGCGCGCCGTTGGCGACGGCGGCCTTCTTCGCGGCCTCCTCGTCGGCCCGCGCCTGCTCCTTCGCGATCACCGCAGCCGTTTCTTTCTTGAGGGCCGCGTCCTTGTCGGCGACGGCCTGCTTCTCCTTCGCGAGCGCGGCCTTCTCGCCTTCGAGCGCGTCTTTCGCCTTCTTCTCTTCGCCCTGCGCGAGCAGCTTCGCGTCGGTGGCCTTGGCCTCCGAGACGGACAGCAGCACCGCGGCGACGGACATGACGACGAACAAGAACCCGGCCAGCACGACGACACCGGCCCCGGCGGGGTTGCGCTTGGCCCAGCGCACGGCGCGCTCGACGCGCCCCACCGGGCGCGCCGTGATGGGCCTGCCTTCGAGGTAGTTGGTGAGGTCGTCGGCGAGGTCCGCGGCGCTCGCGTACCGCTTGACCGGGTCTTTCTGGAGGCACTTGAGGCAGATCGTTTCGAGGTCGCGCGGGAGCTTGCCGGTCAGGTCGCTGGGCGGCACCGGCTCGCGCGTGCGCACCATTTCCAGCGTGTCCAACACGCTCGACCCGGCGAACGGCGGGCGGCCGGTTAGCAGGTCGTACAGGATCGCGCCGAGCGCGTACACGTCGGCCGGCGCGCCCACGTCCGGCCGCCCTTCCGCTTGCTCCGGGGCCATGTAACTGGGCGTGCCCATGATCTGCCCGCTGTGCGTCTGCCCGCTGTCGCCCTCCAGCGCTTTGGCGAGGCCGAAGTCGGTGATCTTCGGCGTGCCGTCGCCCGCGATGAGGATGTTCGCCGGCTTGAGGTCGCGGTGGGCGATGCCGCGGTCGTGGGCGTACTGCATCGCGCGGGCCAGTTGCTCGACGGTCTCGGCGGCAAACGCCGGCGGCTGCGGCTCGCGCGCGATTTTCTTCGCCAGCGTGCCCCCGTCCACGAACTCGAGCGCCATGTACGGCATGGCCTCGTGCTCGCCCACCTCGAACACCTGCACCAAGTTCGGGTGCTGGAACCGGGCCACGGCCTGCGCCTCGGCGCGGAACCGCGCGACCACGGACGGGCTGGCGTGCGGCCCGGCGAGGATCATCTTCAGCGCGACGACGCGGTCCAGCCCGTGCTGCCGGGCGCGGTACACGACGCCCATGCCGCCGCGCCCGAGCACGCCGAGAATCTCGTAGCCGAGCGGCGCGGTCCGCGCCGTAATGTCGCCCTCGTCGTCGTCGCCCGACGGTGTGTGCGCGCCCGTGCGGAGCGAGTCGCGCGGGTCGAAGGTGCCGGTCTCGCCGTGCGGGGCGACCGACGTGTCGCCGCGCGCGGGCAGGTCGGTCGTGCGGTCGGGCGCGGCGGCGGCCGGCGCGGGCAGGTCGGTGGTCCGGGCCGGGTCGTCGGCGGAGTTGCGCGGGTCGGCGCTCATGGCGTGCTCCCGTAGGCGGCGGAAAGTCGCGTCCAGCATGGCCGGCAAACGCCCCTGCGTCCAGAGGCGGCCGAAGATTCGCCGCAGCAGAAGAGAAGAGTTTCGACAGGATCACGGAATGAACAGAGATGAAGACGAGAAGAACTCGGCTCTTCTGATCCTGTTTCATCCTGTGATCCTGTCGAAACTCTTCTCTTCTGCTTCTGTAGAACCTCACCATGCACGTTCTGTTCGTCCACCAGAACTTTCCGGCGCAGTTCGGGCCGTTCGCGTTCCGGCTCGCGGCGATGCCCGGCTATCGCTGTACGTTCGTATCGAACAAGCAGGAAGGGACCGTGCGCGGCGTGCAGTGCGTGAAGTACGCGCTCGCCGGCGGCGCGACCGCGCAGACGCACCACGCCAGCCGTACCTTCGAGAACGGCGTGTGGCACGCGAGCGGCGTCCACGACGCGCTCGCAATGCGCCCCGACATTCGCCCCGACGTGATCGTCGGGCACAGCGGGTTCGGCTCCACGCTGTTCCTGCGCGACCTGTACCCCGGCGTGCCGGTGGTGAACCTGTTCGAGTACTTCTACCGCACCGAAGACTCGGACATGGACTTCCGCCCGGACTTCCCGCCGCGGCCCGAAGACCGGCCGCGCGCCCGCGCGCGCAACGCGATGATCCTCCTCGACCTCGACCACTGCGACCTCGGCTACTGCCCGACCGCGTGGCAGTTGTCGCGGTTCCCCGCGGAATACCGGCCGAAGCTGCGCGTGCTGTTCGACGGCATCGATACGGACCTGTGGAAGCCGGACCCGGCCGCGCCGCGCGCGGTGGCCGGAAGGCCCGTGCCCGCGGGGACGAAACTCGTCACCTACGTCGCGCGCGGGTTCGAGTCGATGCGCGGGTTCGACATCTTCATGCGCGCCGCGAAAAAGCTGTGCGCGCGAAGGAACGACGTGCTGTTCGCGGTGGTCGGCGCGGACCGCGTGTGCTACGGCGGCGACGCCCGCTTTACCGGCGGCAAGACCTTCAAGGAGTGGGTGCTGGCGCAGGACGATTACGACCTGTCGCGGTTCGTCTTCACCGGCTCGATCCCGGAACCGGACCTCGCCCGGTTGCTCGCCGCTAGCGACTTGCACATCTACCTGACGGTGCCGTTCGTGCTGTCGTGGTCGCTGTTCGACGCGCTGGCGTGCGGCGCGGTGGTGCTGGCCTCGGACACCGCGCCGGTGCGCGAGGTGATCGAGCACGGGCGCACCGGGCTGCTCGCGCCGTTCTTCGACCCGGACGCCTTCGCCGATCTCGCCGACCGCGTGCTGAGCGACCCCGGCGCGTACAAGCCGCTGGGCGCGGCCGGGGCCGCACGGGTGCGCGCGCGCTACGGCCTCGACGGGGCGCTCGCCGGGTTCCTGACGCTGTGCGCCGACGCGCGCGAGTTGGCCTTGTCGCGCCGCGCCGTTCGCGAGTAGCGTGCCCCCGTTTCGTACACGAGGAGCTTCGACATGGTGCGATGGAGCGCGGCGGTCGCGGGCACGCTCGCGGTGGTGGGGGCGGCGTTCGTCGCGGGCGCGGCGGTACCGGAAAAGGCTCCGAAGCCCCCGGACGCGGTGAAGGCCGACGCCGCCAAGCCGCCCCTCGTGGTCGGCCAGAAAACCGGCTACTTCAACATGGCGAAGGTGATGCGCGAGTACAAGCGCGCGAAGACCAGCGCCGCCACGCTGAGCGCGCACAAGGACCGCCTTCTGGTGAACCTGAACGGCATGCGGGCGATGTACGAGTACCTGCAAGCGGCCCACAAGACCGCCCCCGTCGGGCCGCGCCGCGACCAGATCGAGACCGACATGCGGCTCATCGCCCGGCGCGTCGAGGACCTCGACCGCGACACGCAGAAGCTGCTCAACGAGCGCGCCACCGCGTTCATCACCGGCTTGTACGACGAACTGTACGCGGCGGCGGAAGGGCTGGCGCGCGAGAACAACCTGTCGGCGCTGCTGGCGTACCCGGACGCGGTGACGCGCGAGGACCGCGACAACCCGTTCATCAAGGAACTGAAGCTGAAGCCGCCGGCGCTCCAGCCGTTCTACGTCGAGTCGTCGGTCGAGTTCTCGGACGAGATCGTGCGCCGGCTGAACGAGAAGTTCGACGCCGAGAACCCGTAGCCGCCCGCGTGGGGCGGGGCCTTCTACGGGTGACGCGCGCCGGCCGCGCGGGGCGCGCACGCGCCCCGCGCGGCCCGTCGTTCCCCGGCCCCCGACTGGAGCCGCGTCGTGCAGAACCTTCACCTCGATCTCGTGCGCGTGACCGAAGCCGGGGCCATCTCCGCGGCGGAGTGGGTCGGGCGCGGGGACAAGCCCGCGGCCGACCGCGCCGCGGTCGAGGCCATGCGCGACCGGCTGAACCGGGTGCCGTTCGCGGCCGAAATCGCCATCGGCGAGGGCATCAAGGACGACTCGTTCGGGCTGTTCAAGGGCGAGGTCGTCGGCGCGAACGCGATCCTGAGCGAGCGCCCGATGTACAGCATCGCGGTGGACCCCATCGAGGGCACGACGCCGACCGCGAAGGGCGGGTACGAGGCGCTCTCGGTGCTCGCGCTCGCCGGGCGCGGGAGCTTCTTCGAGACCGAGTGCTTCTACATGAACAAGCTCGCGTTCGGCCCGCGCGTGGTGAAGTGGGCGCGCGAGACCGGGCGCGCGCTGTCGCTCACGGACCCGATCGCGGTCACGGCGCGCGCCGCGTCCGAGGCGCTGGGCAAGCCGCTGAACCGACTGACCGTGTGCCTGCTCGACCGCCCGCGGCACGCGCCGCTCATCGCGGAGCTGCGCGCGCTGGGGTGCCGCATCAAGCTGATTATGGACTGCGACGTGTCCGCCGGGGTCGCGGTCGCGCGCCCGAACAGCGGGATCGACCTGTCGCTCGGCATCGGCGGCGCGCCGGAGGGGGTGATTACCGCCGCGGCGCTCAAGTGCCTCGGCGGGGCGATCCAGTGCCAGCTCTACGACAAGCGCGGCGACGACGCGGTCCGGGCCGACGACCGCGTGCTGGGCGTGGAGGACTTGGCGCGCGGCGACGTGATGTTCTGCGCCACCGGGATCACGAACGGGTCGCTGCTGCGCGGCGTGGAATCGGGCGAGCACCTCGTCACCCACTCGGTGGCGATGCGCTCGGCCAGCGGCACCGTGCGCTGGGTCACCACCGAACACGGGAACTGAACCGCGCCGCGCGACAACCGACTTCGGTCGCGTGAGGTTGCTGCCCGTGTTGTAGGTCGCGGTCGAGCGAGGCTTTGCGAGCGCGGCCCGACGGCCAGAAGGCCAAACGTCTCCCGCTTGCGCGCCCTCTTTCCGTAGCCGGCCACGGTGAGGCCGGTGCCACACATGCGATTCAGCATCGGTGCGACGCGCGAACCTGATCGAGAGGTTCGCCCCGGCCTCGCAGAGGCCGGCTCCAGAAGACCGCCGTCGGCGGATACGCACAGCTCGCGGGCCGTCGGGCCTCGCTCGACCGCGACCGACACGAACCCGACACGAACCTACGCGGTCTGGTATTGGTGGAGGACGAATCATGCCCTGTGTGCGAGCATTCGGAGCAACCCAGTTCAAGGTGGGCGATTGGGTCACGTACCCGACGCGCCCGATGCGCTCGCACACACAAGTGGTGGGCGTGTCCGGGCCGTTCGGCCCGGAGCCGTGCGAGTACGCGTACCGCCCGCGCCGAGTCTACGATTGGGGCGAGGTCGTCGAGTTCAGCTTGAGCGAATCGGTGCTGGAGGCGTCGGAGCCGCCGGCGCACCGTCCGCGGTCGCGGCCGGAGAGCGAGTGGGGGAAGTGGACCGGCTGACCGCGCGGCGTATGCTCTCTGTGCGCCCCACCCGCTCACCCCACCCTCCGCCCCATGCGCACCAACGCCGTTAAGAAACTCCTCAAGGCCGGGAAGCCCACCGTGGGCACGTGGCTGTCGCTCGGCAGCGTCACCGCGGCCCGGTTCCTCGCCCGCGCCGGGTTCGACTGGCTCACGGTCGACGTCGAGCACTCGCTCGTGAACGTCGAGACCACGACGCACATGATCGCCAGCATCGCGGACGCCGGGGGCGTGCCGCTGGTGCGCGTGCCCGCGAACCGCCACGACCACATCAAGCGCGTGCTCGACAACGGCGGGTACGGCGTAGTGGTGCCGATGGTGTGTACCCGCGCCGAGGCCGCGGCCGCGGTGAGCGCGTGCCTGTACCCGCCGCGCGGCACGCGCAGCGTCGGCGGCAGCGTTCACGCGCTGAACTTCGGCGCGACCCCGGCCGACTACTACGCCAAGGCCGACGACGAAATCCTGATCGTGCTCCAGTGCGAGCACATTCAGGCGGTGCGGAACTTTGAAGAGGTGTACTCGGTGCCCGGCGTGGACGCGGTGTTCGTCGGCCCCAACGACCTCGCCGCGACCATGCGCAGCGCCGACGGCAAGCCGCCCACCCCGGAGGCGTTCCGGCAGGCGCTCTCGGACATACTCGCCGCGGCGAAGCGCATCGGCGTGCCCGCCGGCATTCACACGTTCAGCATCGAAGAAGCGAAGGCGCGCATCGCGGAGGGGTGGCAGTTCATCGCCGTGAACAGCGAGCTGAAGTTCATGAGCGAGGGCGCGAAGCAGGTCGCGGACGGGTTGGGACTCGGAAAGGGCGGCGACCTCGCGAAGTACTGAGGCGCGCCGCCCCGCGGCGCTACCCGACGGGTTGCGGGGTGATGGTCAGCGCGGTGCGCACCGCGGCCACGAGGTCTTGCGGGCGGTACGGCTTACTCAACAGGCCGATGGAGCTTTCCACTTCGGGCAGGTCGTCGGCCGAGTAGCCCGTCGAGAACATGATGCGGGCCGCGGGGTTCAGTTCCTGTAGCCGGTGGAAGGCGTCGCGCCCGTTCATGCGCGGCATCGTCACGTCCAGAATAACGAGGTCGATTTCGGCCCGGTGCCGCGCGAACACTTCGACCGCGTCTTGGCCGTCGTCGGCGGTGAGGACGCGGAACCCGGCGCGGGTGAGGACCGTGCGCCCGAGGTCGCGGATCATCGCCTCGTCGTCCACGAGGAGCACGGTGTGCGGGCGCGGCGGGCGCGCGACGTGGGCCGGCACCTGCTCCGTCAGGGCCGTGGGCAGTGGCGTGGGCGCGTCCGACACCGCGGGCGTGTTCGTCACCTCGGCGATGGGCAGGTTGAGTTCGATCCGCGTGCCCGCGCCGGGGCGCGAGTGGATCTCGATCCACCCGTGGTGCTGCTTCACGATCCCGTGGACCATCGGCAGCCCGAGCCCGGTGCCCTTGCCGATGCCCTTGGTGGTGAAGAACGGCTCGAACATGCGCGCGAGGACGTCTTCGGACATGCCGTGCCCGGTGTCGGCCACGGCGATGCGGACGTACCGCCCGGGGGCGAGGTCGCTCCACCCGGCCGGGCACGGGTCGTCCGGGCCGCGCTCGACCGGGTTCGCGGTCAGCGCCAGCGCGCCGCCGCCGGGCATCGCGTCGCGCGCGTTCAGGCACAGGTTCATCAGCACTTGGTTGAGCAGCGTCGGGTCGGCGTGGACCGGCGGGCAGTCCGGGTCCGCGACCACCGTCAGCGTGATGCGCGGGTCGAGCGTGGGGCGCAACAGCGCCGCCACCTCGGTCAGCGCGTCGCGGGCCTCGACCGGGGCGAACACGAGTTGGTTCCGCCGGGCGTACCCGAGGAGCTTGCGGGTCAGGTCCGCGGCGCGCACCGCGGCCTGCTCCGCCGCGCACACCAGTGGCCGGTTCGGGTCGTACTCGTTCAGCCGCACGAGCGACAGGTTCCCGATCACCGCGGTGAGGATGTTGTTGAAGTCGTGGGCGATGCCGCCGGCCATCTGGCCCACGGCCTCCATCTTCTGCGCTTGGCGCAGCTGGTCCTCGAGCTTGCGGCGCTCGGTCACGTTCACCGACACGCCGAGGCCGTACTCGTACGCGCCCTCCGGGGTGCGGATCGCGGCGAACGACAGCTCGACCCACACGGTCTCGCCGTCCGGCCGGACGTACCGCTTCGGGTACGTGAAGCGGTCGCGGCGCCCGGCGCGCACCTCGTCCATCAGGGCCGTCTGGCCGGGCAGGTCGTCCGGGTGGGTGATCGCGGCCGGGGTCAGCCGCAGCACCTCCTCGACCGAGCGCCCGAGCATCGCGGCGAACGCCGGGTTGCACGACACGAACAGCCCGCTCGCGTCGGTCAGCGACACGCCCGCGCCGGTGCTCTCGAAGATGCCGCGGAACAGTTCCTCGCTGCGGCGCAGCTCGTCCTCGGCCCGGCGGCGCTCGGTCACGTCGTTCACCAGCGCGAGCTTCACCGCTTGGCCTTCGAGGTTCAGCACGAACGACGACACGTCCACGTCGAGGACCGCGCCCGCGGCGGTGACGTGCCGGCGAGCGGCCGGCGGACCGTCCGGCAGCGAACTGTCGCCGGCCGCGCCGAGGGTCGCGCGGGGCACGTCGTCCGGCGGGCAGATGTCGGTCATGGACATCGCGAGGAACTGCTCGCGGGCGTACCCGTACTTGCGCACCGCGGCCTCGTTCACCGACTGGATGCGCAGGGTGTGCGCGTCGTACACGAACACCGGGTGCGGGACCGCGCGGAACAGTTGCCGGTACCGTTCCTCGCTGCGCCGCAGCGCGCCCTCGGCGGCCTTGAGCGCGGAAATGTCCAGCGCCACGGTTACGACCCCGCGCGCCCCGGCCGGCTCGCTGTCGATCCCGTCCGGCATCCAGAGCGGGGCCTTCGTCGTGAGCCACGGCCGCCCGTCCCCGGTCGGGGCCGGGTACCGCACCTCGTACTGCACCGGGTGGCACGTCGCGATGACCTCGCGGTCGCGGTCCGCCGTGACCGACCCGTACTCGGCGTTCGTCAGTTCGGCCGCGGTGCGCCCGATCGCCAGTTCCGGGGCCACGCCGAGCATGTCCGCTTGGAACTGGTTCATCACCAGATAACGGGAGTCGCGGTCCTTCGCGCTGATCGGGCCGGGGAACGCATCAATGATGGCGCGCAACAACTGCCCGGACTGGCGGGCCCGGCGCTCGGCCGATTTGCGCCGGTCGATGTCGCGCTGGATCAGCAGCCAGTGGGCGATCTTGCCGGTCGGGTCCGGAACCGGGACCGCGCTCAGATCGACCCAGTACGGCACCCCGTCCTTGCGGTAGTTCCGCAGTTCAACACGGAGCGAGCGCCCGGTGTCCATCGCCTCGCGCAGCCGGGCCAGCGATTCGGGGTCCGTGGACGGGCCGCGCAACAGGTGCAGCGAGCGCCCCATGATCTCCTCGCGCCCGTACCCGGTGAGCCGGCAGAACGCCTCGTTCACGTACAGCACGGCGCGGCCGCTGTCCGGGCGCGGCGCGGCCTCCAGAATCGCGACCGCGTCGTGCGCGTGAACCACGGCCGATTCGAGCAGCCGCATCCGGGCCTCGGAGCCGGGCGGGAGCGAGTCGGTCACGGGCGCGGGGCCGGCAATCGGCGGCAGAGCCGCCGCCGGCGCGCGCGCCGCGCGCCCGGCCCACCCCACCACCCCCGCGACCAGCGCCAGCGCGCCGGCGACCGGCCCCGCGTACAACGGCGGCAGGCTGGCCGCGCAGTACGTGGCGGCTCCGGCCGCCGCGACGAGCAGCGCGGCCGGAACCCACGGGAACGGCGGGCGCGGGGGTTGTGTCACGGCTTCCTTGTGCGGTTCTTCGGGTCCGCGACCGAACCGGGCGCGCGCCCGGGAATAGTCGCTACCGTACCATAAGTCGTGTCGCAACCGTTCCAAACGCCCGCGGCGGAAAAGTCCGCGCGCCGGTTCGCGCCTGCGACCGAAATCTCAGAAACCGACCCGAACCCGTTCGCGCCACAGGGTAATTCTGTGCCGGGCGTACAACACCCCGTTTCTATGGGATACCGCACGCTCGCCGCCGCCGCCGCCGACCTCCAGCGCACCGGACAACTGGTCCGCATCGAACAGGAGATCGACCCGGACCTTGAGGCCGCCGAAATCCACCGGCGGGTGTACGCCGCGGGCGGACCGGCGCTGTTCTTCGCGCGCGTGAAGGGCACGCCGTTCCCGATGGTATCGAACCTGTTCGGCACGATCGCCCGCGCCAAGTTCCTCTTCCGCGACGCGCTCGACGACGTGCGCAAACTGGTCGAGCTGAAGACCGATCCGTCGAACTTCCGCAAGCGCCCGTGGCGCTACTGGAAGGTGCCGCTGCTCGCGTGGCGGTTACGGCCCAAGTTCGTGCGCTCCGGGCCGGTGCTGCGCCACACCACGACCGTTTCGCAATTGCCGCGGCTGAAGAGTTGGCCGCGCGACGGCGGTCCGTTTGTAACGCTCCCGCAGGTGTACACCGAGCACCCGGACGCACCCGGCTGGGCGAAGTCCAACCTCGGGATGTACCGCGTGCAACTGAGCGGCAACGACTACGTCCCCGACCGCGAGGTCGGCCTTCACTACCAGATTCATCGCGGGATCGGCGCGCACCACGCCGCGGCCGTGCGCCGCGGCGAGCGCCTGCGCGTGAACGTGATCGTCGGGGGCCCGCCCGCGCTCGCGGTCGCCGCCGTGATGCCGCTGCCGGAAGGCCTGCCGGAACTGGCCTTCGCCGCCGCGCTGGGGGGGCGGCGCGTTGTAATGGCCACCCCTAGCGAGCGGCGCGGCGTAAGCCCGCCGGTAGCTGTACATCGAGAACCGCTACGCGTGTCCTCTGCTGCGGCTACCGGCGGGCTTACGCCGCGCCGCTCGCTTCCGATGCCCGCAGAGGCCGACTTCGTCATCAGCGGTTGGATCGACCCGGCGCGAACGAAACCCGAAGGGCCGTTCGGCGACCACCTCGGCTACTACAGCCTCACCCACGACTTCCCCGTAATGACCGTCGAAGCGGTCTACCACCGGCCGGGCGCGATCTGGCCGTTCACCGTCGTCGGCCGGCCGCCGCAGGAAGACACCACCTTCGGGGAACTGATCCACGAGCTAACCGGCCCGGTGATCCCGACCGTGATCGCCGGGCTGCACGCGGTCCACGCGGTCGATGCCGCCGGCGTTCACCCGCTGCTGCTCGCCATCGGCTCCGAGCGGTACGTTCCGTATGCCGAAACGCGCCGCCCGCAAGAACTGCTCACGCTCGCCAACGCGGTACTCGGTCAGGGGCAACTGTCGCTGGCCAAGTACCTGTTCATCGCGGCGAAGGAGGACGCCCCGGACCTCGACGTCCACGACATCCCGGCGTTCCTGCGGCACCTGCTGGAGCGCTTCGACCCCGAACGCGACCTGCACTTCCAAACGCGCACGACCATCGACACGCTCGACTACTCGGCCGGGCAGGGCTTGAACGCCGGGAGCAAGCTGGTGATCGCCGCGGCGGGACCGAAGCGCCGCGCCCTCGGCACCGAAGTGCCCGCGGACCTGAGTTTGCCGGACGGCTTCACCGACCCGCGCGTCGCGCTGCCGGGCGTCCTCGCGATACGCGGCCCCGCGTGCGGCGCGGGCGACTGGGAAGCTGACACGACCCGCCTTTGCTCGGCTCTGTCCACTGCCCGCTGCCCACTGCCCACATTTCCGCTGCTCGTTGTCGTCGATGACTCCGAGTTCATAGCGCGGGCGCTGAACAACTTCCTCTGGGCGGTGTTCACGCGGTCGGACCCGGCGCGCGACGTGAGCGGCGCGAGCGCGTTCACGCGGCACAAGCACTGGGGCTGCGCGGGGCCGGTGGTGATCGACGCGCGGCTGAAGCCGCACATGCCGCCGCCGCTGGGGGCCGACCCCGGGGTGACGGCGCGCGTGGACGCCCTGTTCGCCCGCGGCGGCCCCCTCGCGGGCGTGGAGAGGTGATCGCGCCTTACTTCAAGCGCCCGATGTACTCGTGCCAGTCCTTCTCGAACGCGGCGAGGTCTTTCCCCACCAGCCCGGCGAACGCCGCCTTCGGGTCCCCGCCGCCGTTCACCGCGATCAGGTACTTGCGGAACGCCGCGGTGCCGATCACGCGCCGGTCGAACGTCAGGTAGTGGGCCAGCGCCCAGCTCGACAGGTACGCGCGGTCGGACGCGGCCTTCTGGTCGGCGTGGGTGGCGAGGAACGAGTCACGCCCGGTGGCGAGCAGATCGCCCAGTGGGACGAGCGGCCCGCCCTTCCCCTTCAGCCAGTCCTTCGCGCGCCCCAATCGCGCCTTATCCGGGTAGTCGGCGCGGACCTCGCCGCTCTCGACGATGGCGGTCTCGAAGATTTGCGCCAGCCCCTCGTTCAGCCACCGCGGGAGCTCGCCGGTGCCGTCGCCGGCGCGCACCGCGTCCGGCTTCAGCGGCGGGTACACGAACGTGGCGACGTAGGCGTGGAACGCCTCGTGGTGCAAGAGGGCGAACAGCCGGGCCGTGGCCTCGGTGAATTTCGCCCCGTTGCCCACCTCGGCCTTGAACACCCGCGCGCGCTCGGTGGCGACCGTGCGCAGGTGGCGCTCCAGTTCGTCCCCCTTGTACAGCTTGCGCAGGCCCGCCTCGTAGCTGAACAGGCTTTCGAGCTGTTGGCCGTGGTGGAGCCGCGCGGACTGGAGCTCGGTGCCCAGCCGCTTCAGTTCGCTGCCGCAGTAGATTTGGTTGTTGGTGACATCGTACACGGCGGGGTTGAGGAGCTTGTCGCGCCCGAGCGGGCCGAGCAGCGCGCGGTACTCCGCGTCGTCGGTAGCGAGCATCAGCACCGTTTGCCGGCCGCTCTTCACGGTCGGCGGGATGAACCGGGCGAACGCGGTGTAGAGCTGTTCGAGGCGCGCGGCCGAGCGGCGCGTCAGCTCCTCGGACCCGGTGCAAACGAGCGCGAAGTGATCGGACTCGTACCGCCGCGCGGCCCGCGGGCGGCCGGGCCAGTCGGCCGCGACCAGTTCCAGCGACTCCATCCGCTTGCGCTCGCCCTCGCCGCTGGGATCGAGGTCCGCGAGTTTGGCGCGCAGGGCCTCGCGGTCCTTGTCCGCGAGCTTCTTCAGGCCGGCGATTTCGCTCGCGGCGAAGTAGCTGGTGAGCGTGACCGTGGGCCGCCCGGGGTTCCGGTACACCGAGCGGAACTCGACCCCGTCCGGCCGCTCGGCCAGCAGCAGCCCCTGAAACTTCACCCCGGTCTTGAGGGTCAACTCGTCGAGCGCCCAGTTCGCCGGCCCCGCCGGTTGCGCGCCGGCCGCGCCCGACGCGAGCGCGCACAACACAGTTGCGAAGACACACCGCATGGCGGTTCCCAATGTGGGAGTTGCTAGTCACCCCCATTGTGCAGTGCGGGCGATACGATTGGAAGGGACGCATCGAGTTAGCCGCGAGCCGCAGGCGAGCGCGAAAGCGCGCGAGGGAACCTCATGGCGCAGTCCGATCTGGTCGTGGCATTCACCGGCGCGAGCGGTTCGCCCTACGGCGTGCGGCTCGTCGAGGTGCTGCTGCGCGCCGGGCGCACGGTCCACCTGACCATCAGCCCGGCCGCGGTGGAGGTGCTGGAGACCGAAGCCGGGCGCACCGTGCGCCTGCCCGCGGACGAGTTCGACCCGGCGGCGCTGCTCGGCCCGGCCGCGAGCGGCCTCGACCTGTCGCGCCTGCGCTACCACCACTTCCGCGACTTCCGCGCCGGGATCGCCAGCGGCTCGTTCCTCACGGGCGGAATGGCGATCTGCCCGTGCAGCATGGGCACGCTGGCGGCGCTCGCGAACGGCGCGTCGGAGAACCTGATTCACCGGGCCGCGGACGTCCACCTGAAGGAGCGGCGGAAGCTGGTGCTGGTGCCGCGCGAGACCCCGCTGGGCCTGATCGGGCTGCGGAACATGGTGGCGGTCACAGAGGCCGGGGCCGTGGTGCTGCCGGCGATGCCGGCGTTCTACACGCGCCCGCGCGGGGTCGCGGACATGGTCGATTTCGTGGTCGCGCGCGTGTGCGACCAGTTCGGCGTGCCGCACGCGCTCGCCCCGCGCTGGAGCGAGCCGGCCGGCGAGTAAGCCCCGCGGCGCTCAGGTCGGCTTCTTCGCGCCCAGTTGCTGCACCTCTTTCCACACGTCGCCGTAGGCCTCCTTGTCGAACGGCGGGCACCCGGTTTCGTACTGGCCCAGCGGGTGCTGTTTCGCGCGCATCAGCGCGGTGCAGTAGCTGAACGTGCGGCACACGCGCTTGCGGTCGAGTTTGCCGTGCTCGAGTAGTTGGCGCACCCAGTCGGGTTGCGCGAGCGTCGCGCGGCCCACGCCGACGATGCTCACGCGCCGGTCGCGCACGTTCGCGGCGGCGGCCTGCGGCAGGAACTCTTGCAGGTAGCTGTACCCGGTGCCGACCAGCGCGAGGTCGGGGAACGCGGCCTGAATTGTCGCGGTCGCGCGGAAGTGCCGGTCCACACCGACCAGCGGGTGCTCCGGCGACTCGTACCCGTCCGGCGGCGGGTACTCGAACGGGCGGCCGTAGTGCGGCTGCGCGTACGGGTTGCCCATCGTCGCGTTTACTAGCGTCACGCCGAGCGCGCGCATGTCGCCGATCCAGCGCAGCGGTTCCGTCAGATCGACCGCGAACGGGTCGCTCTCGGACATGCCCCAGCCGTTGGCGAGCGGCAGCGCGTGCGCGTCCGGCGCGCCGTCGGCGCTCGCGGCTTTGTGGAAGGGGATGCCGTCGAAGACGTTCATGCGGGTCGCGAGGACCACGTGCGCCGGCACCGCGGCGCGCACGGCCTGAATCGCCTCGCGCGCGCACCGTGTGCGGTTCTCGTAGCTGCCCCCGTACACGCCGGGGCGGTTCCGCGCGCCGAGCAGTTCGTTCAGCAGGTAGCGGTGGCACTGCTTCACGTCGATGAAGTCGAACCCGACTTCGGCGGCCAGCTTCGCGGCGCGGGCGTAGTCGTCCACGAGGCGCTTCAGTTCGTCGTCCGTAATGAGCGGGTACTCGGGCGTCACGGTCGCGCCGGTGGCCTTGTCCACAACGGTGCGCGGGTCGAGGAGCGGGTCGCGCGTGGCGATGACCGGCCGCGGGTGGCTGTACCGCCCGGAGTGCGTGAGTTGCAGGCCGAACAGCAGGTCGGAGTCCGTACCGTTGGCGGCGACGTGGGCCGCACGGCATTCGGCCACGAGGCGCGCGAACGCCGGCTTGGTGCGCTCGTTGAGCGCGATCTGCCGCGGGTTCGCGCGGGCCTCGTTCGTGACCGCGCACGCCTCACCCCAAATGAGCTTCGCGCCGCCCGCGCCGAACCGCGTATAGCGGCGAAAGGTCAGCGCGCCCGGCGTGCCGTCGGGTTCTCCGTCGCACCCCTCCATCGGGTGAACGCACCAGCGGTTCCCAACGGCACGCGGCCCGACCGCGAGTGCCGCGAAGGTCGGCGCGAGGTCGTCGGAGAAGCGCAGATCGAGGCCGAGGCGCGCGCCCTCCGCTTCGAGGTCCGCGACGGACTTGTACTTGAAGAACTTGGACATGGTTGAACTCGGACAGACAACCTCACGCAAAGCCGCGAAGACGCGAAGAACGCAACAGCATGGCAAAGAGATTTTGACAGAATGAACAGGATTCACACGATGAAAACAGAACGCAGCGGTATTGAGAACCGGACTTCTCTTCTTCCACCTGTGCTCGTCCTGTTCATCCTGTCAAAACTCTTCTGACTTCTTCGCGTCTTTGCGTCTTCGCGGCTTTGCGCGAAACTAGTTCTTCACTTCTTGCGGTTCCTTGAACAGCGCGACGAACACCACCAGCGCGACGACGTACCCCACCAGCGGGACGATCCACACCGCGGGCCAGTCGGTCGTGCCGGCCGCGGTGCGGTTCACCTCGACCGTGTTGCTGGCGAGGAAGTTGCCGACCAGCACCGCGGGGCCGCTGCCGAGGAACGTGACCAGCGATTGCGCGCCGGCCCGCAGGTGCGGCGGGGCCTCGCGGTCCACGAAGTACGAGCCGAGCAGCCCGTAGAAGGCGTAGCCCCAGCCGTGCAACGGGAGCGCGCCGGCCACCACGCCGGGCACGTTCGCGGCCCACAGCAGCGTGTTCCGCGCCACCAGCCCCACGAGGCCGAGCACCATGAGCCGCTTCAGGCCGAACTTGCGGAGCAGGTACGGGGTCGCGGCCATGCACGCGATCTCGCAGAACTGCGCCACCGTCATGATCACTTCCGGGGCGAGCCGGCCCCACGCGCCGAGGTCCACTTCCACGCCGAGGTCTTTCAGGTACGGCGGCACGAATAGCCCGTAGAACTGGTTCATCATGTTGCACACGAGCAGTACGACGGCGAACACGACGAACGGGCGGTCGCGAAACATCTTCAGCGCCGGGAGGCCGATCACTTCGCTGACCGGACGGCCGTAGCCCTTCGGCGGGGTGTGCGGCAGCACGAGTGCGAACACCGCGAGCACGGCCGAGGTGCCGGCCGCGAGGTACAGCGGTTGCGGCGAGATCGGGTTCAGCGCCCACCCGGCGACCACGCCCGCCACGATCCACCCGAACGTGCCGGTGAGCCGCACGTACCAGAACGCGCCGTCCCCGGCCTGCAGGTTACGGAAGCTGATGACGACGGTGAGCGTGAGCGTGATCTGGGTGCCGATGGCGTACCCGAGCATGAGCGCGAACAGGGGCACGAGCGCGGCGCTGGGGTCGGTGCTCGTGCCGTCAAACCGGTCGCACCACCACCCGGCCGCGCCCATGAGCAGGGCCATGGCCGCGTGCGCCGCGGCGATGACCTTTTCGGCCGCGAACCAGCGGTCGGCGAGCAGCCCGACCAGTAGCGGGGCGAGGATCGCGCCGATGGCGAACGTGGCGTAGATGAGGCCGACCTGCGTGGGGGCGAACCCCAGCCCGCCGTGCGCGGGCGCGGTCTGCAAGTACCGGGTGAGCGGCACGATCATCGCGCTCAGCCCGAAGTACTGGAGGAACATCATCGCGGCGAGCCGTCCGGGCACCGAACCGACCATTGCGACTCCTGCAAAACCCGCGTCCGTTGTGCGCTGTTGTATCGCGCGCGCGGCCCGCCGGTTCGCGATTGGTTCCGGGGGCGCGCCGCGATACAATCGCCCCAGCGCGGGCCGACGCTCGTGCCCTCACCTCGCGGCGCGCACGGGATCAGACATGGGAGCGGCTCTGTTCGGGATCGTCATCATCATCCCGCTCGTCGGGCTCATCGGCTCGGTCATCATTCGCGGCGGCGTGTCGTTCGCGAACAAGTGCCTGCCGAAGCCGGACCCGCGCGGCCCGCGCGTCACCCGGTACGACGACGACGACGACGAGTTCGGCGACGAGTACGACTACGACGACTGGGCCGAGTACGACCGGCCGAAGGGCCGCCGCAAGCCGCCCCCCGGCGCGATCCCCGAACCGGGCCTCGGCCACGCGATGGGCATCACCTACGTCCTCGCCATCGCGCAAGCCATCGTGTCGTTCGTGGCCCAAGCCGTCGCGCGCGACATCGACGATCTCGCCCCGGCCGTTATGCTCATCGCGATCGCGATCGCGCTCCAGTTCGTCATCTCGGCCGGCATCCACGCCGGCATGCTCCCGACGGCGTTCGGCCGCGCGTGCCTCGTCGTCGTCTTCGAGTGCCTGATCGTCGTCGTGATCGTCATCGCCGTGGGCGCGCCGCTGTACGTCCTTTTGGGGAAGTGACAGAAAGGGGTACCCCCGCGCCCGTCACGCCCGTGACCCGGCCTACCGCACTGTGAGCGCCCGACATGGCAACCATTCGCGTCACCTGCCCCGCGTGCAACACGACCCTCGAGATCGACAAGAAGCACGAGGGCGAGGAGATCGAGTGCGGGAACTGCCTCGAAGTGTTCAAGGCCACGGAGCCGAAGCGCGGCGACGGCGACGACCCGAAGATCGTCGTGATCCTCTCGAGCCCGGTGCCGAAGAAGGCGCGCGCCGACCGCCCCGCCAAGCGCCGCCGGCGCGACGAGGACGAGTACGACGACGACGACGATTACGCCCCGCCCCCGCAGCGCCGCCGCGGGAGCGGGCCGGGCGACGGGGCCGCGGTCGCGGCCCTGATCCTCTCGCTCGTCGCCTTCGTCGGGTTCTGCTGCTGGCCGATGTCCGGGCCGTTCGCGGTGCTCGCCATCGTGCTCGGCTGCGCCGGCCTCAAGAGCGAAACGAACCGCGCGCTCGCCGTGTCCGGCATCGTGGTCGGGGTGCTCGTCTTGATCGCGCTGGCGACCCTGTTCGCAGTCGGGTTCGGCGGCGGGTTCGGCCCGGTCCTGTTCCGCTGAGCGCAGGCCAATAAACTACTCGACATCGAGATTTCAAACCGATGTCATAGGGATTTTCCCGTAATGCCGCGCGTACTGATCGCCGACAAGTTGGAGGCCGCGGGGGTGGAGTTGCTCGCCGCGGCCGGGATCGAGGTGGACAACCGGCCCGGTCTCAAGGGCGACGACCTCAAGGCCGCGATCCGCGCCGCCGACGCGCTCATCTGCCGCTCGCAACCCAAGTTGACCGCCGAGTTCTTCGACGACGTGGGCCACCTGCGCGCGATCGCGCGGGCCGGGGTCGGCGTGGACAACATCGACGTGCCCGCGGCCACCCGCAAGGGCGTCGTGGTGATGAACACGCCCGGCGGCAACACCGTCTCCGCGGCCGAGCACACGATCGCGCTCTTGCTCGCGCTGGCCCGGCGCGTGCCGGCCGCCGACGCCACCGTGAAAGCCGGCCGCTGGGACCGCAACACCTTCGTCGGTACCGAAGTCGCCGGCAAAACGCTCGGCGTGATCGGGCTGGGGCGCATCGGCCGCGAGGTCGCCCGGCGCGCGAAGGGGTTGGACATGCGCGTCCTCGCACTCGACCCGTTCGTGACCGCGGCGAAGGCCGCGGAACTCGGCTACGACACCGCCGCGGGCCTCGACGAACTGCTCCCGCGGGTCGATTTCCTCACGGTCCACGTGCCCGGCGGGGCGCAGACCAAGAGCTTGATTGGGGCGCGCGAACTCGGCCTGATGAAGAAGACCGCGCGCGTCCTGAACGTCGCCCGCGGCGGCATCATCGACGAGCAGGCGCTGGCCGACGCGCTCGCGGCCGGCACCGTCGCCGGGGCCGGCGTGGACGTGTTCACCGTCGAGCCGGTCGCCGCGGACAACCCGCTGCTGAAGGCCCCGAACGTGGTCCTCACGCCGCACCTCGGCGCGTCCACGCTCGAAGCGCAAGAGAGCGTCGCAATCGAGGCGGCGCAACTGATCGCCGACTTCCTGCTGCGCGGGCAGGTCGCGAACGCCGTCAACATGGCCGCGGTGAACCCGGCGGAACTGGCCGAGGTGCGGCCCTACGTCGATCTCGCCCGGCGCTTGGGGCTGCTTCAGGCGCAGGTCGCGCACGGCGCGGTGCGCAAAGCGGTCCTGTCCTATCGCGGCGAACTCGCGGGGCAGAAGACCAAACTGCTCACGGCCGCGTTTACCGCGGGCCTGCTCGAGTACCGGCTCAGCGGCGGGGTGAACCTCGTCAACGCCGAACTGCTGGCGCGCGAGCGCGGCATCGAAATTGTTGAGAGCGCGAACCCCAAGAAGGGCGATTTCGCCGCGCTGCTCCACACCGAAGTGGAAACGGAACAGGGCACGACGGTCGCGGCCGGCACGCTATTCGGCGATCAGTACGTGCGGCTCGTGCAACTGGGGCCGTTCCGCATGGAGGGCTATCTCGACGGCGTGCTGCTGGTGTTCACGCACCGCGACGTGCCCGGCCTGATCGGGTTCGTGGGCACGATCTTCGGCACGCACGGGGTCAACATCGCGCAGATGACCGTGGGCCGGCAAGCGCCCGGCGGCGAGGCCATCGGCATTCTGAACCTCGACAGCCCGCCGCCGGAACAGGCGCTGGCCGCGGTGACGGGCCACCCGAAGATCAGTTCCGTGACCGTGGTGAAGCTGCCCGCGGCCGGCGAACTGCCGACGTGGTTGGGCCGCGAGTAGTGCGCGGCGATGCCATGCTGTAGCCGGCCTCACCGGGGCCGGTGCTCCCCTTGTGGCGTCGCTCGGCCTCGCTGAGGCCGGCCCCAGAAGCGAGGACGCGCTACTTCTTGGCGATGCAGTACAGCGAATCGACGCTGCGCACGAACAGCGCGCCGTTGGCCGCGGCCGGCGTGGACCAGTACATGTCGCGGCCGAGCTTGTTCACGCGGACCACCTCGAACTCGCCCCCGGCCTTGAGAACGTGGGTCGCGCCGGTCTCGTCGAGGCAGAAGATTTTGCCGTCCGCGGCCCACGGCGAGGCCCAGAACGCGCCCGCCTGCGGGATTCGTTCCTTCGTGTAAGCGGCCTTGCCGGTCTTGGCGTCGAACGCGCTGACCGAGCCGCCGTTGCGGTCGAGGACGTACACGAACCCGTTGTAGACGAGCGGCGACGCGGCCCCCGGCCACGCGCGGCTCGCGGCCCACGCCACGCCGTCGTTGCTGGTCTCGCCGGCCTTGAGTGTGATGTCGCCCTTCGCGCCGGCCTTCACCGCGAACAGGGTGCCGGCGCCGCGCCCGGCCCCGCCGCCGCCCTTCGGCCCGCCGAACCCGCCGCCACCACCGCCGCCCTGCCCCACGCCGACGTAGAGGTACTCGTAATCGGCCACCGGCGACGCGGAGCACTGCCCGCCGCCCACGTCCAGTTCCCACACCACCTTGCCGTCGTCCGGGTTGTACCCGCGGATCTTCTGCCCGCCGATGGCGACGATGTCGGTGCGGTCCTTCGTCTTCCAGACCAGCGGCGTGCTCCACCCGGACCGCTCGCCGCGCCGCTCCACCTTCCACAGATCCTTGCCGGTCTTCTTGTCGTAGGCCGCGAGGAACGACTTCTCCTCGTTGTCGCACTGCACGATCAGCTTGTCGCCCGCGAGTACCGGGGAACTGGCCGTGCCCCACCCGGCCATCATCGAATAGCTGCCGAGGTCCTTCTTCCACACGTCCTTGCCGGTCAGGTCGTAGCAGAACAGGCCGGTCATGCCGAAGTAGGCGTAGACGTGTTCGCCGTCGCTGACCGGGGTTTCGGTGGCGAACGTGTTACTGCCGTGCGTACTGATCGTGGGCCGGGCCTCTTTCGCGGTCTTCTCCCACAGCGTCTTGCCGCTCGCGCGCTCGAGGCACACGATCTTGAACTGGTAGGTCTCCTTCGGCGCGCCGCCCTTGCCGAACCCGCCGCCCCCGCCCTTCGGGAACCCGCCCCCGCCGCCGAACCCGCCCCCGGCCTTCGGCTTCGACTGGCCCTCGGCGTAGGCGCTGGTCAGGATCACCTTGTCGCCGATGATGATCGGGCACGACCACGCGACGCCCTTGAGGTTCACCTTCCACGCGACGTTCTTGTCCGCGCCCCACTCGGTCGGAACCTTCGGGTCGGTGACGACACCCGTACCGCCCGGCCCGCGGAACTGCGGCCAGTCGTCGGCGCGGGTGGCGGAGGCGGTGAACAGCACGGCGAGCGCGAGGAACAGCGCGGAGCGGCGCATGGGGAACCCCTTGTGCGAGGCGAAACGGGCACCCGGTAAACCCGCGCATCCTACCCACGGAGACATGAAATCGGGATGAGTGCGGGCACGCCGCTCACCCGCGCGGCGCGGCCAGTGCCTTCGGTTCGCCCAGCGCGCCGAACTTGCGCAGGAACGCGAGGAACTGCTCCAGTAGGCTCGCGGGGTTCCCGGTCTGGCCCGCGATCACCACCGCGTCGCGGGTCACGCTCACGCGCCCGGCGAACCCCGCCAGCGCCACCACGGCCGCGCCGGAGTCGCTCGCCACGCTCACCTTCACGCCCTCCGGCGGCGCGTCCTCGATCCGGTCCACGAACTCGGCCACGTCCACCGCCGCGCCGAACTCGAACACGAGCTGATCGAACCGCGCGCCGAACACGTTGCGGAACCCCTCCGAGCGCACGAACTCCGGCCCGGACATGCGGCCCAACTCGCGCCGCCAGATCACCCCCGTCGTGTCGTCCGGGTTCACCTCGACCGTCACCGTGTACTCGAAATCCGGGGTGCGGATGAACCCGACGCCGTCGCGCTCCGCGGACACGTCCAAGTCCTTGCGCTTGTACCCGAACTCCTCGCGCACCATATCGAAGGTGGCATCGAGGTCGGCCTTGATGTCGGCCGCGGCCACGCGGTTCACGTACTTCCGCGCCCAGTCGTTGGCGCGCTCGGGCAGCGTGTGCGACTTGCGGTAACCGGCCAGTTCGCGCACCTGACCGGGGCTCTCGGCGCGGAACGCGACGCGCTTCATGCGCGCCGGGTCGAGCAGGTCGGTGCCGGGGCCGAGGAGCTTCGCCAAGTCCGCGACCGCGGCCCCGGCGTTGGCCCCGCCGTACAGCGCCGGGGCCTGCTCGTGCGGCGCGTTGTAGGCCCGGCGCAGCGTGCGCGGCACGGCGTCGGCGAGGAAGGCGTGCAGGGCCGCGGCGCTCAGCGTGCCGTCCTTCGCAACGCCCGCGCGCAGCTTGCCCGTGAGGGCCTCGATGACGTGCATGCGCCAGATGCCGTGCCGCAGGACCGCGGCCTCGAACGACCGCGCCCCGGCGGCGCACGCCGACAGCCCGACGCACTTGGGCGAAGCGGCGAACAGCGCGGCCAGTTCGGTTTCGTCGAGGCCCGGCTCGAACGCCTTGCCGTCGGCCGGCGCGAGCGGGTCGATGTCGAGCAGAACGGTCACGTCCTTCGCCTTCACCTTGCTCACGGCCGCGAGCAACTCCGCGACCGGCAGCGCGGTTTCGAGCGGGTCCGGTGCGATGGTGTCGGCGCAGGCGATGTAGCCCTTTCCCTTCGCGCGGAACCCGCGCGACGCAACCAGCACGAGCAGCGAGTCGGCGTCGCCCGCGAGCTTCGGGAGGCGCTTGAGCGTGGCCGCGATCACGGCTTTCGTGGTGCGGTGCGCGGCGAGCAGGGTGCTGCGCTCCGGGGCGAACCCGGCGGCCGGGAGCGCGCGCATCAGTTCGGCGCAGTCGACCGCGGCGAACGGCACGCCCGGCCCGGCCTCGAAGAACGTCTCGACCGCGATCAGAAGTGCGGCACGGTCCGACACGGGAAGCCCCTTCGGTACGAGTGGGGGTGAACGCAGGAGTTCCAAGTTCCGAGTTCCAACAGTTCCAAGCGAAGGCACGGCCTTGAAGCTCTTCAACTTGGAACTACTGGAACGTGGAACTTGAAACTATGGGAAGGGGATTGTACCGCGGCGGCGCGGCGGAACTCAACGTGCGCAGCGGCGCGGTTCGGCTTGACCGGCGGCGCGGCCGTGGTATGCGGCCGGTACTCACGCGCTCCGCCTTGTGCCGAACTTCGGAGAACCCCATGCGCCGCGCCGCACTGGTCGGGCTGGTCGTCGGTCTGTTCGCCCCGCACGCTCCCGCCCAGCAGCCGCCGTACCGGGCCGCCGTGTCCGACCCCGAGGTGAAACTGCGGGCCGGGCCGAGCGACGCCTTCCCCGAAACCGGCACGCTCGCCCGCGGCGCGGTCGTCATCGTGGAAAAGGAAGAACCGAACGGCTGGCTCGCGGTGTCCGCGCCGTACGGTTCGGTGAGTTGGATCGCGACGCAGTTCATCGAGGACCCGGCCCCGGACAAGGCGACGCCCAAGAACGTGTTCGTACACGCCGAGGACGAGGTCACGCTGGCCGCGGGCAAGGCCGGGCTTCAGCAGCCGCTCGACATCCGCCGCGTGAAGGTGCCGAACGGGACCGGCCTGTTGCTGCTGGGGCCGAAGGTGACGTTCGCGGGGAAGACGTGGTACCCGGTCGCGCCGCCGGCCGGCGACGTGCGCTACCTGCCGCGCACCGCGGTGCAGTTCGAGAAGCCCGCGCCGAACAACTTCGTGGTGCGCGTGACCGAGCCGACCGCGCCGAATCCGCCGCCGGCGGTGTCGCCCGCGCCCGGTGGGGGCGCGCCGCTGGCGACCGTACCCGGCCCC